>JAGHRT010000044.1 GCA_018066245.1 Candidatus Equimonas faecalis | reverse complement strand
CGCACGACGACGGCCTCGCCGCACGGGATGACACTTTCCACGGCGCTGAGGGCGAGGATGCCGATGCCGTCCTCCTCGCCGTCCTCAATAGTGCCGGTGTAGGCCTTTGCCGCCTCTGGCACTTTGTACGCTCCCTTGCCGGCGTAGAAGGTGGAATAGTAGCGGTCGGGGTGGTCGGGGTCCTGATTGGCCTTGAGCTTGAAGGCATTCTTGAACTCTGCCGTCAAGGTGTTTGTTTCGCCAAGTGCAAACTCCGTCTTTTCCACACCGTCGAGGCAGATGCATGCCTCGCCCTCCTTATTGAACACGACCGAAACTTTTTCCGTCAGCAAATAGCTGTCGTCCAGCTCCGTGCCGGAAAACAACACGGCTCTTTCCTTTGCCTGTGCGCTTGCCGTGCTGCATACCGTAAGCATCAAGGCAAAAAGCAAAAATAGTCTTTTCATTACTTTTTTATTTGTTTCAAAGGATGTCTTACTCAGCGGCAAAGCCTAATTCTGCTTATTTTCGTTCAGCACCGCGCGGACACAGTAGCCGTGGTCGCGTCTGGCATACTCAACTTGCGTTTTTATAGAATTGAACCACAATTCCGCCGCATTCGTACTCCAGCCTTCTCTCGGCGTGGAAGCCCAGTAGCCGCCGGTTTTGCCCTTATTTCCTGAAACATCGTTGACATAGTATCCGTTAGCAGGAAAGAATATGCTGTTGTTCTTGTAATCACCTTTACCGGTGAACATAAATCCTGTTACGCCATCAACAGTAGTCCATCCCGAATCGCAGTTATCGGGATTCGCAAGTGCCTCCAATTCTTCTTCTGTCGGCATACGCCAGTTGTTGCCCCAGAGCTTGGTGGCGGTGTCGGTATCGCCGGCGAGAGGTTCACTGCCATCGTTATATATTCGTGTGCGTTTGGAACTTTCATCGTTGCTTTTACCCCAGCAGTAGTAACCGCCATATTCTGTGGCGGATGTGGCGCCTACGTTATACACCGCAAACTTGGGACCACCCCTCCAGAGCTGCATCCATCTTACCTTACCGATACCGTTAGCTTCAGCCTTGCCTTGACCGAAGAGTTCCATCTCAATGAATTCCACCTTATCGACGTTGAACAGTATAATGGTTTCGCCATCATTTCCCGTTACCTTAATCGCCGGGCCTTCTTTTCTTGTGCCGAGGGTGCCAAGAGCTTCTTGTGCCTTTGTCTCAAATGCTTTCTGCCGGTCGATAAGGTCTAAAGCGGCGTAATAGGCGGTTGCAGCTTCATCAAACGTCGTAGCACTTTCTATCGTGCTGATGTAACCCGCAATGGCGCCCTTGTCTGTTTCCGAAAATGTATTTACGGTCTCCATGGCGGCTTCTATCCGTTCTATCGTGTATTCCTGCCAATCACTCAACGGAACCACCTTGACCTTATTATTAAATTGACTCTTGTTAAAATGGCTCTTGTATAGTTCGTACAATCCTACGGGAACATTAATCACTGCGCCTGTATTAAATGCATTATTAGAGATGTCCGACAAATCCTCTGAACTCATATAGACGTTTGTCAGTTTACAACCGCCAAAGGCATATTCCCCAATACTTTCCAGCGAAGCAGGTAGGGTAAGTTCTCCTGAAATGAGTGTACCACTGAAGGCATCACCCCCTATCGTTTTCAATTGCGAGCCTTCAGCAAAGGTCAATGATGCTAATCCACTGCATTTGTTAAAAGCCCAGCTTCCAATGCTTTTCACCGAAGCAGGTATGGTTACTGCGGTAAGCATTGTTGCATAGAAGGCATATTCCCCAATACTTTCCAGCGAAGCAGGCAGGGTAAGTTCTCCTAAAATTGTTGTTTCACTGAAGGCATGGTCCCCTATCGTTTCCAATTGCGAGCCTTCGGCAAAGGTCAATGTCTTTAAGCCGCTGCAACCATTGAAGGCATAGCTTCCAATACTTGTCACCGAAGCAGGAATGGTTACTGCAGTAATATTTGTAGCATTGAAGGCATACCTTTTAATGGTTTTCAGCGAGGCGGGAAGGGTTAGTTCTCCTGAAATACTTGTGCCATTGAAGGCATCACCCTCTATGGTTTCCAATTGCGAGTCTTCGGCAAAGGTCAAAGATGATAATTGGCTGCATCCGCAGAAGGCAGACGCTCCAATGGTTTTCAGCGAGGCGGGAAAGGTTACTGAAGTCAATGTGCTTTTATTGTTGAAAGCATCTTGCCCTATCATTGTCAAATCTTTGCTGAAAGTGATTAGGCCCTGACCGTTTTCGTACGCGTTGCTCTCAATGCTGGCGTTAAAATAACCATTGTGAGGCGTTACCACATTGCCGTCCGACGAGGTGTAGAACAAGCACTGGTTCTTCGTAGGCAACTTATGGAACGGACGGATGACAAGGTTGCTTCCGTTGTGTCCTTCCGACATTGATATGCTCCGAGTGCCAAAGCCTTCGCCCTTATTATATGCATAAGCAATATACAGGTAAGCATAATCAGTGTATGTGCCACTTACGCTGGTGGTTGACGTGATGTACTCTCCGTAGTATGACTGCCCGGATTTTCTAAGAGGGAACTGCAAGTCGCTATAGTTTTTGTAATAGACGGCAGAATTATCGCTTTTCCATGCGAGAAGGCTTTTCAGGGCTGTCAGCTCATCATTAGAAGGCACGTACCATCCGCCTTCCAGCTTGTACGTCTCAGGGTCATATAAATTCATTGCACCGGCAACGGTAGAGAACAGCGTTCCGTAAGGATCCGCATCCGTCGCTCCCACGTTCTTCGTGGCGATTGCCACCTTGCCGATGCTGCCGCCAAGGTCAACGACCACCGCCTCCCTGCCATTGAGGGTGCCGATTGCACCTATTGCTGATTCACTTGTCAAAAACTCTGCCATCGCCGAGCTGCATACCGTCAGCGCAAGGGCAAGAAATAAGAAAAGTTTTTTCATTAGTTTGTGTGTGATTTGAAATTTTATGCAAAGTTACGGTTTTTTGCGCGAAATACAAAATAAAACGGCCCTTATTTTTCATTCCGCTGGGCGTGAGAGAGTGAACAGTGAAAGAGTGAAGAGTGAACAATGAGAGGGTGAAAAGTATTGGGCTGAAAGCCCTACGTTGTATAGCCTGCGGCAGAGCGACCGCAGGGAGCGCCGCCGTAGGTAGGAGACACTCACACAGTAGGATGACGCGCCGCCCTAAGGAGGATGACATACGCATTGCCGCGGCCGTATGTACGGCAACCATTACACCCTGTAAGTGCGATATAATTATCACTTTTCTTGAAACGTGTCGCACTTACAGCGCTCCCTAAGGAAAGGATGCTGGAGTGAGGTAGGGTTTGCGCCCCACCCTCCGTTGTACCGTCCTTTCAGGACTTTCAAGCTTTCCCGGACACCTATATAATGTCGGGGAGCCGGTTCTTCGGCTTAAGCCTCAGGCGCAAGCGAATCATAAGGTGCTGGCTTCCAGCCAGAACAGGAACTTGAATCTGCGCTTGTGTGTCTGGAAGACACTACCTTAATAACCGGGTACGGAGTGCCCGGTTATGCTGGCAGACAAGTAGCTGGCTGGAAGCCAGTACCTTGCCGGAATGCACAGCGCATCTTCCCGAGGTCGTACTGTCCAGGCACTACCTATCTCCAAAGGTGTGCTGCCTGCTGAAATCCTTAATGACCTTAATGACAAATGACATAATGACCGCTTTTTCAATGCCGTTATACCGTCCTTTCAGGACTTTCAAGCTTTCCCGGCACCAATACTTACAAATTTTGCCGGACACCTGTGTTTTTTTTAGGAAAATTTGGCGAATATATATTTTTTTGTTACTTTTGCCCCGCAAAATATCCTTATTAACTCTAACAATTATGAACCACATGAAAAAACTCACATTCTCAATGCTGATGCTCATGGCCGTATTGACCGTGTCGTGCAGCGATTCGGACGAAGAAAATCATTGGGCAAAGAACGGCGTAACCAAGATTGCCGATTATCTCTATGAGTACGAAGCCGGCGACTACGGTACGGAAGCTCCCGCCATAGCACTGACAGACGATGGCCCGATTCAAATGTTCGGCTGCAGTGCAGTGAGAAACGGCAACTTCTACGGCAGAAATCTGGACTTCAACATCAACGAAATCTGTGAATTTGTAGTAAGGACCAAAGCCACGGCCACGCGCAAGCACGCCTCCATCGGCGTAGCAAACACCTGTTTCCACAACATCACGAACGACATGGTCAAGCGAGGCCTGCCCGACTCTCTGCTCAACTACATTCCCTGGATGACCATGGACGGCATCAACGATGCAGGATTGGTGTGCAACATCAATGTCGTCAATGCGGCAGACACAAAGGATTGCCCCCACGACCACACCAACAAGGGCGCACCGCAAATCATGGTGATGAACCTCGTCCGGGCACTGCTTGACAACTGCGGAAACATCGAAGAAGCCAAGACTTTTATCAAAAACCACGACATAAGGCCAATACCCACGACTTGGGACGGGCATATAATGATAGCCGACCCCAATGAAACCGTGATTGTGGAATTTACCGGCGAGAAAGGTGCGGAAGTCAAATACACGGTGCAGGACAAAATGATTATGACCAACTTCTACAACTACCAATTTGCGAGAGACGGTAAATTCCCCAAGCACGCGTGCGGCATGGAGAGATACGACATCCTCGAAAAAAACTATGCCGGCAGCAACTCGATGGAAGGTATGTGGAACCTGCTGAGAATGGTGCGCTACACGCAGACATACGACGTGAACGTCAATCCTTTCTGGTGTTCGGAATACTACGACACACCTAAAATTCCGACATACGACGACTACGAGGACCCTCTACAGTACTGGACAAAGGAAAAAGTGCTGGCAGAGGCAAAACCGCAGAAAGAAGTTGCGGCATACGCGGAATATGCCAAAACGGGCAAGTACAATCTTGAAGACGGCCTGTGGTTCACTACGCACAACAGCACCTACGACATCGCCAAAAAGATTATTTGGGTAACAGTTCGTGAGAAATACGACAAGCGCTACTCTTTCCAACTGAAATGAACGCATAGCCGGATTTTCCGATTTGTCTAAATCGCCGCCCGGCAAAGCATCAAAGATGCGGCGGATTTCAAGTCAGGAAAAGACAACACGGCGTGTGTCATTATGTCATTTGTCATTAAGGTCATTAAGGAAAATCGCACCTTTTTCGGCTCAAAATAATAATATATAAAATAT
>JAGHRT010000027.1 GCA_018066245.1 Candidatus Equimonas faecalis | reverse complement strand
ACGTGGGCGGCACGCAGGGCGGACGGCTCCGCATCACCGTGCAGAGCGAGGGCGACACCGACGAGCGTCTCCTGCCGCAGCGCATCAGCTTCCTGCCCGACGACGTGGTGGGCACGCCCGCACAGCCCCTCCTCATCAGCATCGACGAAGCCACCGCCATCGGCCACGTGGGACGCGACACCGACACCGACGCACCCCTCTTCAACCTCCAGGGCCTCCGCCTGGGAGCAGTGCCCGCCGGCCACGGCGTGTACATACAGCAGGGGCGGAAGGTGCTGCAATAGCCCCGGCCCTCACAACCGTCCAAACCGCACGCAATCAGAAAAAAAGTCCAGCACCGCGTAGTCTGTACGACAGTCCGAACAAGTCCGCCGACAGCAAAAACTGTCGGCGGACTGCTGAAAACTACTCCTACGGCTAAAAAACAGCAACAGGAAGAAGAACCCCTTTCCCCATAAACCCACCACACATGAAACGCAAACACCTCGTGGCCATCGCAGGCATCATTGTCCTTGTGGCCGTACTCGTGAGCGGCATCGGCCAGTATCATCCCCAGCCCTTTGCCCTCCAGCACCAACTGGAAAGCCCCGTGAGCCTCGCATCCGGCACGCAGGGCACGGCTCTGGCCGAACAGTACGGCGAACACATCACCATGCTCGACACCGCCATGCAGCTGCGCCGCGTCATCTGCATCAAGGACGCGGAGCATCCCCACGATATGGCCACCACCCTCTATGCCCACGGCGACACGCTCTATGCCAACATCGCCACAATCCGCGAAATGCACATCACCCACGAAGCCATCGTGGCCTTCGGCAGCGACGGGCAGCGGCTGGGCGTGGTGGACTCATGCAGCTATGCCGTAGGCACGCACTACACCCCCGCCTGCCTCGCCCTGTTCTGGCACGGCGGCCACCTCTGTGCGCTACGCACCGAGGGCGGCAGCACGCAGATGGTGGAATATGCCGCAGGGGGTACGCGCCGCCGCCTGCACACGCTGACGGACAAGCCCACCCTCTACGCCACACATCTGGCCGACAGCACGCAGCTCCTGCTGATTGACCCGGACTTCCGCCTCCTGTGCTACGACTATACCCGCGCCCGCCTGCGCCCCATGCCCCGAGCCGAACAGCAGGAACGGCTGTGGCACTACTTCAGCCTGAACGCCGACCGTGAATTCAAGGGCACCTTAGACGTGGGCTATATGTTTACGCCACAAATCGGCACCGCAGGCGACACCGTAGGCATCCTGTGCCTGACGGGCGGCAAGGAGCCTGCGCTGCATCACTTTGGGAAGGAAAAATCAGCCAATGAGGGAAAAGACGGCACGACTGCCTACACCCAGTTCCGCTACACACCGACCTACGTGGCCGGCCAGACGCTGTGGTGGTGCGCCCTGTTTGCATTCTGCGGGCTCATCCTGCTGTTGCTCTACCGTGGATTGCGCCGCGTAGGACTGAAGACGTTGGGCGCAGGAGCCGTGGCCGTAGGACTCTGCCTGGTCATCGTGGCCTTCTACTCACTCAACATCTTCGCCGAGACCAAGAAGTACATAGGCGAAGGCATGACCTATCAGCTGAACCTGCTGGAAAGCGTGGTGGAAAGCAACTACACCGACCTGATTGAAGCCTACACGCCCACCCCGCAGGGAAAGATGCTGCAACCCACCGGCAAAGACCACCGCAGCCGCCTCGCCGCCATGCAGAACACATTCTCCCGAGCCGCCATCTACGGAGACAGGGACTACTTCCTGTGCCTGCTGCGCCTCCTGCCCGACTCCACCTACAGCCTGATTGCCGACAACATGAAGTCCCTGCCCGTGGGCAGCGACGGACACATAGGCCGCTATGCGCCTCACGGACAGGAGATAACCGCCATCTGCCGCATCGCCCTGCCCGATGCCGACTACTACGCCTCCTCGCGCTACATTGAGAACGGCAAGGGGGAACGCATCGCCCTGCTGGTGTCGCTCTACCCCTGCAACGCCCTTCTGACCAACCAACTGGAACGTGCCCTGATGGTGCTGTTCGGCATCCTCATCATGGTGGTGGCCGGCTATGCGCTGACGGTGTTCGGACAGTCCGTGGCCAGCTCCCTCCGCTCCTACGCCAAGCGCACGCGTGAAGGCCTGCCCTACGCGCAGGGCACGCTCTACCCCGCCTTCAGCGCCCTGCTCTGCTGGCTGCGCGACATCGACCGCTATGTGCTGGTGTTCGTAGTTCCCTGCTTCGCCCCCGGCGGAACATTCACGGAAATTGCCGGCATAACGGCCACCATGCTGCTCTGCAATGCCCTGGGCAGTATGGTCATGACACCCTTCTCCAAGCTGGCCTACGCCCGCATAGGCAGCCGCCGCACGGGTCTGCTGGCTTCCGCCGTCACCATCGGAGCCTACGGCATGATACTCGCGGCCCTGTGGACCTCAAGCGTGAGCCTGTTCTACGCAGCCAAGTTCCTGCTCGGCGTAACGCTGGGCAACGTACTGTCCGTGCTGAGCAACTCCGTGGGAGCCTGCATCAAGGACAAAGACTTGCGTAGGGAAGTCTATCTCACCAAGCAGACCGTGTCCAACAGCGCCATACTCCTGTCCATCCTGACGGGCGGCTACATCGTGCAGTACCTCAACGCCGTGGCCCTCTACAGCTTCATACTCGTGCTCTCCGCCCTGCTCATCGTGGTTTGCGCCCTGAGCCTCCCCACCCGCCGGCAAGAGACCGCCACCATGCCGCCCACCGACCACTACTGGCAGGACATTCTGGAGTCGCTGCGCTTCCTCCTGCGGCGCGACGGCTGGGTCTATGCCGTCATGGTGCTGCTTCCCTCGTGCCTGATATTCGGCTTCTTCGACTACATGCTCCCCCTCTTCGCCTCGCAAAGCGGCATGTCGCCCCTGCTCCTCTCCAACATTCTCATCGTCGGCATAACGCTCAACCTCCTCACACGCGACAGCCTGAACCGCTTCTACGGCCGCCTGGGCGCAAAGGGCACCGTGGTGTTCTACTCCACCGTGATTGCCGCCTGCATGATACTTACCGTATTCTCCCCCACCATGGTGTGGCTCGCAGTCATAGCCCTGGTTATCTACGTGCTGCGCTACAACTCCTTCGACAGCCTCTACAAAACGGAACTCATCGAATACAACGGCTTCCGGCAGCAGGCCGTGAGCTCCGACTTCATTCTGCTGGAACACGGTTTCAATGCCGCCCGTATGCCCTTCATACAGTGCATCACGCTCATGGGCCGCTCCGTGGCCTGCGCCAGCCTCGGAGCCATCGTCCTCCTGCTTTCCGCCGGACTGGCCCTGCTCGGACGGCGCACCTGAGCGGACTGCCCGCCGCGTGCCCGCCGCTTTCCAGCACCGAAAGGGGAGAAGCCTCCAGCCACGGCAGACGCATTTCCCGCCACGGCAGACGCATTTCCAGCCACGGCAGACGCATTCAGCCCGCCGCTCCCTCAAGGGGAACGGCGGGCTGTCTTGCCTGTAGCTTCCTGCTGCGGCTCGGAACGCGGCGGCAGGCGGGAGGGGATTACTTGAAGTAGCGGTTGAAGAGGCCCTGGAAGCCGGCACCGTGGCGGGCTTCGTCCTTAGCCATCTCGTGCACGCTGTCGTGAATAGCGTCGAGGTTGAGTTCCTTGGCCACGCGGGCAATGTCCATCTTGCCGGCGCAAGCGCCTTCTTCAGCGCACATGCGCTTTTCTACGTTAGTCTTGGTGTCCCATACTACCTCGCCCAGCATTTCGGCGAAGCGGGCTGCGTGTTCGGCCTCTTCGAGGGCGTAGCGCTTGAAGGCTTCGGCTATTTCGGGGTAGCCTTCGCGGTCGGCCTGACGGCTCATGGCGATGTACATGCCTACCTCGCAGCACTCACCGTTGAAGTGGTCGATGAGACCCTGGCGCACGAAGTCGCCCTTTTCGCCTGCGGGGATTTCCTTGGCTATACCGATGGTGTGTTCGGTTACGAACTGGAGGGGGCCGTTGTCGGTCTTTTCGGTGAACTTAGAGCCGGGCACGTTGCACTGGGGGCACTTTTCGGGGGCGGTCTCACCTACGTGAACATAACCGCAAACGGGGCAAATCCATGTTTTCATAAGAGTTGTGTTTTTTTGAGGGTTTATTGATTATTGTTTATTTGTAAGTAAGGGTTCTTTGTTGAGGTCTGTCTGACATTCGCGGCACACGCCTTTGTAGTACTGGTGGACCTGCTGTATGAGGTGTCCGTCGAGTGTGAAGGCGTAGCTGGCCTGTAGGGGCGACACGCCTTGCAGCGGGAGGTCGTGGATGCGGTGGCAGCGGGTGCAGTAGAGGTGGGCGTGGGGGGTGGTGTTCTCGTCGATGTTGAGGTTGCGGTCGTCGATGGTGAGGAGGGTTACGGCCCCATGCTCGGCCAGCATCTTCATCGTGTTGTACACCGTGGTGCGCGAGAGGCTGGGGTACTCTGGCGAGAGGGCTGAATAGACCTGCTCCACGGTGGGGTGGACGTGATGCTCCATAAGGTACTCCATGATGGCCACGCGGGGGCGTGTTACGCTCACCCCGAAATGGCGCAGCCTGTCGGCGGCGGCGGCTCGGCAGCCCTGGCCGGCGGCGGTGGAGCGGGAGGTGAGATTGTTCATCGGGAGGAGAGTTTTTGCGTTTCCGAGTGCAAAAGTACGGCTTTTTTGGAACCAATACAAATTATTCGGTAGGAAATTTACAATTATTCCAAAATAAAGTCAAATTACGCGCCGAACTGAAACGTCTGGACTACATAATGCGATTTTGTAAGCCGTGAATGCGCATTTTTTGCAGTAGGATTGCGATTTTAGGCGTAAAGAGGTTGGAATTTACGGGAAAAGTCGTAATTTTGCAACGTTTGACACGGATTACGCTCAGGCCGCACGCATTATTTATATATAGGATGCCGCCTGACGGTCCCTACCGCCAAAACAGACAACAACCCCAATTCTAACCCCTAAAAAAACAACAGACCCATGAACAAGTACGCTGGTACACAGACAGAGAAGAACCTGCAAGCCGCATTCGCCGGCGAGAGCCAGGCCCGCAACAAGTACACCTATTTTGCCTCCAAGGCCAAGAAAGAAGGCTTCGAGCAGATTGCCGAACTCTTCCAGAAGACAGCCGACAACGAGAAGGAGCACGCCAAACTCTGGTTTAAGGAACTGGAGGGCATAGGGTCCACCGCCGAGAATCTGGCCGAGGCTGCCGCCGGCGAAAACTATGAGTGGACCGACATGTACGCCGGTTTTGCCGACACGGCCGAGAAGGAAGGCTTCCCCGTGCTGGCTGCCAAGTTCCGTGCCGTGGCCGCCATCGAGAAGCGCCACGAGGAGCGCTACCGCGCCCTGCTGCACAACGTGGAGGCACAGGAAGTGTTCCAGAAGAGCGAGGTGAAAGTGTGGGAGTGCCGCAACTGCGGCCACATCGTAGTGGGCACCAACGCCCCCGAGATTTGCCCCGTGTGCGCCCACCCCAAGGCCTACTTTGAGCTCCACACCGACAACTTCTAAGCACGGAAGCCGAGGGCCGTCTGCCCGACGCTCCCTCCCCCACCCTACTCCGGAGCCGGCCGCGCCACCTGTGCGCAGCCGGCTCCTGCCTTTGGCTGCGCACTACCCTATAGTCCCGCAAAAAGCAGTCTATACTTTAGGACGCACCATCCTATACCGTAGGACAAACTACTCCGCCGATGCTTGCGCCCTGAAAGCCTGAAGTCCACGGGCCTCCGTGCGGCAGTCCGGGGCCGTCCGTAGCGCAGTCGCCGCCGGCGGAAGGACAGTGGCCGCCAGAAGGGGCGCCACTTCCGGCCGTCCGCTTTCAAATCATCGCAACTCCCCCTCCCGACAGGCCGCCGGCTGCACTTCTCGCCCTCTCAGGCGCAGAAAAAGGGCAAAAGGCTTGGCCAGTTTGCGGAAATGTCTTAAATTCGCAGCATGAAACGCAACTATCTGCTTCTCAGCCTTCACATTTTCCTTCTTGGCCTTGGCCAATTACCCCTCAGTGCCCAAATCCAGGACTTCACCGCTAAGGTGAAAAACACGGCCTCGGCGTGGGGCGGCACCGGCACCTACCAGGCAGGCGACATCACCTGCGCCGAATACTACGCCTCCGGACACTTCTACCACGGCACGTTCAGTCAGACCGTAACCGGCCTGCCCGTGGGCGTGTACGAGGCCGAGGTCTATTTCAACGCCTCGTGCGCCGCTTGGGAGTGCGCCGAAATCTGTGCCGACGGCACCACGGGCCGCACCCACTTCTATATGAACGACGCCGAAGTGGACGTACCCGTGCGCAACACCACGACGCTGACAGAGCCCACGCTCTACACCGTCAAGGGCATCCACGTGAGCGATGGCACGCTCCGCCTCGGCGCACGCAACGACCGCGAAGGCGCCAACTGGCACCTCGTGCGCCTGAAGTCGCTGAAGTATTTGGGCACCGACGCACGCAGCCTCTACGACGCCCTCTTCCCCCTCATACGCCAAGCCCGCGAAGTACAGGCCGCAAGCACCTGTCCCGACTACGGCCTGCTCCTCAGAAAGGCCATCGGCGACTGCCTCGCCGCCACGCCTTCCCTCCCCGCCAGCCGCCTCCGCACCCTCTACGACAACTTGGAAGCCGCCATAGAGGAAAGCCTGGCCTTCGAAGTCCGAAAAGCCACTTCCCTGAAAAACCTGCTGACGCGCCTCAAAACCTTCCAGCGCGACTGGAACAACGGCACGAAGCCCGTGGGCGAAGAGCAGTGGGCCCTGCTGATTCCTGCCGTGGAGCGGGCAAGCGTGGCCAAGGACAGTGAGTGCGACACCGAAGCCATGGACGCAGCACGCACCGCCCTCGTACAGGCCATGACCGAGGCCACCGCCATCCGCACGCCGCAGGCCGCACCGAGCAGCAGCGCCACCCCGTTCACGCTCGACGGACGCAGGGCCACGGACGGCCACAAGGGCCTCACCGTGCAGGACGGGCAGAAAATCTTGCAGTAATCCCGCAGCGCCACTCCTTTTTATATATAAGGCGCACGCCGCCCCCCAAAAGGCCCATGCGCCAAAAAAACGAAAAAAAACAGCACCCCGCTTTTTATTTTTGCCCTCAAGCAGGGTCTTATAAGCAGAGACACCCCCGATGACATTCCGTCTCTTTCCCAAAACACGGGCGGCAGAACGGGCCGACGAACAGCAGTTCCGCAACCTCGTACACCGCCACCAGGAAGCCCTCTACCGCCACCTGCGCAGCCTCTCGCTCAACCACGAAGACGCACAGGACGCCCTGCAGGAAACATTCCTCCGAGCCTACCGCCACCGCGACAGCCTGCGCGACCCCGCCGCCGAAAAAGCCTGGCTCCACCGCATCGCCACACACGAAGCCCTGCGACTGATGGAACGCCACGCCGACAGCGACATAACCATCGACCCGCCGGCCGACGACACACCCGACTACGAAGCCCTCGACCAGGCACTCCGACAGGCCGTCAGCCAACTGCCGCCGCGCCAAAGAGCCGTATTCACAATGCGCCACTACGAGGACATGAGCTACGCCGACATAGCCGACAACCTGCTCTCCGACGTCAAAACCGTAACGGCCAACTTCCACCACGCCAAGGAACGCCTCAAAGCCCTGCTCCTCAACCTCTAAACAGCACACCGCAGCCCCCGCCACACTACCCCGGGCGAGAGGAAAAACCCTCCTATAGACCCCGAAAAACCGGCGGCGGACTAAAACACACCATCCTATAAACCACGAAAGGCCAGCACACACACCCATGACACGCTTCAACGCACAGCAAATCCAGCAGTTCCTCGACACGCCACAGCCCGCCACACAGCCCGCCGAAGCCAACGCCGACTTCTTCGCACAGAACGAAGAACACATCATGCAGGCCCTCCACACCGCCAACACACACCGCCGGCACGCCTGGATAGCCACCGCCGCAGCCGTCATGCTCCTCCTCGTGGGAGGACTCACCGCACACCTCCTGCCACGGCACGCCGAATCCGCAGCCGACGACACCCTCCACGCCCTCTACGACACCGACGAACAAACACCAGACGACGAAATCAACACGCAGGAAGACCTCCTCGAAAGCGACATCTACCTCCAAATCGTATGACCCACACCCTCCACACACACCACACACCGACCCTCACAATGAAACATACCGCCGCCTGCACCGCCCTCCTGACACTCGTCCTCCTGACCACCGCCGCACTCACCTCCTGCACCAAGCGCGTCAACGACCCCGCCGCACTCGCAGGCACATGGCTCCACACCGACGACGACAGCCGCGACTACCTCACCTTCAACGCCGACGGCACAGGCTACAAGTGGGAAGAACCCCTCACCGACGTACCCAGCTTCACGCCCATCCGCGAAGCCATCTACTGGAACCTGGCCGACGGCCGCCTCACCATAGTCGAGCCCGACGGCGACACCGACATCGAACACGTGCGCCAGGCCAACGACGGACTCATCAAAATCGGCGACGACTACTACGCCCGACAAAACACAACCAACCTAAAACATTAACAACTCAAACACACAACACACATGAAAACCCGCATCATCCTCCTCGCCCTGGCACTCCTCAGCCTCGGCCTCGGCCAGACCCTCACGGCCCAAACCCCCAAAGGCAACATCCCCAGCCAAATCGTAGGCACCTGGGCACACAACGACGGCGACGACATCGACTACCTGCAATTCAACGCCGACGGCACAGGCTTCGAGTGGGAAGCCCCCCGCTACGTAACCACACAGTTCCGCCCCCTCAAAAAGCCCTTCAAGTATGAAGTCCAGAACGGACGCATCATCTTCCAGGAAGCCGACGGCGACATCGAAGCAGAAAGCCTGCGCATCGTAAACAAAAACAAAATCCGCATAGACCACGACACCTACAAGCGGCAGAACTAAACAGACCCTCCCCCCGACAGACACAACAAACCTAACGACAAACCCAAACATCCAAGCACAAAGACCAATGAACATCCTCAGACACACCCTCCTCGGCCTGACCCTGCTCACGGCCTCCATGACTACCTGCACCTCCTGCGACAACGACGACGTGGCAGGCAGCCACCTCTTCTTCCAAGGCAACGGCCAGCAAAGCACCAACCCCTTTGCAGGCGCACCCGCCCAAGCCACAAGCCTCGTGGGCGTATGGGAGCACCTGGACAACGACGGCGACAAGGACTACTACCAGTTCAATGCCGACGGCACGGGCTACGAGTGGGAAATCGACCGCTACGCCTCGCAAGGCTACACCCCCTACAAGAAGCCCTTCCAGTACGTCGTGCAAGGCCAGACCATCGTATTCCGCGAAGCCGACGGCGACATTGATTCCGACTACTACCGCTTCATCGACGCCAACACCCTGATCATCGACGGCGACCGCTACACCCGCGTAGGCCAGGCCCCCGACAGCAAGCCCCAGCCCACCCCGCAGACCAAGCAGACCACCGTGGAAGAAGCCGCACGCCACATCGTGGGCACCTGGCAGCACCCCGACGGCGACGACACCGACTACATGCAATTCAACGCCGACGGCACAGGCTACGAGTGGGACGTGCCCGCCTACGCCCCCCAAGGCTACACACCCTACAAAAAGCCCTTCAGCTACGAAGTGCAGCAGGGACGCATCATATTCACCGAATACGACGGCGAACTGGATATAGACAGCTTCAGCATCCTCATTGACGGACGCATCATGCTGGACAACAATATCTACAGCCGCCTCAACTGAAACATCCAATCAACCCCCAAACACACCCAAATCCTATGAAAGCACGACTCATCGCCCTCTCAGCCCTGCTCCTGTGCATGGCCACGACCTCCCTTGCCGACGGCAAGAAAAAATGGAACCCCGAACGCTTTGAGAAAGCCCGCGCCATGCAGGTGGACCGCATCGTCAACGAACTCGAACTGAGCGATGCCAACGCCGAGCGCTTCACCGCGCTCTACGGCCAGTACACCGCCGAAATGCACGAAGCCGCACGCAAGCACGCCCGCATACACCCCGAAAAGGACGAAAGCGGCAAGCCCAAACGCCTCAGCGACGAGCAAATCAAACACAACATCGAGGCCCAATTCGCCCTGAGCCAGGCCACTCTGGACATACGCCGGAAATACTACAAGGAATACCTCAAATTCCTCACCCCGCGCCAGATTGAGCACCTCAGCCGCATCGAGAAAAAGCAGGCCGAGAAGTTCCACAAATCCTTCGGCCAGCGCAAAGGCCAGGCCCGCCCCGTGAAGCCCACGGCCCACCAGGCCTTCCAAGGCCGCCCCGGGCGCTTCCAGGGCCACCGCGCCGCCGCCCCCCAGCCCGTACAGGCTGCACCGACGGAGGAAAAGGCCCAGTAGTCCGTACACCGGCCTCCGCCCGGGCAGGCCCGGAAAATATAAGTCCGCCGACAGAAATTACTGTCGGCGGACTTGTCGTTTCCTGCGGCGGACTGCTGCGGCCTATTCGTCGGCCAGGAAAAGGGGGTCCCAGGCGGGGAGGAGCGTGGGCTCCTGCCCGGTGAGTTTGAGCACGTCGGCGGGCAGGTACTTGCGGTCCACCACGAGGCGGAACAGGTATTCGTCCAGCCACTCGTCCGTCATGATGAGGCATCCCTTATGGCCGGCCGACGGGCCCCAGGAGTTCTCCACCATCCACTTGGCGTAGGTGCCGTCGGCCCTGAGATCGACGGCCTTGAGCGTCATGGCGTGCGACGAGGCGCTGGCGTAGGTCTGAATGCGCTCGGCCTTGGTCATGGGGAAGTCGGTCTGGAAGAGGCTGCCGTAGTCGTAGTTCTGAAGGGAGAGCACGCCGGACTCCTTGTTGTAGAACTTGCCCACGTCGCAGCTCATGTAGAGCATCGTGCTGTCTTTTATGCTCTTGGCGGCGGCGGCCTTGATGACGTCCATGGGCACGTTGAGGTAAGTCCACTGCTGTCCGTCGTAGCTGTGGCGGTCGAGGTCGATGGTGTAGGTGCGGTTGTAGGGACGGGAGGGGTCGTTCATGAGCATGACGTAGGTGCTGGCCAGGTCTATGCCTATGAACTCTTGGTAGAACTGCCGGGGTGTGTAGGTCTTGGTCTCCACGGGCCGGCCCTTGTCGTCGGTGCGCGTCCACTCGAACTGCTCGGGCGGCTCGCCGAGGCTGAGGGCGAGGATGCGGTAGATGGTGGCGAGTTGCTTTTCCTTGAGTGCCTGCCGCTCCGAAGCCTTGGCGCGGCGCTGGGCCAGGCCGAACTCGCGCAGCTTCAGGGCGAGGATGGAGGAGAGCTTAGAGGTGTTGTTGGCATTGTATGATTCGGGCATCACGCAGGCAGGCACGAGGCCGTATTTCCCTACGATGTCCTGCACGCCGCAGAAGGTTCCGCCGTCGCTGATGGGGTTGCGGAAGAGCCAATCGACGGTCTGGTCGCTCATGGGCAGGGCGGCTTTGTCGATGACGGCCTGGAGGAAGAGGTTGGCCTTTTCCAGCTGGTCGTAGAACCAACAGTAGGACTGCGAGAACTGGAACTCGCCCAATTTCTGCTCACGGATCATCTGGCTTCTCATGACGTTCAGGCCGGTGAAGAGCCAGCACCGGCCTGACTGCTTCTGGTCGGTGATGCCCTTGGAGGGGACTTCGTTGGAGAACCAGGTGGAGCGTGTGTCGGGGTTGTTGGGCCGTGCGGCGAGGGCGTTGATTGAGTTGGCGGCGAGGGCGCCTTGCAGGGCTTTCTGTGCAGGGTCGCCGGACTGTGCGGCGCGGAGCCGCTGGAGCAGGGCGGGGCTGATGCCGCCTTGCTTGCTGACGGGCTGCCGTTGCGCCTGGAGCGCCGTTGCGCTCAGGCCGCAGGCTGCCACGAGGAGGAGGAGGGCTTTTTTCATAGTTGCTTTTGATTTCGCGTATTGGCTTTTAACTGTTCTTTGTCCGTTGTTCAGTGTTCACTCTTTCACTGTTCACTTATTCCCTGTACCACTCTCGGCAGGCTTCCACGCCGCGCCGCAGGGGCCACTGGGGGGAGAAGCCGAGGTCGCGGCGGGCGGGCGTGATGTCGCAGCGCCAGGAGCGCTGGGAGAGTATGTGGTACTTGTCCATGTTCAGCGTGGGGCTTATGCCCAGCCGGCATACGAGGCGCAACACCCAGAGGGGGGCTTTCAGGTGGAGCACGCCGCGTGTGCCGAGTGTCTGCTGTATGAGGTCGGAGAAGGCTCGTGAGGAATAGTCCTGGCCGTCGGAGAGGATGTAGGCCTGCCCGCTCTGGCCTTTCCGGAGGGCGAGGAAGGCGGCCTGTACGACGTCGCTGACGTAGATGAAGGTGATGACTTGCCGGCGGTAGCCTGCGGCAAAGTCGATGTGGCGGCGTATGGTCTGTGCCATAATCTTGTAATCGACCTCGCGGGGGCCATAGACGCCGGTGGGGCGCAGGACGATGTAGTCGAGGCCTGGGATTTGGGCCAGCCGCTGTTCGGCCTTCAGCTTGGAGCGTCCGTAGGCGGTGTTGGGCTGCGGCGTGTCGGCATCGGTGAAGGGGGCGTAGTCGTCCTCGTGGAGGGCTCCCATTATGCTGAGGCTGCTGAGGAACACGAAGCGTCCGGTGAGGGCTTCCGTCTGGAGGAGCGTGCGTGCCAGCAGGGTGGTGCCTTCGGTGTTGATGCGGAAGAAGTCCTGGGTGTCCTTGCATTTCGTGGCTCCGGCGGCGTGGATGACGTAGTTCCAGGGGCCGTGCTTTTCGACGTGGGCCAGGAGCTGCTCGTGGAGTTCCTCGGCGTGTCCGAGGTTGAGTTCGATGAAGTGTATGCGGGTGTCGGCCAGCCAGCGGCGGCTGCTGGAGGGGCGCACGGCGGCCCACACTTCCATGCCCTGGCTGAGGGCTTCTTCCACGAGGTGGCTGCCGATGAATCCGGAGGCGCCGGTGATGAGGATGCGGGGTGTAGCGTTCATTTGTGTTGGGTGGGTCATTTCTTTTTCTTTATGATGGATGTTTGTGGATTACGGAGGCCTTTTCCCATGGCGAGGTAGGCTTTGGCCGTGCCGAAGTTGAGGTTCATGTCGAGGCGGACGGGGAGGTGGTTCTTGTCGTCGGTGATGTAGAATCGCATGATTTCTTTTTCCTTGCCGCCGTCCTTTTTTTCGAGGAATGCGAACACGAGGCAGCGGTAGCGGATGCCGGTGCCTTCCTGCTGGAATGTGTCGCGGCCCTTGAACACGATGGCCTCCTGCCGGCACTTGCGTCCTTCGGCCAGGGTGAATTCCACGCGGTGGCCCGCCTTCCAGTGGGAGGGGTCGAAGGAGCGTGCGCGGAGGAGCATGCTTACCATGTCGAAGGCGCACTCCGGATCTTCGTACACCTGTATTTCCCAGGGCGCGAAGTTGCGCGAGTAGCGCTGCGTGAGGCGGCAGGTGCCGCGCGGGTAGGAGTAGGTTACGTCCTCGCGGTAGAAGTTTTTGCCTTCGTGGGCGTGCTTGCGATAGTGGAGGGGCGTGAGTTCCTCGGTGAGGTGGGCGGTGAGGGTGTCGCGCAGCATGAAGAGGGCATCGGCCCGCTTGTTGCCCCGGGTGATGAGGTAGGCTCGGTAGGCGGGCTCTCCCTTGTAGCGGGTGGTGGTGATGTTCATGGTGGCGGTGCCCACCTTCACCCAGATGAACTTCCAGTTGAAATAGAGGTTGTACTGCAGCGTCTCGCCGCTTTGGAAGGCTGTGTTGGGGGCGGAGCACTGGGCCCGGGCGGGTGAGTACGCGGCGAGGGCGCACAGGATGAGGATGAGTATCTGAGCCGGCCTCGTGACTGACCCGTGCCGGCCCCGTGCCGGCTGTGCTTTGCGTGGAGAGGGCTGTATGGCAGCCTGTCGGGTGTGTTGAAGAGTTGTCATTTCTGTCGTATAGTATAGTTTTTCTGAGTGGCTTGATAGTTTTTCGCAGTCTATAGGGCAGTTTCGCCCGGCCCTGCTCATTGCTTTTTCTCCTTCATGCGCTGGATGTTCTTCTCATGTCCGCCCGCTTTCCGTTCCTTGGTGTTCTTCGTCTTTAGCAGTGCGTCGGGCTTCTGGCGGGTGAGGGGGAGCGAGTGTACGAGCCACGTCTGGTCGAAGTCGAAGTTGGCTATGACTTCCAGCTTCACGGGCGAGTAGAACACCTCTTCGGCCTGGCGGCCCTGGTCGTAGGAGCCTGAGGTCCAGCGGCCGTCGGCGTTGCGGTCGAAGAAGCAGCGGTAGTAGTAGGTGCCGGGCGGCACATAGTAGAACTCGGCGCGGAGGTCCTGATTGACGGCCTGCCGGCGCAGCGTCTGCCCCCGGTCGTTGAGGAGCTCCACCACGCAGGAGGAGTCGGCGTCGGGCACGGTGATGAACACGGTGCCGAACTCGTCGTCGGCACTGATGCGGAAGCGGCTGGCCTCCGGTTTGTTGTGGTGGCCCATCAGGCCTATGGCCGAGGCCGAGTCGATGCGCAGTTCGTACTGCTGTCCCGGCCTCCACTCGGCCCGCAGGAGGTAGCTGCGCAGCCGTCCCGGGGCGGGCAGGAGTTCGTAGGGCGCTTCGGCCTGGAGGGTGTCGGGGCCCAGGAGGAGGTGTATGCCCGAGGTGAGCAGGGTGTCGAGGGGTTCGGAGAAGGTGATGAGGGGCTGGGCCATGGGCGTGAGCGAGCGGCTGGGAAGGCCTTCCAGGCTGAGGAAGGTGAGCGGGGGCTCCTCCTGTGAGTAGTCGCCCTTTTTGTGGCGGCGCTCCAGTTGCTTGAGGAAGCGGGCGTGCTCCTCCTGCTCCATCTTGAGGCGGCGTGAGCGGAGGAGGCGCGGCAGGAGTTCCAGCGTGTCGGTGGCCAGGGCGCGGAGGCCGGTGGAGTCGTCGCTCTCGTCGTAGGAGATGGTCATGCGCAGGGTGTCCTGATTGACCACGGCGGTGTCGGCAATCCAGTAGGTCAGGGTGTCGTAGCCCTCAGTGTGCTCCAGGTGCAGCACGGCGGCGGGGAAGTTGAGCGGACTGAGGCGGGGCGCCGTGTCGGAAGGTGCGGTGAAGAAGAGGTTGAGGCGGTCGGGGTGCTCGCGGTTGGCCTTGAGGAAGTGGCGGGGCTGGCCCTCTTCGGCGAAGCAGAGGAGGACGAGGTCGTCGGGCAGGAAGCGGGTGTAGGGCACCACGCGTATGCTGTCCCATCGCACGGTGTCGCGCCAGCAGGTGTCGTAGCGCACGTCGGGCCGGGAGGATGTCTGGATGAGGTCGCGGAGCCACCCCACCTTCTCGCCCTTCATGCTGAAGCGGAAGTCCTGGTCTTTGTCCTCAAGGCAGACCACGCGGTACTGGCCCTGCGCCACGCCTTTTATGCTGAAGTGTCCGAAAGCGTCGGTGCGGCCCACGCGCTGCATGGGCTGGGTGTGGAACAGCGAGTCGGGGGCGCCGGCGGGATAGAGGCCCACGAGCACGCCTTTCATGGGCTCAAGGCCGTCGGCAGAGAGCACGTGGCCGGACACTTCCATGGTGTCGATGACTTCGCCGGTGGTGAAGAGATAGGTGAACTGCCCCAGGGGGTTGCCCTCGGTCTGGTCGGTGATGGCGTCGGCGAAGTCGATGGTGTAGGTGGTGGCTGGCTTCAGCGTGTCAAGCAGCTCGACGGTTACGGTGCGGCCCGACACGTTCACTTCGGGCGGTTCCATCTGCGGCGGGCTGACCACGATTTTCTCCTGGGCGTTGTCGATTTTCACCGGTTCGGAGAAGCGTATGCTCACCTTGGTTCCCGCCTTTCCGGCCTTGCCCGCGCTTTCGGGGGCGGTCATGCCGACCACGCGGGGCGGCGTTTCGTCGTAAGGCCCGCCGTCCGGCCCGCTGCCGGGGTTGGCGCAGGAGAGGGCGATGTATAATGTAAAATGTATAATGTATAATGAGGCTATGTGGTAGCCCGGGAGCCGGCGTAGTTTCTTCATAGCATGGCGAGTATTTCTTCCACGATGCGGCGCTCGTTGCTCAGGCGGGGCACTTTGTGCTGGCCGCCCAGCTTGCCGTGGGCCTTGAGCCATGCGTCGAAGGTGCCGGGGGGCACGGCTCTGACCTCAAGGGGCTGGAGGGTGATGTCGCGGTAGCGCTTGGCGTCGTAGTCGGAGTTGATGTGGCGCAGGGCCTCGTCGAGTTTCATGGCGAAGTCGGCTACGGCGGCGGGGCCTGGGGCTTCGCCTGCTGCTGCGGCGAACTCCACGAGCCACTGGTGGCGGCACTTTCCGGCGGCATCCATGAATACGGGGGCGGCCGTGTATTCGCTCACCTGCAATCCGGTGGCCTTGCAGGCGGTCTGGAGGCCCTGCTCGGCGTTATCGACCATCAGCTCCTCGCCGAAGGCGTTGATAAAGCACTTGGTGCGTCCGCTGATGAGGAACTTGTAGGGACGGGCCTGCGTGAAGCGCAGCGTGTCGCCTATCTGGTAGCGCCAGAGGCCGCAGGAGGTGGTGATGAGCAGGGCGTAGTTGCGGCCGGGCTGTACTTCCCATACGGGCACGGGCTCGGCAGTGCCTGCTCCTCCTCCCGGGGTGCATTCCTGGAACTCGTAGAAGCAGTCGTAGTCCAGCATGAGGAGCATGGCGGGGTCGGCGGGGTCGGACTGGAGACCGAAGAAGCCTTCGGAGGCGTTGTAGGTCTCCATGTACTGCATACGGGGTGAGCGTATGAGCTGCCTGTACTGCTCCCTGTAGGGGCCGAAGGCCACGCCGCCGTGCCAGAACACTTCCAGGCGCGGCCAGATGTCGGCGAGGTTGTCGCTTCCTCCCAGCTCCATGACGCGCTTGATGACGGCCATCATCCACGAGGGCACGCCGGAGAGGGTGCGCACGTCCTGGTGCAGGGCGGCCTGTGCGATGCGCTCGCGCTTCTCTTCGAAGTCGGAGAGGAGGGCTATGTCCTTGGAGGGGGTCCGGAAGAGGTTCACCAGGGGGTTGATGTTCTGGATGAGCACTGCGCTGAGGTCGCCGGCCTTGGACGCGGGCAGGCAGGCTTCGGGGTCGAAGGAGCCGCCGAGGATGAGGGAGCGTCCGTCGAAGTGGCGTGCGTCGGGGCGGCCCTGGAGGTAGAGGGCCACGGCGTCGGTGCCGCCCCGGTAGTGGAGGCGGCGCAGGCCCTGCTGCGTGACGGGGATGAACTTTGAGCGGTCGTTGGTGGTGCCGGACGATTTGGCGAACCAGTGGCACTGTCCCGGCCAGAGGAGGTCGGCCTCGCCCTGCCGCATACGGTGGATGAGGTCTTTGTGCGTCTCGTAGTCGCCCACGGGCACCTGCTGGCGAAAATCCTCGTAGGAGCTTATGCTGCTGAAGCCGTGCTGCCGTCCGAAGGCGGTCTGCCCGGCCTGACTGACGAGGCGGCGTAGCACCTCGCGCTGTATGTGCTCGGCTTCGTCGGCATAGCGCTGTATCTGCTGCTGACGGGGCAGGAAGAAGGGGCGTGAAATCTGTGTAAGCACTGTGGGATGGGGAGAAGGGCCCTTTCCCTGCGCCCCTTTTTAGGGGGGCTTTCGTGCAGGGGCAGGGAGGGGTGAAACTATCGGCGGACTGGGTGAAACTTCCGGCGGACTGGGTGAAACTTCCGGCGGACTAAATGGGCGCAGTCAAGGGCCCGTGCAGCTGGCAGGGGGTCCGTGCGGACGTGTTATCTGCGCAGCACCTTGCGCCCGCCCTGAATGTAGAGGCCGGCGGGCAGTGCGGCCTTGCCGGGGACTACGGTGCGGCCCTGGAGGTCGCAGGCAGGGGCCACGGCGGCAGGGGCTGAGGGCCGGAGGGCGGCGGGGGTGATGCCCACCACGTCGATGGTCTTCGGGGTCAGCGTGGTGAAGGCTTCGTAGAGTCGGAGTGTGCCGTCGGAAGGGGCGAGGGTGAAGTCCTTGGCCAGGGGCAGGAAGGTGCCTTCGCCTGCGGTGATGACCTGCACGCCGTGCTGTGTGAGCAGCGTGAGGCTTTCTGCCTCGCCTGCCTGCTGGAAGCGGTAGATGAGGGCGGCGGGCGCGGCGATGTCGGCGTAGGTGTCGGCCTGTCCGTCGGTGGCTTGGGGCAGGGCCTCTCCCTTGTCGGTCTGGGCCTCGGGCAGGGTGACGGCGTAGAAGGGCTCTATTTCGTAGAGGCGGAGCCACTTGCCGGTGTTGGCCGACTGGTTGTAGAGGCGTATGTAGCGTGCCGCCTGTCCCTTGGCGTCGAAGTCCAGCACCTTGGATTCGTCAGAGAGGGGCTGCATGTCGCTCAGCGTGAAGGAGGTCTTGGTCTTGCCCACGGGTGAGAGGCGCGTCCAGGTCTTCTGGTCGGTGCTGATTTCTATGCGGCCCGTGTTCATGTAGTCGCCGTTGGTGGTGCCTATGGCCACGCGGACGCGGCTCAGGGGCACTTCGGCGGAGAGCGTCAGCATGAAGGCATCGCCCGTCTTCTGGTTCTGGTTTTTGGTGAACCAGGTGGTGTAGTCGCCGTCGGTGAGGTACTTCACCTCGTGGCCGCCGTAGTCGTCGCCCTCGGGTACTTTGACGCCGGCTATCGTGGGGTCGGGCGTGGCGGTTACGGTAAACACGCTCTTGGCCAGCTTGAAGTAGCTTTTGGCGGAGGAGGAATTGACCACGATGAAGTGGCGCACGGGCTGCGTGGGCTGCTCGCCGATGGCCAGGGTCTGCCAGTCCTTGCCGTCGGCGGAGCACCAGAGCTCACGGCCCTGGAGCAGGGTGTCCTGCACGCTGACGGTACACAGACGGGCCTCGGGGAGCGACAGTCCGGCGTACTGTCCGGGCTCATAGGCGTGGACGCTCACGGCGGCGGCGTAGGTGTTGGCGCTCACGGTCGCAGTGCCGCTGTAGTCCGTGTTGGTGAGGAATGTGGGCTTCGTGGCCTTGGCGGGCACGAATCCCTTGATGGCGGAAGTTTTCAGTGTGGCTATGGCGGCGCCGAGGTACTTTTCGGCGGGCTTGGCGCGGTGGTGTCCCACGTTGCGGTAGTCCATGCCTTCGAGGGTGGTTACTTCGTAGTCGGGGCTCTGGGCCATGTCGTCGAGGACGTCCATCTGCTCCACGTAGTCCAGCCACTTTTCCTCGTTGAGGCGGCCTTCGCCGTCGGTGTTGGCCATCTGCTTGGTCTGGAGCAGGTCCAGATAGGCCTGTAGCGTGCGGTGGAACTTCATGAGCCAGGGGCGCACGTCGTTATAGAAGAGGCGGTCGCTCTCCACGGGGCTTTCGGCCAGCGTCTCCAGCGTCTGGCAGGCGGCCAGCAGGGGCTCGGCCTTCTTCTGGGCGGAGGAGAGGGTGAGGGTGGCGGTGAAGGCGCCGGAGGGGTCGTTCAGGGTGAGATAGGGGGCGAGGGTCTTCAGCGCTTCGGCATAGGTGGCGTTGCTCATCACGAAGGGGAAGGAGGCGGCCCAGCTGTCCTTGTTTTTGAATCCGGCGCAGTGCCAGGCGTAGTCGGCCACGGAGAAGAGGGGAATCTTGGCCACTTCGCCCTGCTGCATGGGATTGCTCACGATGCCGCAGCCCCTGTTCTGCATGGAGGCGGGCAGGGTGCTGCTGCTGCCGACGGCGGGCATGTCGGCGAAGTTCTGGTACATGTCCATGGGGTAGATCTGCGAATCGGCGTTGTCGTTGCAGGGATAGTTCCACCACCAGGCCACCTCGCGGCCCAGATACTGCGCCGTGTTGTTGAAGTCGCTGACGTTGGGCACGCTCCACACGCCCCAGCCGGTGGTATAGACGGTGATGTAGTCGGGCGTGGCGGACAGGGCCTTGAAGAAGTTCTCAAACTGATCCTGACTGCCGGCAAAGGAGCGGCAGTAGATTTGCGGCACGAAGTGCAGGGGGCGCACGGTGTCGGCCGGGGCCGTGCCGGGGGCGTTGAAGGTTTTCTCGATGCTTTGCTGGAGCTGCGTGAGGCGGTCGGCGTTGGTTTTCATGTCGGCCTCGGTGGAAGGGATGCTTACGTCATCGACAAATACGCCGAACTGGCGCACGCCGAGCTTGTGCATGAGCTTGAACTTCCCCATGATGTCGCTCACCACGGTGCCGGAGCCTACGAAGTTGTTGCCCGGGTGTATGGCCCAGATGAAGTTTACTTTTGTCTGCTGGCTTTCCTCGGCCAGCTCCCTTACCATGTCTTGCGACAGCCAGCCGCCGCGCTCCTGCTCCTCGGTGATGGAGGCGGGATAGGCCTCCTTCCAGTTGGAGGAGTGGTAGGGGTCGGACTTGGCGCCGTAGAGGTAGGTGTTCATCTTCAGGCGCATCATGTAGCGCATCAGGTCTTTCTTCACGGCCACGCTGTAGGGATAGCCGTAGTAGCCTTCCACGATGCCGCGCTGGCGCTGGTCGGCGTAGTCGTCGATGACCACCTGGGGCAGCGCGTCGGCGGGGGCCTGCTCCAGCATCTGCTCCACGGAGGCGAGGCCGTAGAAGGCGGCGTCGGTGTGCTGGCCGGTTACGGTCAGCTCGGCAAGGCCGTCAGGCGTGGCGGCGAGCACGACGCGGTGGGCGTCGAACTTGTTGGCCACGGCCACGGAGGGGTCCACGCGGAGGTACAGGGTGCTCTGCCCTGCCACGGGTGCGGCGGCCACCTGTCCTGTCAGGCCGTGGCCGGCGAGTACGTCCAGGGCTCGGGCCTTGGTGGCCGCGTCGATGGCCTCGTCGGACACGACGGTCACGGCGGCGGTGAGGCGGGCGGTACCCGCCTGTGCCGTCTGCTTCTGCGGCACGGGATAGATTTTGTACTGTCCGAAGGCGGCCACGGCGGCAGCCAGGACGGCGGTGAGGATAAGGATGCGTTTCATCATCGGTAGGATAGTTTTTATGGGTTTACGGTATAGTTTTTCTTATCGGCGGACTAATTTCAACGCCCGAAGGTGAAGTTCAGGCCGAGGTAGGCGCTGGCTCCGCTGCCCAGGGGCACGAAGGGCTTGGCCAGCCGTCCGAAGTAGCGGTCGAAGCCTATGTAGAAATTGACGTATCGGGGCTTGACGTTCAGCACGCCGCCCCACGAGCTTCCGGCAGTGCCCACGGCTCCGCTCAGGCAGATTTCGAGCCACGTGAGGGGTCGCACCGTGGCCGAGAGGCGCTCCTCGTTCCATCCGTAGCGGCTCTGGAGGCGCGTGGTGCTGAGCAGGCCGAGTGTGAGCTGCTTCCAGGCGGGCAGGGTGTAGGCCACGCCCACGTTGAGGGTGGTGCCGAGCGAGGTCTGGGTGTGGGCGTTGCCCTGGTCGCTGACGTTGTAGAACCGGGCGAGGTTGTCGAGCAGCTGGTCGGACTGTTCCTTGAAGGGGATGTCGCCCTCGTGGCCTTTCACCTGCACGTTGTGGAAACCGGCGAAGGTGAAGGGCCGTCCCTCGTTGGAGGCGCGGCGCGTGTCGTCCCAGCGCAGGAAGCCGAGGTCGGTCAGGGCGGCGCTGAGGCTGAGGCCGGAGAGCGTGCCGGTGAAGGCGTAGTCGGCACCCAAATCGACGGCCAGGCCGCCGCCGCTCACGCTCACCTTCCGGTTGCCCCAGCTGACATTGTCCCAATTCACGCTCTCATAGGTCTGGGTGGAGGTGTTGTAGGTGTGCGTCCGGGGTGCGCCCCAGGTGAATCCCTGACGGCTGACGTGGAGTTCCTCGCGCCCCGTAACGGTCCAGCGGTCGGGACTTTCCAAGTTGAGGCGCAGGTCGGTGAACCGGCTCTTGGCCTGAGCCAGCCCGAGCAGCAACTTCAGCTTTGCGCCCACACGGAGGTGCGGGTTCAGCCGGCGGCTGTGCCCCAGGGCCAGTTCGGCCCACGACTGGAGGCAGGCATCGCCGCGCCCGAGGTCGTAGTCCTTGTTGGCGAGCGTCTTCATCATGCCGAAGAGTTCGCCCGGAAGGTTGATGCCGCCCTGCTCCCGCACGCTGATGCCCACGGTGCTGTAGCCGCCGAGCATCCGGAAGCCGGCATCGATGACTTGCAGGCGGAGCTCCTCGTTGAGGCGCGTGCGGTCGGGGAAACTCACGTCGGAGGCGGCCACGCCGGGATGCAGGAAGGTTACGGTGCGGAGCTGGCCATTGACGGGCCGCGTATAGATGAAGTCGTCGAGGCGCACGTTGCCCGAATAGCCGCCGCCCGTCTGTCCCAGGAGGGGCATACTGACGTAGTTTCCGTCGGGGGCGAAGGCCGGATTGAGGGTGTGGCGCGTCGGAATGCCGTCCATGAAGTATGTGGTGGTGGCGGTCTGCGCCGTGCCGGCGGCTACGACCGCAGAGAGCAGGAGGGTGTGGAGGATGCGTGTCATAGCCTTAGCGCTTGTTGCCGTCGATGGTAATGCCGCCCACCAGTCCGATGCGCACATGGTGCAGGCGGACGCGGCTGCCGAGTGTGATGAGGGGTGCTGACGTGCCGTCGGACGTGAGCCGTGCCTCGGCCTGCAGGTGGTCGAAGCGGCGGGCTCCGTGGCTGCCGTCCATGAAGTCGCTCAGGCGGTGGCCGCCCTGCGCTTGCAGGTGGAGGGTTACGGGGTAATTCCGGGCGAGCGGGGGCACGCTGGCGGCGGTGAGGGTGAGGCCGTCGAGGGCCTGGCCGCCGGCATCCATAAGGTTGGCCGACACGCTGGCTCGGAGGGGCACGTCGTTATCTACGAGACCCTGCACGACGACTTCGCCCGTGTTCAGCCGAGCATAGTCGGCCAGGTCGAAGGTCAGGGCCTTGGTGGAGTCGCGGGCCACGAGGCGGAAGTCCTGCCCCGCCTCGAAGGGCACAAAGAGGCGGAAGCGGAAGTCGAGGCCGAAGGGCTGGGCGGGCAGGGAGCCCGCAGTGGCGCAGGCGGCCTCCAGGAGCGTCATCTCCACGTATCGCGGCACCTTCCTCACCAGCTGCCTCAGACCTTCGGCACGGACGTAGGTACGGCCCTGAGTGAAGTAGTCCCAGGCGGCGGGCACGCTTTGCGCCAGATAGTAGGAGGAGGTGCTGGCGGCGGGCAGGCTGAAGGGGTCGGTGCGGCAGGTGTAGAGCGGCCTGCCCGCATCGTCGTAGGCGGTCAGGGCGAAACGGGCCGAAAGGGCGGCGGGCGCTTCGTTCCTGACGGAGAAATCCACGATGGGGTTTTGGAGGTCCAGCACCACGTCGCCCTCGTTCAGGAAGTCGGGCATTGCGCCCAGCTCCACGCTCCGGGCTACGGGGCTGAGCAGCTCCAGTCCTTGCGTGCCGGGCAGGGGCTGCACCTTCAGGCTGAGTGTGCCTTCGCCGGTGCGGATGGCGAAGAAGCGGGTGCTGTCGGGCCGCTGCATGTAGTGGACGGTGGAGGTTTCGTAGATAAAGTCCTTCAAAAGGATGTCGCCCGAGGAATTGTAGGGCGTCCAGAGCGTGTCGCTGCCCAGCTGGAGGGTGAGGTCCACGTCGCGCAGGTCGTAGCCGTCCTCATAGCACGAGGCGAGGCTGAGCGCCACAAGGGGCAGGAGCAGGAGGTGTCTTTTCATTGTCGGATAGTTGGGTTGGGTCAGGTGGCCGGTCTGTGGGCTTTGTGTCGGGGAGGGGTGGCGGCTAAGGCCGATTACCGCATACACCCGTGCAAATTTACAATTTTTATCGCGTTTGGCCGTCATTTTGGCTCCGAAAACGGAGATTTTTAGGGGTTTTTGCAAAAAAAAGTCCAAAACTCTTGGCCATTTCAGCAATTCTCCGTACTTTTGCACTCGCAAACGGGAGGAACCGCCCTCCCGATATGCACTCTTAGCTCAGTTGGTAGAGCAACTGACTCTTAATCAGTGGGTCCAGGGTTCGAACCCCTGAGAGTGTACAAAGGCTGTCTTTCCGACAGCCTTTTTTTCGTGTCCTGTGGCCGGCGGTGGAGGGCCGGCGGCAGTGGGTGCGTTTTTCTTTCTTTATGGTTTAGGCGGCCCCAAGCCGCCGACGGTGCGCCGTAGTCCGCCGACAGTGCGGGCGGACGGCCATACCTCAAAAAACGGGGCCTGCCGGCAGGTGCGGCAAGCCCCGTGGCGGGATGGACGCTGCGGACGGCTCATTGCCGCCGGAATGTCTTTTTCTTTACGCCGTCGGGCGTGGCGATGATATTGAGGCCTGAATGGCGGGCAGAGGCCGGACGGCCGTCGAGGGTGTAGGCGGCGGAGGATGCGGCGCACTGGCTGACGGGGTCTGCCAGGCCTGCGGGGGCACCGGCCACGGGCACGCTGAGGGCGTTTACGATGCGGCCCGTACTGCGGTCCGTGATGAGGGCCACGGCGTGAAGGAGGTCCTTTCGGAGTGCGGCGGCGAGGGGTGTGCCCTGGGGCAGGGCGACGGTGTATTGGCAGGTCTGCGGCTCCTTGGGCAGGCCGTGGGCGAGGGAGGGGGCGAGGTTGAGGGCGGCATTGTCGTAGGATGTGGCCACGGCCACGTCGTTGTAGTAGATGCTGGTGGGGTCGGAGCCATAGCGCTCGCCCTCGCAGAATTGGGCCAGAATGGGGTCGTTCTCAGCTCCGGCCGTTTCGATGCTCCAGTGGGCGATGTAGTTGCTCTGCCTCCACAGGGCGGAGGTTCCTTGCAGCGAGTCGGCGGTGATGACGAAGGCCACCTCGTAGTCGCCCTCTTGCCGGAAATCGACGGTGGCGGCGAGGGCGACGGCATTGTCCGCCTCACCGGTGAAAGTGGCGGTAAGACTGCTGACCCATGCCTCTGCGGGCATGGCGGCTATGCTGTCGATGGCGGCGAGGGCTTTCTGGAGGCCCACTTCGCCGACGCCGGGCTCTGCCAGCGGGCCTCGGTTGAAGTTCCAGTCGGGATAGCTGGGCACGCCGTCGGCTGGGGGATAGGCCCTGAGGTACATGGGGTCGTTGAGATTGTACTTATGGAGGGAGATGGGGATGCACGTTTCGGGGCGCTCGGCCCTGAGATGCTCAAGAAGCACCCAGCCGGCCACGCACCAGCCGCACTGGGTACCTGTGAATTCTTCTACGACAACGTGCCTCTGCTGGGCTCTGGTGAAGACTGAAGCAGAGAGCATGAGGAGGGCCAGGGCAATTGTTTTTTTCATCGCTTTAAGTGTTTAGGGTTTCAGAAGTCGAGGGGGAAGAGGAGCCTGAGGCCGATGTTGCGCCCCATGTTGTTGAGGCCGAGCCGGCCTGTGAGGGCGAATGTGTCGGCGTATTTCAGGCGGCTGAGGTGGGCCTGGTAGGCCTTGGCTGTCAGGTTGGCGGCGGTGAGCCCTACGGTGAGCAGCTTCCGTCCGGAGCGCAGGAAGACGTCGGTGCCGAGTGAGATGTTCAGGAGCGTATAGGAGGGCGTGGGGGTCTCGGTGTCGCCTTCGGCCATGATATGGGACTGGCGGAAGTGGGTGTCGGCTTCCACTTCGGCAAAGAGGCCGCGCACCGTGGCGGACCGGAGGGGTATGTCGTAGTGGAGGGTGGCGAGCCAGCGGGCGGGGGGCGTGAAGGGCAGGCAGCCGCCCCCGATGAGGCGGGCGTCGGAGAGTGAGAAGTTGTTCTCGAAGTGGAGGTGGCGGAGGAAGTGGAGTATGATGCGGGCCTCGCCGCCGATGATGCGGGCGTCGGCTGCGGTGAAGCGGTAGTGGGGCATGAGGACGGGGTCCTCGCCTTCTTCGGCGTAGGGCACGGTGCCGTCGCGCCGGAGGTAGATGTAGTGGCCTATGCGGTTGGCGAAGAGCGAGAGGGCGGCGGAGAAGTGCTTGGAGGCGTAGTCCAGGCCGAGGTCGAACTGCCAGCTGTGTTCGGCTCGGAGGCCCTGCTGCCCGCTTTCGTAGCGGAAGGTGCCTTCGTGGGGGCCGTTGCTGGCCAGTTCGCTGATGTTGGGTGCTCGGAAGCCGTGGGCGATGTTGGCTTTCAGGTCGAGGCTGGGGCTGATGTTATAGATGGCGCCGAGGCTGCCCGAGAGGGCGGAGAAGCGCCGGCTGAAGGCGTTGAAACGCTCCTGCCCGTCGGTGGCAAGGCTGTGTGAGTGGAGGCGGCGGTGGTCGTAGCGCAGTCCGCCGCTGAGGTGAAGACGGTCGAAGAAACTGCGGCTAAGGGTGGCGAACAGGCCGATGTCGAAGAGGTTGTAGGCGGGTATGAGAAACTCCGTGCCGAGGTTGTCGCTCCGCTGGTACATGCCGCCGAGGCCTACGTTGGCCTTCCATCCGCCTGACTGGGGGGCCACGTAGCGGAGGTCGTAGCTGAGGGTGTGGAGGCGGAAGTCGAGGCCGCACTCCTGGGCCTCCTCGTATTCCTGGCGGCGGTTTTGCTGGTAGCCCAGGAGGAGCTTGAGGAAGCCTTCGCCCAGGGTGAAGGAGTTGTCCAGCACGGCCTTGAAGTGGCGCACCTGCTGGAAGGGGGCCAGCGTGGTGTAGGAGGCTGAACCGGGGGTGTAGCTGTCCTCAATCTCGGTGATGCCGGGCGTGAGGTGGTAGTAGGAGAATTTGAGGTGGGAGAATCCCCATTCCTTGTTGAGGCCGAGCATGGCGGATAGGGCGCGGTCGCGGAAGCGGGTGCCGGGCAAGTAGCCGTCCAGCGGGGCTTTGTAGTCGTGGGCCCACTTCTGGCTCCAGCGTCCGTTCCAGACGATGCCCTTCCGGCGGCCCCGGAAGTTGAGGGAGTAGGCCAGGAGGCCGTTGTTGGTCTGACAGTCGGTGGCGGCCTCGGCGTGCATCCGGCCCTCGGGCATGACGGGCGCATCGTGCAGTATGATGACGCCGGCCATCGCGTCGGAGCCGTACATCAGGGAGGCGGGTCCTTTGAGTATTTCCACGGAATGGACGGCCTGCCCGTCGGCCTCTATGCCGTGCTCGTCGCCCCATTGCTGCCCCTCCTGCCGCACGCCGTCATTGACCACCAGCACGCGGTTGTAGCCCAGGCCGCGAATCACGGGCTTGCTGATGCCGCTGCCCGTGGTTATCTGGCTGACGCCGGGCTGCCGGCTGATGGCATCCACTATGCCTACGCTCTGGTGGGTGCGTAGCTCGGCGGGGGAGATTACCGTGATGGGGGCTGCGCTCTCGCGGGCCCGCGTGCTGCCCGTAACGCCGGTTACGACCACCTCGCTCAGGTGGGCGCAGGTGTCGGGCTCCGCCACGCCGGGGCCGGACGGCCGGGCTTGTGCGCAGAGTGAGGTGAGGAGGAGGGGAAAAAGGAGTTGTATGCGTGTCATTATGGAGTTGGAGTGTCTGGTTGCTTTTGCGAAGGCGCAGCTGCCTTTGGAAGCGGATGTCCGGGCGCTTCCGATGAGGCTAAGGAGCAGAAAAGCCGGCGAGAAGGCGGCAGACGCTGCCGTGAGCGAGGGCTACGGCTTGGTAGCGCTGATGAAATCCCTCATTTCCTTAAAGTAAGCCTGCGGATGGTCGCGGAAGGCTCGGGCGTGGGCGGAGCCGGGGGCAAGCCAGAGGCGCTTGTAGCCCCTGGTCTTGGCCTCGTAGAGCGGACGGGCCATGGCGGTGGGCACGAAGGTGTCGGCGTCGCCGTGGATAAAGAGCATGGGGAGCGCAGAGCGGCGCACCTGCTCCAGGGCGGAGGCTTCGCGGAAATTCCAGCCGTAGCGCCACTGACAGAGGAGGGAGGCAACGTCCATCAGGGGGTGGGGCGGCAGATGGAACTGCTTGCGAATCTCGCCGGCGAACTCATCCCACACGGAGGTGTAGCCGCAATCCTCGATGATGCCGCAGACGGAGGGCGGAAGACTGTCGCCGGAGCACATCATCACGGTGGCGCCGCCCATGGAAATGCCGTGGAGATAGACGGGAGCGGCAGGCCAGAGGCTGTCGGCCACGCTTATCCAGCGCTCAACGTTGAGGCGGTCGAGCCATCCCATCTGTATGGCGCGTCCCTCGCTGCGGCCGTGGCGCTCATGGTCGGGGGCGAGAATGTTGAAGCGGAGGGAGTCGTGATAGACCTTGCCGAGCATCATCATGCGCAGGGCGTTGTCGGTGTAGCCGTGTACGAGTACGGCGGTGCCCTGTGCAGAGTCGCAGGACGCATAGAGGGCGTGGAGTCGCAGGCCCTTATCGCTGACGATGAAGGTGTCGAGCAGGGCACCCGCCGCCCGCATACTGTCCACCCACTCGGCCACGCCGTCGTAGTTCTCACGCAGGTAGTCCATCGACTCCGCGTCGCGCTGTTCCTTGCCAGCGGGGTTGAGCGAATAGTCGAGCATATAGAACGCTCCGCCGACGACGGCAAGAAGCATACAACATACGACGGCCAACAAGCCGCCAACGAGGATTTTTCTTTTTTTCTTCATGAATTAGTCTTCGGTGCTATCGCCCTTGACAAGTTCCAGCGCCCCTTCCAAATTCTCCTCCCTGACGAGGATATTGATGGGCATGGCGCTGATACCGCCATAGGCGAGGTTCATCAGAGTTATTGCATGTTGTACATAATTTTAGTTGAGAGTTCTTGCGTCGCCAAGCGGATTGTTGACGGGATGAGGCTTACTGGTACTGATAGGCCAGGCGCTCGTCGCCGTTCCAGCAATGAATGATGCCGCAATACTTGAAGCCGGCCTTCTGGACGAGGCGCTGCATCACGCTGTTGTCGCGGTGGGTGTCTATACGCAGGGTGTCGTAACGGGTAAGGGCGAAAGCCACTGCGGCGGCAAGCACGCCCTTCGCCTCTCCGCTACTGGCGATGCGGTGAATGGTGGCGTAGGGGCGGCTATGGGGCCACGCGCCCGCATATATAATATTATAGGTAGGATCTTCCCCACCCCGCAGGACGAAGGTGCCTACCACCTTTTCGTCCTCGCAGCACACGAAACTGTCGCCACGCTGAATATCATCCAGCAGGAAGGCCTCACGCGGATAGCCCTCCACCCATTGGTGCGGATTACCCGTGGCTGCCATAAAGCGGCGGGCAATGGCGAAGATGTCGTGCAGACGGGGCAGGTCGGCGGGAGTTGTAGGACGGATAGTCATTGGGAGTATTTCTTTTGTAGAGTATTGATTTTAGTAATTAATAGAACACCCCTTGATATAATCCATAACGGCCAGAGCCGTAAGGGCCTCGCCGGGCTGGGCATAGTCGTTTTGACGCGTCTTGACCTCTTCGTAATATGGAGCCGCCGCCTCAGGGTTTTGATTATTGATGTATTCGTAGGCAAAGAGCACGGCACACTTCAAAGGGGCGTACTTGCGCGCAGCCTTGACATATTGTTGAAGCCGTTCATTCCAGAGACGCCCCACCACCTCGCAACGGTTGAGCGTGGCGAGTTCCAAGAGCAGACGATCGCAATTTATCTCCATACGAAACAGCATAGGAAGTCCGTCGCCTATTTTCCCGATTTCTTCCGCCACTTCTCGAGCCTCGTCAAGGCGAAGCTCATCCATCAGATGATAATAATAAAGGTTGCGGGCGGACAGTTGCATCACCGATGATGCTGGCGTTACAGGCTCAGAGTGGAACCATTCCCGCGGCATTTCCTTCAAGCGGCGTCCTCTACTTTGCTCACCCATTACGGAGAGCATAGCCTTGAAATAGTTTCTTTGCTCGGGATGACGCCAAAGGATAAGTATATTCTTTCCATCGTTAGGCAATCCGCTTACGACCATAGGGATGCCATTTAGGATTATCATCCACAAGCCAATGACTATAAAGCCTATACATAGGACTGTCATCCATTGCGACAGCGGGAAAAGGCAAAGCGCAACAATGCAACCAACGACTTTCAACAGGTTCATCAGAACGCCGCCGGCATTATACCAAAAATAAGGTGGCTGTTTCTCTCCGGGCGGAATCATCAAGCACTGACCAACGGTGCCGTTTATATTAAAGCGTTTCCAATGGAAGCCATCATCCTCGCGTTGCAACACCACATTGAACAGACGGAACGACAGAAAACTATAACCCGTAAGCAAGCCGAAAAGCATGTGGCCGAACTCGTGAATGAATGTATGGACGATAAAAGCCAGCACCACAGCCACAACGCCACAGACAAGCAGGCCCACCATTTCCCATCCGCCGATAGAGATGTCTCCCGTCAGATGTTCCAAGCCAATTCCTATGCCATAGCCAATGGCAAAGCTCACACCTATAAAACAGAGAATGATAAAAAAGCGTTTCATCTGCGCGTCACAATTTCTTCTATGGCCTTACGTTGCTTGGCTTTGTGGGCGGCAGGGTCGGGATGGCCGAGGGGGATGAGTACGGCGGGCTCCTCGTTCTCGGGCAGGTGGAGCAGCTCGCAGCAGCGGCGGGCGTCGAAGTTGCACACCCAGCAGGTGCCCAAGCCCTGTTCAGCGGCGGCCAGGCAGATGTGCTCCGTAGCAATGGCAATGTCTATGTCGCCGTGGCCCTTGCCGTCGGCAGGGCGCACCCATGCCTGGCCGTGGCGGATGCAGCACACGATATAGAGGGGTGCGGTGCGGAACCACGGGCGGTCGTAACAGCTCTGGAGGGCGGCTCGGCCCTCGGCGGAACTGACCACATGGAAGTGCCAGGGCTGACGGTTCACGGCGGAGGGAGCCAGTCGGGCGCACTCCAGAATGTAGGCGAGTTGGTCGGGGCTTACGGCCTCGGCAGTGTAGCCGCGCACGGAATAGCGGCTTTCACAAAGTTCTTTGAAGGTCATGGGCAGTATAGTATATAAGAGCGTCCGCCAAAGGCGGCCTTGCGAGTGCTTCTTCGCACGAAGCAGGGAGCGGAAGGTCGGCGGAAAAGGGGGCTTGGCTTGACCGTGAATCCCTTCCGCCGGGCCGCGTCCGCCAAAGGCGGCCTTGCGAGTGCTTCTTCGCACGAAGCAGGGAGCGGAAGGTCGGCGGAAAAGGGGGCTCGGCTTGGCCGTGAATCCCTTCCGCCGGGCCGCGTCCGCCAAAGGCGGCCTTGCGAGTGCAAAGTTACGGATAAATTTCCGAAATCGACCGGCAGCCACCGTTTTTTTGCCCAAGGGAGACCGCCTGTGTACTTTCTACTTTCAACTATTCACTTGACTTTACCATTTTACTCTATACGCGCGTGCGAAGCACCCTATACTCCCGTGCGCACTTCCCTATACGCCGGGCCGAAGGCTCGTGCGGCCCACGGAAAATCCCCGCCCGAAGCGGAAGTTGTTCCGTCGGGCGGGGAGAATGCCGGTGCCGGTGATTCAGGCGTTGGCGCAAGTTCCTGCGGCCGGTGCCGGGCCTGTGTGTTCAATGCTGTAGGGTATTCGGCGCCTGGCTTGGCTTACTGCCAGGTGTCGGGCATTTTGATTTCCGGACGCAGCTCATTGCCGTTCTCGTCGTACTCGAAGGTGCAGCGCAGATTCAAATCAGCCTTCGTGCTCTCCAGCCAGAGGTAGCAGGGTTGGAATATTCCACCAATCATGACCAGAGCCTTCTTCTTGTGGTCGCTCTTGTTGTAGTTAATCTCATGCCAGTAGGTGCCATAGAAGCCTTTGTCATCGGGGGTGGTGCCGGCGGTGGAGCTGATGGGCCAGCCTCGGTCTTCGCTCCATACGGCTACGCCGGTGATTTTCTCCGATTCGGGCGTATTGGGCTTGGCAGGCTTTATGCAGACGTACTTTTCGTGGGAAGCGCAATGTTTCAGGCCCTTGTCGGTGCGGTCGCCTCTCAATATCCAATCGCCGCTGATAGAAGACATGCAGTCGATTTCAGTGAATCCCTCGCACTGGTCGGCATAGTCAAAAGCGTAGTAGAACAGCATGGCTTGATTCGCTTTGGCTACTCCTACGTATTCGTGTATATCAATGGCGAAGGGCTGCCTGTTGGGGATTTCGTTGCTGATGCTGTTGGCGGCGAGGCAGTAGTAGGTGCGCTTCTTTCCGTCGGGACCTTCCATTATCTTGCACTTGGGGTAGCCTTTCGGGCGCTTGCCGAGTGATTCGTCGAGGTAGCAGGCCCGGAAGTCGGCCAATACGATGCGGCTCTTCTTGGGCTTCGCTGCGAGGGGGCAGTGGCGGGTCTTGACGTAGGGACTGAGTTTAAGTCCGGTCTCGGGGTCTTCCACGGGCGTGAGGGCCTCTATGAGGGCTGCCTTACGGATCTCCTCTTTGCAGAGTGCATAGATGGGAAGGAAATTCGCGGGCAGCTCATTGCCGTTGATTTTGAAGTTGTAGTCCACAACCCACCACTTTTCGGGGTTGTTGCCTGCGTTGAAGTCGCCGTATTTCTCGCCGATGGTGTTGCAGTTGCCTCCGTGGAGGATTACCTCAAGATTGCTTTCTGTGCTTTCGCTGTATTCGCTGATGTCGTCCGTCTTTTCGTAGGAAATTTTGCCGGTGAAGGGATCCACTGCCTTTCCGCCCTTACTTTCCCAATTGCACGTGGGCTTGATGCCGGCTTCGTTGAGGGCTGAAAGCATCTGGCCGAAGCGGTCGTTACTTGCCATCTTTTTAAGGGTGTCCAGATTGATTTTGCGTTCTTTCACCCTCTCAGCCGAGAGTTCCATGCAGAGCTGCTCTTCGACGGATAGCTCGGTTACGGCCCGCTTGCGGGAGTAGAGATACTCGAAGGAGGCTCCGAAGGTGCCGCCGGTGGTGATGTAGCTGCCGTAGTAGTCCAGCAGGTTGTAGATGCCCGTGGTGTCGTTGCCGTACTTATTGTAGAGCTTGCTGTCGGGGTTGTTCAGTACATCGTTGAAGGTTTCGTCGATGAGGGTGATGTAGTTGTCGGGATACAGCCTTTCCATCTTGTCGGTGTTGAGGTTTGCCGAGGCGGCGATGTACTCCTTGGTGCCCCTCACGTACTCGTATTCGTCGCGGTCGCGCTGCTTCTTCGTGGTGCTCTTGGTGAAGGAGCCGCCTATGTTGAAGTCGTCGAAATACTTGACGCAGGCTTGAGGTAGCAGTGCCAGCGGCGTGTTTCTCATGGGCTTGAGGCCGGTGAAGCTCAGGCCGAACTTTGAGGCGTGCGTCGTAGCGACTTCCGAGATGGATGAGCGGGTGGTCTGCTTGTAGCTATAGGAGGGAGCCAGCGTGTAGTCCACCAGTGCGTCTGCCTTCAGCAAATCGGCTTTGAGCACGGGGTGTGCGGGCGTGTAGCCCACGTCGCCCCAGAGCTGGTAGGCGTGGGAGAAGTACTCGGCGAAGCGATCCTCGGGCTGAATCTCGCCACGGGTGGCAGCGGCTGCGTCGGCTGCGGCCTCATCGCGCAGGACGAGGGTGATGGTCTGCTTCTCCTCGGGATTGGATTGGGACGTGATGACGACTTCGTCGGCCACGGCATGATTGAGTTCGGCACCGGGATTCAGCAGGGCCACCAGAGCCATGCTGCCGTCGTCCATGCGTCGCTGTTCGAAGCGGAACAGTCCCTTGCTGTCGGTGGCCTTCACGGGCGTGCGGCCGGTGAGGGCGAGTTTCTGGCCGTCCAGATGGTTGATGTCCCAGATGTAGCAGTAGGACGGGGTGAATGCCGTCGTGCTTTCTACGTTCTGGCTGTCGTCGGAGCGGAAGTTGAGTTCACTCAGCTCATCGTCGGAGCAACTGCACAGGGAAAGGATTCCCACGGCCATCATAAGTTTTGCAAACGGTTTCATAGTTGTAAGATTTTAAGGGTTGGAGATTGGTTGGTTGGTTTGCGTTCAAGTCGGCGTTTGGCTTTCACAGTCGGCACCGCCGCCTTGGCCAGAGATTGTGTTTTTTGGTTTTCGCACTGCAAAAGTACGGCTTCTGCTCACACGCTCCAAATTATTTCTTGTTTTTCTGCCTATTTTTTAATTTTGACAACCGAAATTGACAATTCTAAGCTTTCAAAGTTACACTTGAAGTACTGCAAATAACGCTCTGGTTTCCTTTATAACTCTCTATCCTACACTATTTTACAGAAAACTATAGTACGAGCGTTGTTTCCCGGGTTTCCGCGTTTGCCTGGTTTGCCCGATGCTCATTATTAGTATATAGGCTCGTGCGCACGAGTCTATACTCCCGTGCGCACGAGCCTGTATTTTAGGAAAGTCCCCCCAAAGGGGGGAGTTAGGGGGGCTTTATTTCACAATCAGCTTCTTTCCGCCTTGGATGAGCAGGCGGGGCAGTTCCCCGTCGCCGGCGCGGCGGCCCTGCAAGGTGTAGGCCACGGAGGGGGCTTGCGGTGCCGAGGGTGCGGAGCTTATGCCTTCGGCGGCAGGCAGCACCTGCATGGGCGTGTCGTAGAGGAGGCCCAGTATCTCGTCCTCCACCCTGAACGTGTAGGAGCCTTCCGGCAGGCTGAAGTCGGCGCTGAATGAGCTGGAAATGTAGGAGCTATCCATGCAGTAATCCATAACGTCGTCCACCACGCTGGTGGCAACAACCTGCTCTTTCTGGCTGACAGTTTCGCCGTCGCTGCTGAGTATGGACACGAGGAAGCGGCGGTCGGCATCGGGTCGGGTGGGTACGAGGTCGCTGCCTACGGACAAGTCTATCAGCACGGTTACGTTGTAGATGCTGTCGGGCTGGAGCGCCTTCGGATTGCCGTTGAAGAAGGTGTGCAGACTTACGAACAGTCCTGGCTTATTCTCCGTGAAGGTGGGCTCGTGCCAATACTTGTCGTACTCTTCGGGGAAGGAGATTACCTCGTTGCCCTTCAGGCGCAGGCGCACTGCACCGTCGGGATGGCCGGCCACTATGGGGCGGAACCATTCGGTGCTTTGTCCCTGATAGCGTCCGCGCATCAGGGGATAGACACAGTATATGCCGTCGGGCATGGTGCCGTCGAAGATGGTGGCTTGTCCTGCGAGGGGCCTGCTGGGCGATAGGGTAGCGGTGTCCTTCACGAGGGCAGAGATTTGCCTTTCGCGCTGCTCGAAAATCCTGATGGGGCGCATGGCGGAATCGGCCAGCACGAGGGCGTAGTCGAAGTCCAGGCCTGTGGCGCCCTGGCATACAATGGGCTCGATGGTGTAGTTATTGTCGCTTCGGCCCTGAATGCCGAAGCCCGCATCACACGGCGGGGCTCCCGCGGCCAGTGAGCCTATGGCGAATTTCTCGGGTGAAAGCACCTGCACTTCGCCTGCCGCGCGTGGGTGGAGATTGTGTATCATGGCGTTGTTGGAGGCAAAGTCGTAGCCGTGGTCGGTATCGGTGTCGTACATGCTGGTTTGGAGGAAGCGATGGTCAAACCAGTTGTCGCACTTTCCGCCCCATCCCCAGTTCACATGCACGAAGCGGTTGGTGTCGTAGCCGTCGAACACGAAAGCGTGGCCGGCCATAGGGTTGCCCTTGTCGCTTCCGCCGCAGTATATCGGGCGGCCGTTGTCGAGGTCTTCCTGTATGAGCCGCCACCACTCTGGGTTTTCCAGCTTGCCGTCGAAAAAGCTGGATTGGAAGGTGCGGGCCTCGTAGGACATGCCCATGCCCGACACGGCAGCGCCCTCGCCTGCGAGGGAATTGGCGCCTCCTCCGCCAGAGGGTGTCCAGTACATGTTGAGCGCATAGGCCACATCGCGCAGCAGCACGCCTACGGCCTCGGAGCCTGCTTCCCATTCGGCTTGTCCCATGCGGGAGAGTTCGGGCGTGTGGGCTATGGTGCGGGGTATGCCGGCGTAGTCGTAGGCGGTGGCGGGGGAGAGGTGCATCACCTCGGTGTGCGTCCCCTCATCGGTGGCCCAGCTTACGCTCGTGTATCTGTCCTGCGGATGCTGCGGCCCGCCCTTGTCGCTCCAATAGTTCATGATTTGGCCCAGAGCTACTGCGGCGCATCCTATGGGGTAGCGGCAGGCGTAGGAATCGTCCTTGCAGAACACCGAGGCGGTGTCGCAGCACGCGGGCGCATACTTGTTGTAAGGAAAGCTCTGTGCCCACTTTGTAGTGAGCAGCGGCCCTACAACCGCTTTGGGGCTCTCGTCCCTGACGGGTGCGGGAGCCTCCGCTTTTCCGTTTTGTACGGCCTCCACATAGGCTCCGTAGCCCCTGAGCATGGCTTTCAGTGCATCGGGCACGTCGCTTTCCTTTTCCGGCCACGAGCCTTCGGTGCTGTAGCCCACCACGGCGGGCAGGCGGTCGTCGCCGCTGGCGATGACGTAGCCCCTTCCGCCGGTAAGGTTGAACACGTAGTAGGGCTTGCAGTCCGCGGCCTCCCTCGCGTGGAAGGTGGCGGCATCGGGCTTGGCCATGGTCAGGCCAGAGGTGCGGCGCATGAAACTTTCGGCCCTTTTCCGGGCCTGGCCTATGCTCACGGGATTGGCGCTCAGCCACAAGGAGGCGGCGAGGGCGCAGACGAAGAGTAACTGTCGTTTCATTGTCATTAGGTTTTAGGTTTCGGCGGCAAAGTTATGGAAAACACGGCCAAAGGCCAAATTTTCGGCAGGTGCTTTCGCGTTTTTCCTGTTCCTGCCTGCCGTTTTGACGGTTCCATACGGCAGTTTCCGCTTTCAAGTACTTGATTAAACGGCTTGGTTTCCTCCGTAATATCTTATCAAGCAGTTGTTTACAGAAAACTATAGTACGAGCGTTGTTTCCCGGGTTTCCGCGTTTATCTGGTTTGCCCGATGCTCATTATTAATATATACACGCGTGCGCACGAGTCTATACTCCCGTGCGCACGAGCCTGTATTTTAGGAAAGTCCCCCCCAAGGGGGAAGTTAGGGGGGCTTTATTTCACGAGCAGCTTGCGGCCCTGCTGAATCATCAGTCCGCGGGCGGCGGCGCCGGTGCGGCGGCCTTGCAGGTCGTAGCGGGCGGTGGAGGCGGCGGTGCCTGTGCGCTGGGCGTCGATGCCGGCGGGGGCGTAGTCGTAGAAGTAAACTTTGCGGGCCGTCTCGTAGGTCTCGTCGTAGCCGTAGTCATAGCTGGTTTCGCGGATGAGGTTGCCGCGGTCGTCGCTGGTGTAAACCACGGAGTGGCTGGCCTGCCATACGTCATCGGCGTAGATGTAGTCGTAGGTGCCTTCGGGCAGTTCTGCCTGGCGGGTGGCGGGCTTGTACTGGCCGGTGGCGGTGTCGTACTCCCAACTGGTGTAGGTGGCGGCATCGCCGGCTGCTTCCACGGCATACTTCATGGCGGACCATATCCGGCCCTCGCCGTCGTAGCTGATGTATTCGCTGTAGGCTATGCCCTTGTCGTTGTAGGATTTTTCGATGTAGCGCAGCTGCCCGTCCTCCAGGGCGCGATATTCTGCGGTGTCGCCCAGCTGGTTGTACTGCTCCACGAGTGTGTCGCCCTCGCTGTCCACGGTGGTGGCCAGCTTGCGGGGGTTCGTGTTGCTGTAGGCATAGGTGGTGGTGGCGGTGTAGGTGGTGCCGTCCTCTTCGTATTCGGTGAAGATGCTGCTCATCAGTGTGCCGTCGGCATTGTAGGTATTTACGGTGCGGGCTGCGGTGCGTGCCTCGCCGCCCAAGGTCTCGATGCTTTCCTCCTCGGTGATGCGGCCCTGGGCGTCGTAGCTCACCTTGGTGTCGGTGAAGAGCTGCCACCGGCCGTCGGCGTAGATGTCGGTGCGCTCGTAGGTGCCGTCGTGGACGACGGTGCGGAAGGCGAACTGCCACGCTCCGGCCTCGTCGGGCAGGGAGGTGTAGGTGGCGTAGGTGCCGTCGGGCTCTACGCGGGTGGCGGTGCGCTGCTGCTTGAAGTGCCCTTCGTCGGTGCAGCCGTAGGTGTCCTCGATGAGGGCGAAGCCTTCGGCGTTGCGGCTGTAGAGCGTCTTTTGAATGAGCTGGCCGTAGGCGTATTCATAGGTGCTGTCGAGGTGTTCGACCACGACGTTCTGCTGCCGTCGGGCCGTTTCGTGCTTCTTGGCCTTGCGGCGGAAGTCGGCGGTTTTCTTGGCCACGATGGCGGCGGTAAGGCTCGACCGGGGCCGGGCGGCCTGTCCTGCGGCAGGCATGACGATGAGCAGGAGGAGCAGGGCTGTGATTATCTTTTTCATAGTGGTGTGCTTTATTGGGTTACCATGGCAGTGGGTGGCATATCTGCGGTTCGAGCATCTCGCCCGTAACGGGGTCGTACTCGTAGGTGCAGCGTTTCTCTATGTCTTTCTTGGTGGTGCCCAGCCACATATATTGCGACTGGTAGCCTCGGCTCATGAAGAGTACGCGGGGCTTGTGGGTGCTCTTGTTATACGGCACCGGTACCCAATACTTCCTGAAATAATCACCCTCTTTGATGCCGAAGGGCCGCGCATACTCTGTGCCGCCCGTCGAGGCGATGGGAAGGTCACCAAAATTGCGCCCAGTTATGATTGATGCCAGACCAGCTTTCTGCTTCTCGGCATATACGCCTATGCCCTTTACTTTTTCTTTGGGGTCGGTGTCGTAGCCGGCCAGCTGGGCGTAGATGTACTTTTCTTTGCTGAAGGTGGTGTTCAGGTCGGTTCTATGTCCGCGCTTCACCCATCCTCTGGGCGCTTCGTCGGGATAGTAGCAGCCTATGTCGGTGAAGCCGTGGCACTGGTCGGCATAGTCGAGGGCATAGTAGTAGAGCATGTTGCAGTCCACACGCGTGGCTCCGCTGGTGTATTCGTTATACCACGGCGAGAAGGCATAGCCCGCGTCTTGGCCTTGATAGATGAGGGGATTGGTCATCAGGGGGTAGTAGGTGCGCTTCTTGTTGTCGGGTCCGAGCATGACTTTGGGGCGCGGCTGGCCCGGAGCGTGATAGTGGGTGTTCTTGCCGTCGAACCTCTGGTAGAGGGGCTGGAAGTCGGCTATGACGATGGGCGATTTCTTCGCTGCCTGCCTGACTGCGCAGTGGCGGGACTTGAAGTAGGGACAGATGTCTATGCCGAGGGCGGCATCATGGACGGGCGTGAGGGCCTTTTTGAGGGCTGCCTTGCGCGTGGGATTGGTGCAGAGTTCATAGATGGGGATGAACTGTGCGACATTCTTGTTTCCGTTGATGGTGAAGTTGTAGTTGATGAGCCACCACTTGTCTGGGTCATCAGTGGCTTTGAAATCCTCGTATTTACTGCCTGAGATTTCGTTGGAGTTGCCGCCCAAGGTCTTGAAGTAGGTGTGCGACTCGGTGGATTCGCAGTAGTCGCTGAAGGCCTGGGTGGTGCCGAAGGTGGCCTTTGCATCGGCCGGTGTTGTAGTTTTAGCACCTTTTATTTCTGGCGTGATGCCGGCCTTGGCAAGGGCTTTGATTGCTGCAGCTTCGCCTGCTTTGATGGTGTCGGACTGGGCCGTCGTACCGCCCTTGCGTGCGAGATTTACGGTGGCGGCCAGCTGCCATTCCACGGAGTGTTCGGTTACGGCCCGCTTGCGGGAGTAGAGGAATACGAAGTCGGCTCCGAAGGTGCCCCCGGTTACCAGATGGCTGCCGTAGTAGTCCAGAAGGTTGTAGATGCCTGTGGTGTCGTTGCCGAACATCTTGTAGGCCGTGCTATTGGTGTTGTTGAGGACGTTGTTGGCGGTGGAGTCGAGGAGCACTTTCACGTCTTTGTATTTGTCGGCCATCTTGAGGGTGTTGAGCGTGGCGGAGGCTGCGATGTACTCTTTGGTGGCCATGATGTACTCATACTCGTCGCGCTCTTTCTGCTCCTTGGTTACTGAGCCGCTCAGTGAGCCTCCGAGAAGGAAGCCCTTCACCATTCCGCTGCCGCTCAGGCCGAAGTTGTAGGAGTGCTTTTCGGTGGTTTGCTGTATGGATGAGCCGGTGGTCTGATAGTACTGGCTGGAGGGCGTTACGGTGTAGTTCACCAGTTGGTCGGCACTGAGCATTTTGGCCTTGAGCACGGGGTGTGCGGAGGTGTTGCCCACATCGCCCCAGAGATGGTAGGCATACGAGAAGTATTCGGAGAAGCGATCGATAGGGGTGCTGGCTCGGGTGTACTGGGCGTCGTCGTATTCATAGCGGAGGATGAGGGCGATGACCTGCTGCTGCTTTTCGTCGGCCTGTGAGGTGATGACCACTTCGTCTGTCAGGATGTCGGACAGCTTCACGCCGGGCTGGAGATTGGCCACGAGTGCGGATGTGCCGTCGGCCTGGGCCTGCTGGCTGAAGTTGAAGATGTGGCGGGTGTCGTAGGCTTTGACGGGGGTGTTGTCCTCAAGTTCGATGATGCTGCCGTTCAGATGGTTGATGTCCCAAATGTAGCAGTAGTTCGGTGTGAACTGAGCCGTACACTCCACGCCGGAGCTGACATCGGCGGCGGGGTTGATGTTTGCATCGGAACTCGGACTGAGTTCGTTCACCTCGTCGCCTGAGCAGCCGCACAGGGCGAGGCTGCCTGCCAAGGCCATGAGTTTGAAGAATGATTTCATGGGATGAAACAGTTTTTAAGTTAAAAAAATCAATTTGACGGGGCAAATTTACAAATTTCAGGGGAGATACAAAATTTTCAGGAGGGAAAAACGGCTGTTTCCCCTCCTGAATTTTCAGCCCGACTTTACAAATCGGGGTTTTTCCTGCTTTTTGCTTCGCTCTTCCGGCTTTTCGCTCATTATTAGTCTATACGCGCGTAGGAAGCACCCTGTACTCTGCTTTTCACGGCCCATACGGCAGGATGAAGCGCCCTGCAAGGGGCGCGTGCCTCCTGGTACGAAAAAAGGCAGGGCCGAAGCTCTGCCTTTCGCTGTTCCACGTCCTGCGTGGCGCGGACGGGGAAATACGGGCTGGGGATTTATGCCGCGCGGGCTTACATCATGCCGCCCATGCCGCCCATGCCGGGGGCGCCGGCGGGCATGGCAGGTTCGGGTGCGGGCTTGTCGCAGATGACGCACTCGGTGGTGAGGAACATGCCGGCCACGGAGGCGGCATTTTCGAGGGCTACGCGGGTTACCTTGGCGGGATCTACGACGCCGGCGGCTCGGAGGTCGCAGAAGGTGCCGGTCTTGGCGTTGTAGCCGTTGTTGCCCTGGAGTTCGCGCACCTTGTTTACGATGACGGCTCCCTCCTCGCCTGCATTGAGGCAAATCTGGCGGAGGGGCTCCTCGATGGCGCGGCGTATGATGTTGATGCCGGTGGTTTCGTCGGCATTCTGGCCGGTGAGGCCTGCGAGGGCCTGCTGGGCTCGGATGTAGGCCACGCCGCCGCCGGTTACGATGCCTTCCTCGATGGCTGCCCGTGTGGCGCAGAGGGCGTCGTCGCAGCGGTCCTTCTTTTCTTTCTGCTCGGTCTCGGAGGCTGCGCCCACCTGGAGCACGCACACGCCGCCGGCGAGTTTGGCGAGGCGCTCCTGGAGTTTTTCCTTGTCATAGGAGGAGGTGGAGGCGGCTATCTCGCTCTTGATTTGGGCGATGCGGTTGTCGATGGCGGCCTTGTCGCCGTTGCCATCGACGATGGTGGTGTTTTCCTTGCTCACGGTTATCTTCTGAGCCTGACCCAGCATTTCCAGCGTGGCCTGCTCGAGGGTGAGGCCTTTTTCTTCGCTGATGACTACGCCGCCGGTGAGGATGGCGATGTCTTCAAGCATGGCCTTGCGGCGGTCGCCGAAGCCGGGGGCTTTGACGGCGCAGATTTTGAGGCGCGTCTGGAGGCGGTTCACCACGAGGGTGGTGAGGGCTTCGGAATCGACGTCTTCGGCGATGACGAGTAGGGGCCGGCCGGTCTGTACGGCGGGTTCGAGGATGGGGAGGAAGTCCTTGAGGTTGCTGATCTTCTTGTCGTAGATGAGGACGTAGGCGTTCTCCATTTCGCACTGCATCTTCTCGGCATTGGTTACGAAGTAGGGGGAGAGGTAGCCTCGGTCGAACTGCATACCCTCCACCGTCTTGAGCACGGTGTCGCGTCCCTTGGCATCTTCGATGGTGATGACGCCGTTGATGCTGACGGCCTTCATGCCGTCGGCGATGAGCTTGCCGATTTCGGGGTCGTTGTTGGCGGAGATGGTGGCCACCTGCTCAATCTTGTCGTAGTTGTCGCTCACTTCCTCGGCCTGGCCCTTGATGCTTTCCACGACGGCTTTGACGGCCTGGTCGATGCCGCGCTTGATGTCGAGGGGATTGGCTCCTGCGGCTACGTTTTTCATGCCTTCGGCGAGGATGGCCTGTGCCAGGACGGTGGCGGTGGTGGTGCCGTCGCCGGCATCGTCGCCTGTCTTGGAGGCTACGCTCTTGACGAGCTGTGCTCCGGCGTTTTCAAAGGGGTCTTCGAGTTCTATTTCCTTGGCCACGCTTACGCCGTCCTTGGTGATGCGGGGTGCGCCGTATTTCTTGTCGATTACTACGTTGCGGCCCTTGGGACCGAGCGTTACCTTGACGGCGTTGGCCAGCTGGTCGGCGCCGCTGCGCAGCTGTTCGCGTGCGTCTGCGCTGTATTTGATGTCTTTTGCCATTGTTGTTTGGGGTGTTTTAGGGGGGATTTTCTAGAGATTCTAGAGATTCTAGATTTTCCAGAGGTTTCTTAATTATTCCAGGATGCCGAGCACGTCGCTCTGGCGCATGATGAGGAGTTTCTGCCCGTCGATTTCCACTTCGGTGCCGGCGTATTTGCCGTAGAGCACCTGGTCGCCTGCTTTCAGGACCATGGCCTCGTCCTTCGTGCCGGTGCCTACGGCGATGACGGTGCCCTTGAGGGGTTTTTCCTTGGCGGTGTCGGGGATGATGATGCCGCCTACTGTTTTCTTTTCGGCAGGTGCGGGCTCAATGAGCACGCGGTCTGCAAGGGGTTTGAGCTGCATAGTTTTTAGATGTTTATAGGGTTTGCGGGGTTAATGTTTAATGTATGATTTATAATGTATGATGGGCTGCGGGGGGGAAGGCGGGGACTTTTTCCGCTCAACGATGAGGCCAGCAAAAAGCGTGCCAAGGAGGCGGAATCAGTCCGCCGACAGGAAAAATCAGTCCGCCGACAGTGAAAATCAGTCCGCCGGCAGGCGGGCGGGGGCCTGCTATCCCTGCATGGTGTCGCGGGCTATGATGTCGGCGGCACCGGTGCGGCTGTGGATGTAGTGGCCTGCGGCTTGGCCGGCCTTCTGGCGGTGGGCTTCGTCCCGGATGAGGCGGTCGAGGGTGGCGCTGAAGCTGTCGGCGTCTTCAATCTGCAAGGCTCCTCCCAGGGCGATGAGGTCCTGCGCCTCCTGGAACTTGCCGTTGTTGGGTCCTATGATGACGGGCACGCCATAGACGGCGGCCTCGGGCACGTTGTGTATGCCCACGCCGAAGCCTCCGCCCACGTAGGCCACCTGGCCGTAGCGGTAGAGGCTGGACAGGAGGCCGTAGCTATCGACGAGGAGGCAGTCGGGCAGGGCGGGTCCTTCCTCTGCCTGCTCCTCGGCGTTTTTCTTCTGCATGAGGTATTGCGACAGGCGCACTATGGGCCGCTCCGTCTGGCCTTCTATCTTCTGGAGGTGCTCCTCGCTGACCACGTGGGGGGCGAGGATGAGGCGCATCTCGGGGTGGGCGTTGAAGTAGGGCAGGATGAGTTCCTCGTCGGGCGGCCATGTGCTGCCGCACACCATGACGGGGCCTTCCTCTGCCCGTTTCCACTGCTCCACGTAGGTGAGGCTGCGGGCCTGCCGCTGGATATCGACCACGCGGTCGAAGCGGGTGTCGCCGCTCACGCTGATGCAATCGCCGCCTATGCCGGCCTTGAGCAGGAGGAGGCGGCTCTGCTCGTTCTGGACGTAGAAGTGGGTGATGTACTTCAGGCACTTGGCATAGCCGAAGTTCCACCAGTGGAAAAAGATCTGGCCGGGACGGAAAATGCTGCTTACGCTATAGACGGGTGTGCCGCGCCTGTGCAGGCCTGCCAGATAGTTCTTCCAGAACTCGTACTTGATGAAGTAGGCGGCCTCGGGGTGGGCGAGGTGGAGGAAGCTGTAGGCGTTCACGTGGGTGTCGAAGGGCAGGTAGCACACCAGGTCGGCTCCGGCGTAGTTCTTCCTCACCTCGTAGCCGGAGGGGCTGAAGAAGGTGAGCAGTATGAAGGCATCGGGCCTCTGGCGGCGCAGGCGCTCCATGAGGGGGCGGCCCTGCTCAAACTCGCCGAGGCTGGCGGCGTGGAACCATACGACGCGGCTGTCGGGCCTGATGTTCTGCCGCAGCTTGCGCCAAGTGGCTATCTGTCCTTTAAGCATGGTGCGCACCTTCTTGGAGAAGCAGGCAGCCACGTGGGCACCGCAGACGTAGAGGGCTATGAATACGTAGTACATTGTCCTTGCTTTCTGTGGGGCAGCGGCCTATCCGAGCATTTCGACGGCAAAGCGCATACGGCGCACGGTCTCCTCGCGTCCGAGGAAGGCGGCCAGGGCATACATGTCGGGGCCCTGGCCCTTGCCCACGAGGCAGATGCGCCAGGCGTTCCACGGCTTCAGGGCTTCGGCCTTCACCCAGGGGTCGATGGCCTGCTTCTGCGCTTCTGCGCTGAAGTCGGCCAGCTGTTCGAGGCGGTCGGCCAGGGCCGTCATCTCGCGGGCGGAGGTTTCGGTCCAGTTCTTGCGGATGAACTTGTCTTCACGGTCAAACGTCTGCGGTGCACGGAAGAAAAAGTCGCACAGGGGCCAGAGGTCGCCCGCGAAGCTGACGTTGCGCTTCTTCATGGCGGCGGGGTTCTGCGGGTCGGGGTATTCGATGACCTTGGTCTTCATCAGGCCGATGACCTCGGCGGCCTGCTCCTCGGTGGCCTCGATGCCTTGCTCCCTGAGCACGGCCTGGAAGCTGGGAGCCAGCTCGCGGTCGGTCTGCCGGAGAAGGTATTCGCGATTGAACCACCAGCCTTTCACGAAGTCGAACTTTGCGCCGTTCTTCGAGCACTTTTCCAGCCGGAACTGGCTGATGAGCTCCTCCATGGAGAGGAGTTCCTCGTCCGTGCCCGGGTTCCAGCCCAACAGGGCCAGGAAGTTCACCACGGCCTGGGGCAGATAGCCGTCCTCGCGGTAGCCCCGGCTGATGTTGCCCGTGGCAGGGTCGCGCCAGAGCAGGGGGAAGACGGGGAATCCGAACTTGTCGCCGTCGCGCTTCGAGAGCTTGCCCTTGCCGTCGGGCTTGAGTAGCAAGGGGAGGTGGGCAAAGCGCGGCATGGTGTCCTGCCAGCCGAAGGCGCGGTAGAGCAGCACGTGGAGCGGTGCCGAGGGCAGCCACTCCTCGCCGCGTATGACGTGGCTGACCTCCATCAGGTGGTCGTCCACTATGTTGGCCAGATGATAGGTGGGCAGGTCGTCGGCACTCTTGTAGAGCACCTTGTCGTCCAGAATGCTGGAATTGATGACCACGTCGCCGCGGATGATGTCGTCCACATGGACATCCTCGCCCGGCTCTATGAGGAAGCGCACCGTATATTGCGTGCCGTCCTGGATGAGGCGCTCCACCTCCTCGCGGGGCAGGGTGAGCGAGTTGCGCATCTGCATCCGGGTGGAAGCGTCGTACTGGAAGTTGGGCACCTCCTCACGCTTCCGGTTGAGCTCCTCGGGGGTGTCGAAGGCGTAGTAGGCCTTGCCCTCGTCGATGAGCTGCCGGACGTAGCGGCGATAGATGTCGCGGCGCTCCGACTGGCGGTAGGGTCCCTTGTCGCCGCCGAAGCTGACGCCCTCGTCAAACCCGATGCCGAGCCAGCGGAAAGCCTCCAGAATGTACTCCTCCGCTCCGGGCACGAAGCGCTGGGTGTCGGTGTCCTCGATGCGGAAGATGAGCTGCCCTCCGTGCTGGCGGGCAAACAGGTAGTTATAGAGGCATGTGCGCACGCCGCCGATGTGCAGGGGCCCCGTAGGGCTGGGTGCGAAGCGCACGCGGACGGGCCGCTTCGCCGTAAGGTCTGTCGTCATGTTGTTTGGGGTATATAATTTCGCGCCTGCAAAGTTACTACTTTTCCCCGACACGGCCAAACGAAAAGGCAGGCTTTAGTGCCGTGCCCTGTAAAAAGCGGGAGGAAGCCGTGGGGGCTCCCTCCCGCCTGGGGCGGCGACGGCTATTCTCCGTCGATGCGCTGGAACTGCACTTCGGGGTTCTGGGCCGAGAGGTGGTAGCGCATGGTGCTGCTCTCGGAGAAGTGTACGCCGATGGCCTTGATGCTGTCGGTGGTGAACAGCTCGGGGCTGGGGGCGGCGGTACTGCGGATGGTGGGGCAGAAGCTGCCGAGGAGGCCCAGGCGCACGCTGTTGCCGTTTTGCAGGTGGCGGATGATTTTCTCTTCCAGGGCGGAGATGACGGCTCGGATGTCGTGGGCGGTTACGGTACACTCGCCGCTGATTTCGTCGGCCAGGGATTCGAGCTTGACTACGTTTACGGGGGCGGCCATGCCGAAGAAGATGGCGGCGCCGGTCTTGAGGTTCTTGCCCTCTACTACTTTGTACTTGATCATGGTGTTTTTGTGTTTTTTAGGGGTTAATGATTGTTAATTGTTGGGGGGTCGGAAATGTGTTCAGCGCTGATTTCCGAGTGCAAAGGTACGAAGGAACGGGGGCCTCGGCGGCCAGCGTGCGAATTGCCGGACGGCGCCCTACCCTACCCTGCCCCTGCGGCGGCATGGCCGGCCTGCTTTTTTCATTTTTTTCAAACGATGGCCAAAACGAGGCCGCCGACACGCCCGACAAGTCCGCCGAGAGCGACGACCGGCCCGCCGACAGGAGGGCCGGGCACTTTGCCAAGTCCGCACGCCAACGGGAGGGCCGGCCTTTATAAATATGGTTCGCGCGCGCGAGGGCACTTTTTTTCAAACTTTTTTTATTGAGTGTCCTACCTTGGCACACTTCTTTCGTATCTTTGCAGCCGAAAACGGAAAGAGGTCTGCCGGCGGCCTTCAGTTCCGCTCCTTAACTTACAACAACCTTCTAAAAATCAAATCACTATGGCTCGCAGAAGCAAAAATCCTCCTGGGTTGGCTCTCAACAACCCCGTAAACGTTCCCTATTCCGACACGCTGTTTTTCCTCGGTATGGTGCAGCAGTCGCCCCACCGCTGGGGTCTGATTCACTTCTTCAACAAAGATTTCGGCTACAGGGCCGCCATTCGCATGATGTACCTCTTCATGAAAGACGAGGGCCTGCGCACGCCCGCCGAAATCATACGCCGCTGGGGGCCGGTGAGCGACCAGCGCACGCCCTACTACGTGGCCGCCGCATGTGCCTATGCGGGACTGGACCCCGATGAGCCGATGGAGCCCATGAGCATCGAGATGCTGCAACTGGTGTCGGCCATGGCCCGCATGGAGACGGGCGAAAGGCCCGACGTTACCTACCTGATGGACATTTGTGAGCGCTACAGCTTCGTATAGATGCCCCCTCCCCCTTAACCTTCACACAAGACTGAATCTACTGCCATGAAAGACACGAACCCTGCGCCCGCCTATCTGATGGGCCTGCGCACCCTGCCCGTACACCGCCACTCCGGCACGGGCATCAACCCTGCCCGACCGCTTGAGGCGCACCCCCTGCGCCGCACGGTGGCCTGCCTCTATTTCCCCGACATTGCGCCGCAGAATGCCGTGAAGCGCCTCAACCGCTGGATTCAGGGCGACCCCGAACTGCTCCTTCTGCTGCGCTACTACGGCTACCGCCCGCGCTCGCGCCGCTTCACGCCGAAGCAGATGCGCGTGCTGGAACGCTATCTCTGATTCCCTGCCTCCTGTATGACAATTCCCCCCGACGGGCTTCTGGCCTGCCGGGGGGAACTGTCTGTGTGGGGGCCGCACGTGCGGAGCGGCTATCGGATCAGCTGCTTCTTGCCGCCGCTGATGACGATGCCCTTGAGCGCTTGCTCGGGCTGGCCGGCGAGGTTGTAGGCCCGGCCAGGGGCGGCGGAGCGCACGGTGGGGCCGTCGATGCCCTCGTACTGGCCGTAGTGGCCGAATTCTACGTTGATGGTCTGTCCCAGCGTGGACTGCATGTCGATGTCTATGGTGAAGGCCACGGCATCGGATATGACGTTGAGCACGCCCTTCATCTTGAGGGGCACCGTGCCCAGCATCGGGCCTATCCACTCTTCCACGCCTGCGGCCTTGCCGGGCTTGACGGTGATGTCGCCCGTATATTCGAATTCGGAGAGATAGAGGTCGCCGGGCAGGGGATTGAGCTTGATTTTGTCAATCTCTATGTCGCCCACATACAGCGTCTGGCCGCCCTGCACGAGCATGAAGTCGGCGAGCGTCAGGTCGATGGTCGAGAAGTCTTTCTCAGGCTGTCCGGGCACTTCGTTGATGTCGCGCGTGAAGTAGATGGTGGACTTCTGCGTGGTGGACTGCCCGTTGACGGTTACGGTGAGGTCGTCGGTGTTTTCAAATCCTGTGGCCTCGCTTTCAAATTCCACCTTGATGGTGCCTATGCCCGGCATTTCGATGTTTATCTTTATGCTGGCCGTCATCTGCTCCTCGTTGCGGAGCACGCAGGTCAGGTCCACGGGCACTTCGCCCAGCATCGGCCCCATCCATACGGCATCGGCGGGACAACTGCCGGGCTGGATGGTGATGCTTTGCTGCGTGTGGTAGCTGAACTGTCCGGCGGGGCCTCCGGTGTAGGGGTCTTCCACGCATTCGACGTCGCGGATTTCCACGTTGCCCACGAACATGAGGTTGCCGCCCTGCTGGAGTGAGAAATTGGGCAGTATGAAGGACATTTTGGGCTGGTCCGTCTTGGGGCTTGTGCCTTCACCGTCGGTCATGAATATCGTGGCGAGCTGTGTGGCGGGCTGGCCGTTCACGGTTACGGTGAGAGGACCTTCGAAGAAGCGGCCCACGTCGGCATGTGCGCCGAGGCCGAGGGCGAAGGTGAGGAGGGTGAAAAGAATTTTTTTCATAAGGTTTTGTTTTTTTTTCTTGGGAATCAGTAGAGCTTCTTCTTGCCGCCGCTGATGACGATGCCCTTGAGCGCTTGCGCGGGCTGTCCGGCGATGTTGTAGATGCCGGCGGCGGGGCTGGGCTTGCCGGCCACGGGACTGGCTATGCCCACTTTTTCGTAGTCGCCGAAGCGGACGTTGATGGTTTGCTTCAGGCTGGTCATTTCGATGTCTATATTGAAGGCCAGACCATTAATGGAGTTGTAAACGTAGCCTTTAAGTACAGAAGGCACGGGGCCCAGCATCGGGCCTATCCACTGCTCCACGCCTGCGGCCTGACCGGGCTGGATGGTGATGTTGCCGTTGTAGGAAAATTCCACCATGTCGTCCTGGCCGGCCACTTCGTGCATGGGAATGTCCGTCAGCTCAATGTTGCCTACGTACATCGTCTGGCCGCCCTGCGTGAGCGTGAAGTTGGGAACCGTGAGCGATATGAAACTATTTTTCTCATCTTTGGATCCGGGCACGGGCTCCATCTTTCCGGTGAAAAATACGGTGGTCTTCTGCGTGGCGGTCTGTCCGTTCACGGTTACGCTGAGGTCGTCGGTTTTTGCAAACATGCCTTTTTCGCTCTGGAAGTCCACTTTGACGGTGCCGAGGGCACCCATCTCTATGTCGATGTGGAAGGTGGCTGAGAAGTCGATGTTGCCATTTTCCAACTTCTCAACGACCGTGCAGTTGAAGTTCACGGGCACTTCGCCCAGCATCTGGCCTACCCATTGCGCCTCGGCGGGGCAGGTGCCGGGCTGTATGGTGATGTTCTGCTTGAGGGCATATTTTACTTGATATTCGGTCTTGCTGAGGGCCTTCTCACTGACGGCGGGTACGTCGGGCAGTACGATGTTGCCCACGAACATGGTGGTGCCGCCCTGCTCGAGCGTGAAGTTGGGGAGCGTGAAGGTTACGGGAATCGATTCGCCCTCGTCGTTGCTGGGTGCGCTCAACTGAATGGTGGCTGTCTGCGTTACGGGCTGTCCGTTCACGGTTACGGTGAGAGGACCCTGAAAAGCCACCTCCTGTGCCGAAGCGGCGAGGCCGAGAATGAGGCCGAGGATGGAGAGTAGAAGTTTTTTCATACGTCGTTTTTGTTTAGGGGTTAGTAGAAATTATTAGGGAATTAGTGAAAACTGTCGGCGGACTGGGAATTTCTGTCTGCTTTAGAACACGCTGTAGGCCACGCCCACGTTGGCGTAGATGCTGTACATGGGGAAGGCAATGGTCTGGAAGTTGCTCTTGAAGACGTCTGTCATGCCCCAGTCCAGGTTGCCGTAGAGGCTCCAGTGGCGTGTGGCTTTCCAGTCGAAGTTGAAGGTGAGTCCGTAGTCGAGGCTGCGCATGTCCTCGGAGAAGTCGTAGGAGGCGGCATTGGCCTGGCTCATTTCTATTTTCTGGCCGGTGGGCGTGTTCTCGCGCAGATAGCCGTCGTACACCTTTCCCTCGAACTCGCGCTTCTTGAAGAGCTGGAAGAAGGGGCCGGCCTCTATGGTCCAGCGGTGGCTGGCCCGCCACACGCCCTTGAGTGGTATGGTCATGCCCACCAGCCGGACGTTGGTCTCGTCCACTCCGGTGAAATAGCCTGCCATTTTTTCTCCGTCGCGCACGATGGCCATTTTATAGCCCTTCACGTGGGCACCGGTTTTCATGCCGTGGAGGAATCCGTGGAGGCCGGCGGCGAGTCCCCAGCGGCGCTTCTTGCCGAACATCTTGCTGGCCTCGAAGCCCACGTTCAGGCCGCCGTAGGGCCGGAAGCGGTCGATGGAGCGTATTTCGGCGGGCAGGGGGAGGGGCGTGGTGCCGCCTATGGCGTAGCCGGCGTTGATGCGCAGCTGCACGCCGGAGGGGTGGCGGGTGCCCCACTGCCGGTATTTCTCGTTGGCTGCGGGTTCTGCGCCGGCACCGAGTGCGAGGCAGAGAACGATAAGGGTGAGGAATGCGCGGTGCATGGTGGTTTTTGCTTTTCTATGAGTTACTTTTCGCTGCTGGTGAGTTCCACGTTATCGACCCACAGTTTGGAGCCGATGGCTCCCTTGAAGTATGCGCCCTGCCAGCTTGATGCGAATGAGATGACGAGGGAATAGCCGTTCTTGCGGAGCACTTCGGGGTCGAGGGGTTCCCTGTAGTCCAGCGTGAGGGTGAACTTCTGCCACTTGCCGCTCACGCCGTGTATGGGCTGGCCGGTGAGCCGGTCGGTGCCGTCGGGGTTGTAGAGGTGGGGCAGGCGGGCGATGGCCACGATGGCGGGCGAGTTGAGCACGTCGTTGCCGTCGATGACGACGGGTTGGCCTTGGGGCGTGGTGTTGCGATAGACCACGGCGTAGAAGTCCGGCTCATCGACGATGCCGGGCTGGGGCTGTCCTTCGCGGTTCTCGAATGTGAGGCCGGGCTCGTAGCGCAGCCATGCGCTGACGCTGATTGGCCTGTATTTGAAGGGCGATGCGAACTGCGTGGCCTTCAGTGCGTCGCGCAGGGCGTTGCTCACGTCGAACACGCCGTTGAACAGTGAGCCGGAGGCCAGCTTCATGTTCACCATCTGGCCGAAGGGTCCGGTGTCGCAGGTTTCCAGTTTGATGCAGTCGGAGCCGTCGGGCCCGCCGCCCTTGACGGGTGTGTCGGGGTATTCGTCGGGTTTGGCCGATGAGCGGCTGAGGCGGAAGCCCGGGTTGCCGTTTTTCCACTCTCCGTCGGTGAACCATCCGGCGGCTGCTCCTTCGGCCTTCCACACGTAGTAGTGGCCGGTGGCTTCGGCGGCATAGTTGCTGAAGGTCTCGGTGAAGTGGCCCTCATAGGGAATTTTGTGGCCTATGTAGAGGGTGTAGCGGCGCGTCCACTGCCTGTCCTCCGACACCACCTTGAAGCTGTGCTTCTTCTCGTCGGTGAAATCCACCTTCGTGCCGTTCTGGAAGGGCGTATCCTGCCCGTCGATGTAGGCCGTGGCTCCCGGAGTGAGCGTGAGGTGCAGGGCTATTTCGCGGGGTTGGGCGTCGGGCCGTGCGAGGAAGCACACGGTGCTGTCGTATTCCAGTTCTTTCCACACGGCTTCGTGGGCTTGCTCGAAGATGTCGAGGGGGTTGTCCATTTCGAGGCGGGCCTCCGTGATGTCGCATTCCTGATTGAGCGGCTCATCGCCCATGCAGGCGCCGAGGCTTATGGCGAGGGCGGCAAAGAGGGCGGCGGAGAGGAGATTTTTCATGGGGTGGAGTTGTGCGTTTTGTAGAAACTTTTTTTGCCGATCTCGGCAGAAAAATCTATTTCACCACCTTGCGGCCGTTCTGAAGGATGATGCCGCGTGCGGGGGCGGCGGTCTGGATGCGGCGGCCCTGGAGGTCGCAGGCGGGGGCGGCGGAGGGTGATTGCGCGGCGGTGGGGCTGATGCCTTCGGGCACGGGGATGCGGAGCGTTAGATCGACGATATAGCCGCCGTTCTTTACGATGCCTTGCACCTGGTCGCCGGCGGGGTCGATGCTGTTCCAGTCTATTTTCACGCGCAGGCGGTAGTCGCCGGGCTCGCCGCTGACTTGGAAGTCGGGGCACTGGAGATTGGCTCGGTCGAGGTCGGTGTAGTAGTTGTCGGCGGAGTCCCATCCCTGGCTGTCGTCGTCGGGGTTGAAGGAGTAGAAGGACCAGGCGAGGATGTCGCCCTTCACGGTGAGGGATTCGGGGTCGGCGCTGACTTGGAACTGGCCGTCCTGCTCTTTGTCCATGAAGACGTAGGTGTTCATCCATACGCGGCCGTCGTAGGCGGCTTCGTCGGTGAAGTCGGCGGTGAGGTTGATGCGGCTTCCGCTCTGTACTTCGTAGATTTCGTCGGTGAGGTCGTTATACACGAGTGTGGGGTCGGTGGCCCAGGTGCGCTCCTCGCCGTTGTCGGCGGTGAGGGTGATGGCGTTGAGTCGGCGCGTGGCGTGGGTTACGGCTTGATTGCGCGGGAAGTTGAGGGTGTAGAGCAGCGTGGGGTCTTCTTCGGAGGAGAGGATGTGCAGGTTGATGTCCACGATGTAGCCGCCGTTCTTCACGATGCCCTGTTCCAGGTCGCCGGCGGGGTCGATGCTGTTCCAGTCAATCTTGTAGCGCAGGCGGTAGTCGCCGGGCTGTGTGGGGAGCTTGAGCTCGGGGCACTGGTTCCGGGTGCGTGCGTCGCCGGTGTAGTGCTGTCCGTTGGAGTCCCAGCCCTCGCTGTCGTCGGCGGGGTTGAAGGAGTAGAAGGACCAGGCTTGCAGGTCGCCGGTGGCGGTGTGGGCTTCGGGGTCGGCGCTGACTTGGAACTGGCCGTCGCTGTCCAGGTCGATGTAGGTGTAGGCGTGCATCCATATCATGTCGTGTACGGCTTCGGTGTCGGCATAGTCGCTGGTGAGGGTGAGGGTTTCGCCCGGTCGTGCGCTGAATGTCTGGCTGCTGAGGTCGTTATACACGCGGTCGGCGTCGATGCTGAACTGCTTTTCGGCGCTTTCGGTGGAAAGGCTGAGGGTGTGGAGCGTGCGGTTGGGGTTTTCGCGCACTTGGTCGGCGGGGAAGCTGAGGGGATAGCTTATGTCGGGCTGTTCGCCGCCTGTGAAGTGCAGGACGTAGGCGTGGACGTTGGTGGGGTCGTCGCTGACGTTGTCGGCGGTTACGGTGATGGTGAGCGTGTTGTCTATGCCGTTGTACAGCGATTCCACGCCGGCCCCTTCGCCCACGACTTTGTAGGACAGGTTGTCGGGGTCGTATTCGCCCTGCACGGTGGCTTCGCCGTTTTCGTCGAAGCGCACGGCCTGTCCGTTGGCCACGACGTTGCGCAGCGTGCTGCAGTAGATGAACTGTATGTCATCGACTATCATCCAGTCGCTGGCCTTGCCTCCGCCGGGGGTGCTGCTGGTGGCGAAGCTGACGAGGGCGTAGGCGGGCCGCTTGAAGAAGTCGGACTGGTACTGGAAGGGTATGGTGATGCACTGCCACTCTCCGCCCGTGCTCTGCGGCGTGGCCTGTGCCGAGGCGTTGAGCATGGTGAACTTGTCGGTATTGGCGGTGTTGGGGTCCTGATAGTAGCCGTCGGCGTGGAGGTAGGCGCTCACCTTGGCGGGGCCTGCCGTATTGCTTTTAATCCACACGCGCAGTGAGTCGGGAATGCCTGTGAAGGCCATGGCCTGTCCGGGCTGTTCGGTGCGCGTATAGTTGTAGTTGCCGGAGGCATCGGCGGCGCTCATGGAGCCGGCGTTGATGCAGCCGGTGGTCATGTTGCCCTGCGCGATGATGCCGAACATGACGTTGCGTGCCGTGATGCGTGCGGCGGCCTGCCCGTGGTGGGCGTCGTCGGTCTTGGTGAGCTGCACGGCCTTCACCATGCCGGCCATGGAGCCGGTGGCCGTGAGGAAGGAGTTCCACTCAAGGGGCTCTTCGCCTCCGCCCACGCTTTCCCACTGTTCGAAGTCGGCGTTCTGGAGCTGATAGATTTGCTGTGCCTGGGCTGTGCCGGACATGAGGAACAGTCCGACTGCTGCGCTGAGTATATGCTTTTTCATAATGGGGTTATAGTTTTCGTTTGATTTTTCGGCGGGATTGTTTTTCCTGTCGGCGGGACAGTGCGACCTGTCGGCCTGCCTGTGGGGGCGTCGCAGGGTTTGGGCCACACTCGCTGCAAATATAGCGAATTTGGGGGAGGTGCGCGGCCATTTCCTGCTTAAATTTGTGTGTGTCTGGCCAGTGCCTGTGCTTTTTGGAAGGCGGGGGTGGCAACGGGATAATATGACGGCTGTTTTTTAATACGCCGCGCATGTCTGGGGGGTTTCAGGCTGCCGGGGCGTTGTCCACGTTCCACTATCTCCAATTTTTTCTCTGTTTTTCTTTTAACCTATGGTAGGTTTTTATAGAAAGAAAGTGGTGCGTGATGATGTATATAGGCTGTGGACGGCGTGGATAAGTGGGCCTGGGGCGGCGTGCCGGGTGCTGTGCGTGAGGCTTTTGCGGAGGGAGCTGCCGTGGGGGATAATCGGTGGGTAAATGGGGGGAGGGGCGTGCAGAAGCGGGTGGACGGCGTGGATAAGCGGGAGGGGGCCGCCGGCCGGGCTGAGAGGGGGGTTATGCGGGGATTGTGCACGGCGTTGTCCACGGTTCTGCACGGAGTTATTCACAGGCTCGGCGGCTCGGGCGGTGCGTCGTGGGGAGTGAGGCCGTAGAGGGATTTGAGCAGGGGGCTCTGCCAGTGTAGGTAGTGGCTTTGGAATCTCGTAATGTGCTGGGGCTGAAATTCCTGCGGCATGGCGGGTGCTTCCACGCCCTGGGCTCCTTCGGGCAGGGGGAGGGGTGAGATTTCGGCCCAGACTTCGTCCCAGAGGTCGCGCTCGATGAAGCTTTGCAGCACCTGCGCCCCGCCTTCCACGAGGAGGCTTTGCAGGCCTTCGCGCTGCATGGTGTGGAGGAGGTCGTCGATGTGGGCGAAGGCTTGGAAGCCCTGCGGGAGCTCGTCCTCGCCTGTGCGGCCGAGTACGTAGGGCCGTGGCGTGTGTCCTGCCCAATGGCGCAGCGTGAGTGCGGGCCGGTCGCTGCGGAGCGTGCCGTGGCCTATGAGTATGGCCTGATGGGTGGCCCGCAGGCGGTGGGCATGGAGGCGGCTGAGGGGCGTGCTGACGATGAGCCGGCTGTCGCGGCGGCCTATGTAGCCGTCGGCCGTCTGTGCCCACTTCAGGGTGATGAAGGGCCGTCCGAGGCGGTGGCGGCACACGAAGCGGCGGTTCAGCCAGAGGCATTCTTGCTGTATGTCGGCCGGGGCCATGACGACCTCTACCCCACCCTGCCGCATCATCTCCAGGCCCTGCCCGTCGACGCGGCTGAAGGGGTCGCGGCAGCCCACCACGCAGCGGCCCACGCGGCGGCGCACGATGAGGGCGGCGCAGGGGGGCGTGCGTCCGAAGTGGGCGCAGGGTTCCAGGCTGACGTAGAGCGTGCTCTGGGGCAGGAGTCGGGCATCGCTGCGGCTGACGGCATTGAGGGCCACGACTTCGGCGTGGGGCTCGCCGGCCCGGTGGTGGTAGCCTTCGCCCAATATGCGTCCGTCGGGGCCTGCGACGACGGCGCCCACCATGGGGTTGGGGGCGCAGGTCAGCTCTCCGCACGCTGCCAGTTGCAGGGCTCGGCGCATCATTGTATATTCTATGTTCTGCATTCTACATTAGTACTTCACTTTCATCACGGGCCAGAGTGTGGCAAGTCCGCCTATGAGGAGAGCCGTGATGAGGATAAACACGAGGTCGAGGGGGTGGAGACTCACGGGGTAGTCCTGCACGATGAAGTTCTCGCCCGTGCCGAGTTTCACCAGGCCGAACGCTTGCTGCGCCAGGCACAGGGCACTGCCCACTGCCAGGCCGATGACGGTGCCCGTCAGCGTGATGAGCTGGCCTTCCAGCAGGAAGATGCTGCGCAGCCCGCCCTGCGTCATGCCGAGGTGGGAGAGGGTGTGCGCGTCGGCCCGCTTTTCCATGATGAGCATACTGATGCTGCTCACTATGTTGAAGCAGGCCACCACCAGAATGAAGCTCAGGAAGACGTAGGCCAGGAGCTTTTCAATCTCCATGATGCCCAGAAGTTCGGACTGCTGCTCATAGCGGTTGCGGGCCACCGCGGAGGGCGGGCAGAGGGCTTTGACTTCGGCTTCCGACTGCGGTTTGAGCCGCAGTTCGAGGGCCGTACACTGGCCTTCCTTCTCGAAGAGCTGCTGGGCCAGCTGGAGCGACACGAGGAGGTAGTGGTCGTCGTATTTGGGCTGATTGACGGAGAACAGCAGGCCCGTGCTGTTGATTTCGGCCACCGACAGGTTTTCCAGCGGGTCGGCCAGGTTGATGCGCTCGCCGCCGCGCGGGGCGCAGATCTGCATGTGGGAAAAATTCGGGCCGCCCATCATTTGTCCCAGATTGAAGCCCGGTATGGCGTACTCCACGCCGGCCCGTTGGAACTGGTAGATGCCGTCGCCGTAGAGGATGGAGCGTATCTGGCTGACGTCGGCAAAGCGGTCGTCCACGCCCTTCAGCGTGATGACCTGGGGGTGTCCGCGAAAGAGAATGAGGGCCTGGTCCTCCACGGTGCGGCTCAGGGCTTCCACCTTGCCGCTCTGCTGGAACACGCGGGCGAGGCTGTCGGCCTGGCCGGCGGTGAAATACTTGCCTTCGGCGGGCGTGATGCACAGCTCGCTGTCGAAGGCGCTGTAGAGGCTCTGCACGAGTTCGCGGAAGCCGTTGAACACACTGAGCACCACCACCATGGCCGCCACGGCCACGGCGATGCCCGCCACGGCTACGCCGCTGATGATGTTCACCGCGTTGTGCGACTTCTTTCCCAGCAGGTAGCGCCGGGCTATGGTAAGGTGAAGCAGGCTCATGGGCTTCAGTGCTGGAGGAGTTGGTCGATGCGTTCCAGATAGTCCAGCGAATCGTCCTGGAAGAACTTGATTTCGGGAATGATGCGCAGCTGGTGGCGCACGCGCTGGCCGAGTTCGTAGCGCAGCTGTGAGGCTTGCGCGTTGATGTTGCCGATGATTTCTTCGGCACGTTCAGAGGGGAACACGCTCAGATAGCCGCGCATCACGCTCAGGTCGGGGCTGATGCGCACCTTGCTTACTGACACGAGTGTGCCTCGCATCTGCGCGGTCTGTTTCTGGAAGATGTCGGCCAGCTCCTTCTGTAGGAGGCGTTCTATTTTCTGTTGGCGGGTAGTTTCCATAGGAGGGTGATAAATGTATAATGTATAATTTAGAATTTGGAATTTCAGGGTTTTCTGACGATGGTTATACCGTCGCGCAGGGGCAGGAGGAGCACCTCCATGCGGCCCTGTTCGGCCTGTTGGCGGAGGTGGAGGTTGAACTGCCGGAGGGCTTCGGTCTGCGGGTCGTGGCGGGCGGCGTCGGTGAGGTGGCCGTCCCAGAGGGTGTTGTCGCAGAGCAGGAGGCCGCCGGGCCGGAGGCGGGGCCAGAGGAGGTCGAGGTACTGGAGGTAGTGGCGCTTGTTGGCGTCGATGAAGCAGAGGTCGAGGCTGTCGAGGTCGGGCCGGAGGGGAATGAGGCGGAGGGCGTCGCCGATGACCATCTCCACGCGGTCGGCCCAGGGTGAGCCTTCTATCCAGGGCTGGGTGAAGTCGGCCATCTCATCGTTGATTTCGAAGGTGGTGAGGCGGCCTCCGGCGGCCATTCCGCTGGCCAGGGCGAGGGCGGAGTAGCCGGAGTAGGTGCCGATTTCCACGATGCGCCGGGCTTCCGTGAGCTGGGCCATGAGGCGCAGCAGGAGGCCTTGCACGTGGCCGCTGGCCATGCGCGGGTGGAGCAGGGTTACCTGCGTGGCTCGGTAGAGTGCGGCGAGGTAGGGGTGCTCGGGCGTGGAGCACTGGGCTATGTAGTCGCTGGGGTCGGTCATTGATTGGGGAGTGTCAGAGCAGGGCTCGCACGGCCAGCTCATAGGAGCGCAGGCCGAAGCCTTGGATGGTGCCCGTGCAGGCGGGCCCGATGAGGCTCTGATGGCGGATGGGCTCGCGTGCGGCTACGTTGCTGATGTGTACTTCCACGACGGGCAGCCGCATGGCTCGGATGCAGTCCTGGAGGGCAAGGCTGGTGTGGGTGTAGGCTCCGGCATTGAGCACTATGCCGGCCATCTGGTCGTCCTGGTCGGCTTCTTCGAGGATGTCGATGAGGGTGCCTTCGCAGTTGCTCTGCCGCAGTTGGATGTCGATGCTGGGGAACTGGCACTGGAGGTCGTCCATGTAGTCTTCCATGGTGCGGTGTCCGTAGATGTCGGGCTCCCGTTGTCCGAGGCGGCCGAGGTTGGGCCCGTTGAGTATGAGTATTTTCATGGCTGGGGCTTTGGGTGTGCGGTGTTGTGGGTGATGCGTGGCGCTTGTCGCGGGCTGGGCTAACGTGGCCCGTACTTTTCTATTTGCTCGCGCAGGAAGCGGCGGTCGATGTGGGTGTAGAGTTGGGTGGTGCCGAGGCTTTCGTGTCCCAGCATCTGCTGTATGGCTCGGAGGTTGGCTCCGCCTTCCAGCAGGTGGGTGGCGAAGGTGTGGCGAAGGGTGTGGGGTGAGATGTTCTTCTGGATGCCTGCCCGCCGGACGTAGGCTTTGAGATTGTGGAACACGGTGATGCGGCTCACGCGGCGGCCCCGCTGGTGGCTCACGAACACGTAGTCTTCTTCGCCGGGGACGATGCGCAGCGTCTGCCTTTCCTGGAGCCAGAGTCGGAGCTCGCGCACGGCCCGGGGGGCAAGCGGCACGAGGCGCTGCTTGCTGCCTTTGCCCTCCACGCGCAGGAAGCCTTCGTCCAGATAGAGGTTGCTCAGGCGCAGCGTGCAGAGTTCGCTGACGCGGAGGCCGGCGGTGTAGAGCACCTCCAGTATGCAGTGGTCGCGCCGCTCCTGCGGCAGGCTGAGGTCGGGGGCTTGGAGCAGGCGCTCCACCTCGTCGCGCGAGAGCACGGCGGGCAGGTGCTTGGGGGGCCGCGGACTGTCGAGGAGCTCGGTGGGGTCCTGCCGGATGTAGCCGTCGAGGGCGAGAAAGCCGTAGAAGGAGCGCAGGGCGCTGAGGTTGCGGGCTATGCTTCGCGGCTGTATGCCGAGGTCCAGAAGCGTCCAGCTGTAGCGTTCCAGCAGGGGCAGGCTGACGGCCTCGGGGGCGGTGCCTTCGCCTTCCAGCCAGTCGAGGAAGCGGGCCACGTCGTGGAGGTAGGCCTGGCGCGAGTTTGCGCTCAGGCCGCGCTCCAGCTGGAGGTACATCTTATATTTCTGGAACATGGGGCCGGCATGTGGCTGCCTTGCGTCGGGTGCGGCGCAAGGACTACCTGACGATGATTTTGCGTCCGCCCTGGATGAGGAGGCCGCGGGCACCGGCGTTGATGCGGCGGCCCTGAAGGTCGTAGGCAGGTGCGTCGGAGTGGCCGGCGGTCTGCACGGCGGGGCCGTCGATGCCTACGGGGCTCTGCACGCGGCAGCGCTGGGCGTTGGCCACTTTGCCTTCCTTGTCGAGCACGAGTGCGGTGACGAAGAGCTGGTCCTTCTTGACGGCCTGCATCAGTGCGGCGGCGGTGGGCAGGGTGAGGGTGTAGGAGTTGGTGAGTGTCTTGCCGGCTGCGATGGTGGAGGTGAGCTTGGTGGCCTGGTTGGCTCCCTGTTCGGTCCAGGAGGAGGTGAGGGCCACGTCGTTGTAGGTGAGCATCACCTTGCTCTGACACCATTCACCGCCCTGGCAGAACTTGGCCATGAGGGGCATTATGTCGGTGGCTCCGGCGACTTCGGGCGTGCGGTCGGTGTAGTAGTTGTCCTGCCGCCAGGCGGAGGTGGTGCCGCGCAGGGAGTCGGCGGTGAGGACGTAGGCTATGCTGTAGCCTTTGGCTTCGCCGAGGAATTCGAGGTTGGCGGTGGCTTTCACCTTTGTCTGGCTTTCGTCGGTGAAGGCGGCGGTGAGGCCGATGTCCACGCGGGGTGCTTCGGCTCGGCAGTCATCGACGACGGCGTAGATGCCGTAGCCTTTGCCGAAGTAGGGGTCGGTGGTGAGCTTGCGGTCCACGCAGCAGGTGGGGGCGCCGGCCCAGCCGGGGTTGTTGTAGCGGGCGCAGTACATGGGGTCGGTGTTGTTGTACTGGTGTACGGCTATGACGTAGGCTCGGCCTTCGTAGGCTTCCTTGATGTACTCCATGCCGGCGTAGCCTCGGGGGCAGTTGCCGCAGGCGGTGCCGGTGAATTCCTCTATCACGGTCTGGCGCGGCACGAGGCGGGTGAAGACGTTCATCTTGAAGCTTATGGGCATGGAAGTTATATCCACGCCGTTGGCCTTCTTGACCTGGAATTTCACGTCGTAATTATCGGCGGCCTTGGCGGGAGTGGGGAAGCTCACTTCGAGGCCGAAGTTTTGGTCGATGCCGGCGGGCACGGGTTCGGAGAACGTGCGGTGGGTGGAGTGCGTCTGGCCGTCGATGGTGATGTCGTAGTCCAGGCTGTTGATTTGCTTCTGGCTGTTGCTCTGCATGTATATGATGGCGCTTCCTTCGCTGCTCATGGCGACGTGGTTGCACAGGGCTTCGGTGCAGTTCACCTCGTAGTCGGGCACGTCGGCCTCCACCACGAGCTGTATGCAGGCGGCTCCGGCCTGGTTGCTGGCGTTGAGCCAGGTGTATTCGCCGCGGTCGGAGTTGAAGGCATACACGTAGAGGCCGCCGGGAGCTTTGTCGGGCCAGTTGCAGATGCCGTAGTTGGAGGCTGTCTGCACGTAGGTGTAGGATATCAGGCAGCCGGCGGGGTCGATGCTTTGCGGCGTGGCGAACTGCACGTAGTTCCAGCCTTTCTTGCAGGGCTTGGTGGGGCGCTGGATGTACTGCTGTTCGATGTTGCTGTCGAACAGCGTTACGGCCTTTATGGTTACGGCTTCGGGAATGCAGAAGCGTATGCCGAGGGCCTTGACGTTCTTCAGTTTCTCGTAGGATTCCTTATAGATGATGGAGCCGACGAGGGCGTCGCCCAGATAGGGTATGGAGCCGTAGTTGTAGTATTCGTCGCTCAGGGAGTTGCCCAGTATGTACTGTCCGGGCTCCAGCGTGATGCCTTCCAGCTTGCGGCGTGCCTCCTTGCGGGGCAGGGCGGTGGCGGAGGCGTCGAGGGTGTAGATGTTGCGGGCCTGCGTGCGGATGCCCTGCGCCGGGGTGGAAGCCTCGGCGGACTTGCCGAAAGCCTCGGCGGGATGGGCGGGCGTACCGCCTACGAGAGTCTGTGCCATGCCTGCCGTGGCGCACAGCAGGGCGGCGATGAGGAGGAGTGTCTTCTTCATAATGTTATTTATTTGTTATTTGCCAATTCTCTAATTTGCTCATTCTCAAATTTGCCAATTTGCCAATTCCTACAGCTTCCACGTGGCACCGTCCTTGGTGTCCTTCACCTCGAAGCCGAGCTGGGCGAGCTGGTTGCGTATCTGGTCGGAGGTGGCCCAGTCCTTGGCTTCCTTGGCCTTGGCTCGGATTTGCAGCAGCAGATCCACGGCTCCGCCGAAGGCTTTCTCCCTCTCCTGGCTTCCGGCGGCGGCTTCCAGCTGGAGGCCCAGGATGTCGATGGCCCAGGTGCGGAACACGCCCATGAGGGCCTGCGCCACTTCTGCCGTGATGCCGGCCTTGCGGTCCTGGAGGGTGTTGATGGTGCGGCAGGCGTCGAACAGGTGGGAGATGACGACGGGTGAGTTCAGGTCGTCGTCCATGGCTTCCAGGCACTTGGCGGCCAGTTCATCCACATAGGCCTGTTCCACCTGCGGCTGCCCCTTCACTTTCTGCCCGTCTTGCAGTCGGGACAATGCCTTCCAGGCTTCGCGCAGGCGCTCCAGGCCTTTTTCGGAGGCTTGCAGGGCTTCGTTGCTGAAATCGACGGTGGAGCGGTAGTGGGCCTGGAGGATGAAGAAGCGGATGACCATCGGCTCGTAGGCCTGCTCCAGAAGGGGGTGCTGGCCGGTGAAGAACTGTGAGAGGGTGATGAAGTTGTTGTACGACTTCCCCATTTTCTTGCCGGCTATGGTAATCATGTTGTTGTGCATCCAGTAGTGTACCATGGGCTTGCCCTGCGAGGCCACGGCCTGGGCTATTTCGCATTCGTGGTGGGGGAACACGAGGTCCATGCCGCCGCCGTGTATGTCGAACTCATCGCCCAGATACTTGCGGCCCATGGCGGTACACTCGCAATGCCAGCCCGGGAAGCCGTCGCTCCAGGGCGAGGGCCAGCGCATGATGTGCTCGGGCTGTGCCTTTTTCCATAGGGCGAAGTCGGCCTGGCGGTGCTTCTCCCCCACCCCGTCGAGTTCGCGCGAGGCGTCCTTTATGTTTTCCAGCGAGCGTCCGGACAGGCAGCCGTAGCGGTGGGGCTTGCCCTGCATGTCGCGGTCGTACTTCTCCACGTCGAAATAGACGGAGCCGTTCGACTCGTAGGCGTAGCCGTGGTCCATAATCTGGCGCACGAGTTCTATCTGCTCGATGATGTGGCCTGTGGCGTGGGGCTCGATGCTTGGCGGCAGGACGCCGAGGGCTTCCATGGCCTTGTTGAAGCGGTTGGTATAGTATTGTGCCACCTCCATGGGCTCCAGCTGTTCGAGGCGGGCCTTCTTGGCTATCTTGTCCTCGCCTTCGTCGGCGTCGTGCTCAAGGTGGCCCACGTCGGTGATATTGCGGACGTAGCGTACTTTATAGCCCTGATGCCTGAGGTAGCGGAACAGGAGGTCGAAGGTGATGGCGGGGCGGGCGTGGCCCAGGTGGGCGTCGCCATAGACGGTGGGTCCGCACACGTACATGCCCACGCGGCCTTCGTGAAGGGGGCGGAACTGTTCTTTCTGTCGGGTTAAGGTGTTGTATATCAGCATTGCTCTTTATTTAAGGTTGTTTCGATTAAAGTGATGAGCCTTTCCACGGCTTCCTCTTCGGGTATGTTTTTCTCCACGCACTGCCTGCCCCGGTAGAGGCTGACCTTGCCGCGTGCCGCGCCCACGTAGCCGAAATCGGCGTCGGCCATCTCGCCCGGGCCGTTCACGATGCAGCCCATTATGCCTATCTTGAGCGTGCGGTAGCGGGGGTCGGCCTGTGCTTTCCGGCCGATGGCCTCCTTGATGCGGCGTATGGTGCCGGGCAGGTCGTAGAGCGTGCGTCCGCAGCCCGGACAGGAGATGTATTCGGTCTTGCTGATGCGGCTGCCTGCGGCTTGGAGGATGGCTGCTGCCACGGGTATCTCGCACTCCGGCTCCTCCGAGAGGCTCACGCGTATGGTGTCGCCTATGCCGTCCAGCAGCAGGGAGCCTATGCCCACGGCGCTCTTCAGGCGGCCGTCCTCACCCTCGCCGGCCTCGGTTACGCCGAGGTGCAGCGGATAGTCCATGTCCTCCTGCTCCATCTGCCGGCACAGCAGGCGCACGCTCTCCACCATCACGCGGGTGTTGCTGGCCTTGATGCTCACCACCACGTCGGGGAACTCTTCCCGCTCGGCAATGCGCAGGAACTCCATGCACGATTCCACGATGCCTTCGGGCGTGTCGCCGTAGCGGCTCATGATGCGGTCCGACAGGCTGCCGTGGTTCACGCCTATGCGTATGGCCGTGCCGTGGCGGCGGCAGATTTGGAGGAAGCGGCAGAAGCGCCCGTCCAGGCGGTGGAGTTCGGCCTGATACTCCTCGTCGGTGTATTCCAGGTGCTTGAACGTGCGTGCGGGGTCCACGTAGTTGCCCGGATTGATGCGCACCTTCTCCACGATGGCGGCGGCCACGTCGGCCACGTCGGGATTGAAGTGTACGTCGGCGCACAGGGGGATGTGGCTGTAGCCCCGCCGGTTGAGTTCCTCGCGTATGGGGCGCAGGTTTTCGGCTTCGCGCGTGCCCTGCGTGGTGAGGCGCACCAGTTCGCCGCCGGCCTCGATGATGCGTATGGCCTGCCGCACGCAGCCTTCCGTGTCCATCGTGCTGCACGTCGTCATGCTCTGCATGGCTATCGGGCGGCTGCCGCCGATGACGAGGTGGGGGCCGATGTGTACCTCGTGGCTAATTCGTCTTGTAGTCATAGCTGATTGCGCTGAGTTCGGCGTTGGCCTTCACGATCTTCTGTTTCAGGCCCTCCTTCTGTGCTCGGAGGCGCTGAGCCAGTGCGTCGTCCGCCTGTGCCAGTATCTGGCAGGCCAGCAGGGCGGCGTTCAGGGCACCGTTCACGCCCACCGTGGCCACGGGGATGCCGGGAGGCATCTGCACGATGGAGAGGAGGGCATCCAGGCCGTCGAGCATACCCTTGACGGGCACGCCGATGACGGGCAGCGTCGTCTGCGCGGCAATCACCCCCGGCAGGGCGGCGGCCATGCCTGCGGCGGCAATGATGACGCGCACTCCCCTACCCTCGGCCTCGCGGGCAAATTGTTCCACCTCCCGGGGCGTGCGGTGTGCGCTGAGGGCCAGCACCTCGAAGGGCACCTGGAGGTCGTTGAGTTGGCGACAGGCTTTTTCCATCACGGGCATGTCGCTCGTAGAGCCCATGATGATGCTTACTTTCGGTTCCATGGTCAGTTGTATGTGGCTTGTGGTTTATTATTGCGTTGTCGGCAGGAGGCATTTCCCTCTCGGCGGACTGCTTTTTCCTGCCGGCGGCTTTCTACATTCTACATTATACGTTAAACATTCCGCATCACAGCATCAGCACCGAGCCCCAGCCGCACAGCAGGCCGATGAGCAGGCCCAGGCCCAGTTCGCCCAGCGTGTGCTGGCGCAGAATCATACGAGCCGTACACACCACGCCGGCCACCAGAATGCTCAGGCAGAGCCAGCCCGTGGGGTCGAACGAGAACACCAGCGAGAAGGCCATCAGCGCACCGATGATGCCCCCGATGGCGGCGGCGTGCGTGCTGACCTTCACCCACATGTTCACCACCGCGCACAGTATCTGTATGAACAGTGCGCCGGCCACCACGGCCTGCGTGAACGAGGGCAGGTTGAAAAACCGCATCAGCCACCACAGGGCCGTGTAGCACAGGATGCTGATGGCGTAGGGCACCAGCCGCCTCTCGCGCTGCCCCATCTGGCGGCTCGTCAGGCCGTTGGCCCGGCGGTAGATGTATATGCTCCAGTAGGGCAGCAGCACGGTGAAGAGATACACCATAAGCCCCATCATCAGCTTCAGCTGCCAGGGCAGCATGTTCAGGTAGGAGAAGATGAGCAGGAGCACGAAGCCCAGCAGGGCGAGGTACCAGGGTGTGAACAGCAGGCTGACTGCCTGCGCCGCCATGATGATGTACTTGTTCATGATGTCATGATTTATGATTTGTTCTGGAGGGCCGCTGTATTCATCCCTACGGGATGCGTCGTCGTGCCCTGTTTCTCCTGCCATTGTGTCCTACCTTCGGTCGTCCTTATGGCAGGCTACCTTTGTGGCTTCCTTGCGGGAAGCTTTTCCTGCGGTTTGCTCCGTGCAGCCAATGCTGGCTACCTTTGTGGCTTCCCTACGGGAAGCTTTTCCTGCCTTGCCGTCGGATGCCTGTACACTATACATTCCCACTCCTTATCGCCGCCGTCGGTATGCCCATCTGGTCGCGGTATTTGGCCACCGTGCGGCGGGCCAGGCGGTAGCCCTGCTGCTGCATGAGCCGGCAGAGCTGCTCGTCGGAGAGGGGGCGGGCGGGGTCTTCGCCCTCGATGAGTTCGCGCAGGGCGAGTTTGAGTTGGGTGTTGCTCACCTGCCGGCCGTCCTTCTCCATGGTCTGCGCGTTGAAGAAGCGGCGGAGGGGGTAGATGCCGTAGGCCGTCTGCACGTACTTGCTGGCGGCTGCCCGGCTCACGGTGCTGACGTCTATGCCCACGCGGTCGGCCACGTCCTGCAGGCGGAGGGGCTGGAGCAGGGCTTCGTCGTCCTGGCCGAGGAAGAAGGGGCGCTGCCTGTCGGCAATGGCCTGCATGGTGTGCAGTAGCACCTCCCGCCGGCGCTGGAGGTTGGCCAGATAGGCCCGGGCCGTATCGACCTTGTCCTTGGCGTAGATGTAGCTGTCCTGCTGCTGGCGGGTGGGGTGGGGCAGGGCAGGGTAGCTCTCCACGATGCCGAGGAAGGCGGGGCTTACTTTGAGGCGGGTGTCGGCCTGTCGGGTGAGGCTGATGTCGATGTGCCCGTTTTCGTCCGCGAGGAGCATGAAGTCGGGGCTCACGGTGGGTGCGGAGATGGGGTTGGCGGCGGTCAGCGCGTTGCCCGGATAGGGGTTGCAGCGGCGTATGAGCCTGTCGGCGGCGGCCACTTGCCCGGAGGGGACGCTGAGGAGGCGGGCCACTTTGTCGAGGCGGCGGGCGGCGTAGTCGTCCCAGACTTCGGCCACGATGCGCAGGGCGAGGCGGCGTGTCTGGCGGGTTTCGGGGGTGTCTTCCGGCTGGGGTTCAGCGAGTTGCAGGCTGAGGCATTCTTGCAGGTTGCGGGCGCCTATGCCGGTGGGCTCCAGTGTCTGGAAGAGGCCTACGAGGCGGCGTACCTCATCGGGCGACACGTCCATGTAGAGGCCGAAGGCCAGTTCGTCGGCCAGCGTCTGGTCGTCTTTTTCAAGGTAGCCGTGGGCGTTCAGTGAGCCGGCTATGTAGTCCATCACCGTGCGCTCGCCGTCGGTGAGGTCCAGTTCGGCGATTTGGCGGGCCAGTATGTCGCCGTCGGAGGCGGGGTCGGCCGTCCAGCTGGCCATGTCGGAGCCGGCGGGTTCTGCGCTGCGGCGCACGTAGGCGGGGGCTTCGGGGCCGTAGCCGAGGGTGATGCCGTCGGCGGCGGAGGCTTCGGGGCCTTCGGGCTGTTCTTCGCGCTCCAGGGCGGGATTTTCCTCGGTGGCTTTCAGTATGTCGTCGGCCAGTGCGTCGGCAGGCAGTTCCAGCAGGTGTGAAAACTGCACCTGCTGCTGCGTAACGGTCTGCTGCTGCTGCTGCGTGGCCGCCGTCTGCTGAATCACTTGCCTCTGCATGGTAAATCGTTGTGTCTTAGCAGGAAAGGCGCTTCCCTTACAGGCTTCTCGCGCCTACTCTGCCGTCATTGTACATTATACGTTCTACATTTTCCATTCCTCAGTGCGCTTCCAGCCAGTTCCGGCCCACTCCGTCGTCGGCCACGAGGGGCACGCTGAGGGTGCAGGCCGAGGCCATTTCCTCCAGTACAAGCTTCCTGAGCGCATCCAGCTCCTCGGGCGGACAGGTGAAGTTCAGTTCGTCGTGTACCTGCAGTATCATGCGGGCTTTCAGGCCTTCGGTTTTCAGTCTGGCGGCGATGCGTATCATGGCCAGCTTGATGATGTCGGCTGCCGTGCCCTGGATGGGGGCGTTCACGGCGTTGCGCTCGGCAAAGGCCCTGACGGTGCCGTTGCGCGAGGCGATGTCCTTCAGGTAGCGGCGGCGGCCCGACAGGGTCAGGGCATAGCCCGTGTCGCGGGCCGTCTGGATGGCCCGGTCAATGTACTTCCGCACGCCGGGGTAGGTAAGGAAGTAGCTGTCTATAAGCTCCTTCGCCTCGCTTCGGCTCACTTCCATGCGCTCGGCCAGCCCGAAGGCCGAAATGCCGTAGATGATGCCGAAGTTGGCCGTCTTGGCCTTGCGCCGCATGTCGCGGCTGACTTCACCGACCGTGCAGTGGAAGATGCGCGAGGCCGTGGCGGCGTGTACGTCGTGGCCGGCCAGGAAGTCGGCCTGCATGGCTTCGTCGCCGCTGAGGTGGGCCATGATGCGCAGCTCTATCTGCGAATAGTCGGCAGAGTAGAACACCTGTCCCGGCTCCGCCACGAAGCAACGCCTGATTTCGCGGCCGTCTTCGCCTCTGACGGGGATGTTCTGCAGGTTCGGGTTGCTGCTCGACAGGCGGCCCGTGGCCGTTACGGCTTGGTTGAAACTGGTGTGTATGCGCCCTGTGCGGGGGTGGATGAGCTTGGGCAGGGCGTCCACGTAGGTGCTGAGGAGCTTCTTCAGGGCTCGGTGTTGCAGGATGAGGCCCACCACGCGGTGCTTCGGGCGCAGGGCCTCAAGTGTTTCCTCCGAGGTGGAGTATTGCCCGTTCTTGGTGCGTCGGGCTTTCTCGCTGAGTTTCAGTTCGTCGAAGAGCACGTCGCCCACCTGTCGGGGCGAGGTGATGAGAAACTCGTGGCCCACTTCGCGGTAGATGTCTTTCTCTATGTCGGCCAGGCGGCTGCGGAAGTCCTGGCCCACTTCGGCGAGGGCCCGGGTGTCCAGCCGCACGCCGTGGCGCTCCATTTCTGCCAGCACGGGGAGCAGCGGCATCTCTATCTGGCTGAACACGCTGGCCACGCCCGTGCGCTGCATTTCCCACAGCAGGTCGGGCCGTCGCACAAGGCACTCGGCTGCCCACTGTCCGGCCGACAGGCCGGTGCGGCCCTTCAGGGAGTGGTTCTTCTCGGGGTCGATGACGTAGTAGGCCAGTTGCACGTCCCACAACTTGCACTTCACCTCCACGCCTCTCTCGGCCAGCACGCCGAGGGCCGCCTTCAGGCCGTAGCCCACCAGCGTCACGTCGCTGCGCTCCAGCAAGGGGCGCAACACGCTCAGCAAGGCCGCTTCACCGCTGTCGGCTTCGCCGTCGTCGGCAAACAGGGCTCCGAAATCTTCATCGCCCGATGTTTCACGGGAAACATTAAACTCCCAACATTCAGCGCCGGCTGCGTCAGCACTTCCGGCGGCTTCGTTGGAAACGTCGGCGGACTTGTTTCCGTTTTCGGCGGCTTCGTTGGAAACGTCGGCGGACTTGTTTCCGTTTCCGGCGGCTTCGGAGGAAGTATCGGCCAAGGCGAGGCCCACGGCGGTGATTTTGGCGTCCTGAAGGCACTCACAGTCGAGCGTAAGCCCAAAACCCACAAATGCCGTTGTCGGGATATTTTCAATTATTCTGCGCCTATCTGTTTCGTTCTCAACGCCGACGGGCTTGAAGTCAGGCCGCGATTCTTCGCCGAGAGTGGCTCGTATTTCCTCGCCTGCATCAGCGGACGGCTTTACGGAAGCCTCGTCGCCGCAAATTCGGCGGCTCAACTTAGCAAACTCGTGTTCGCGGAAAATCTGGAGCAGGGTGGGGGAGTCCACCTCGCGGCGGCGCAGCAGGTCGAGGTCGAGAGTCAGCGGCACGTCGGTGCGGATGGTGGCCAGGAAGCGGCTCATCTCGATGTCGGCCACGTGGCTCTCCACTTTCGTGCGGAGCGCACCTTTTATCTCACTCGTGCGTGCGAGCATTTCCCCGATGCTGCCGAATTGCTGCAGGAGCGTGGCCGCCGTCTTGGGGCCTACGCCCGGGCAGCCGGGGAAGTTGTCGGCCGAGTCGCCCATCAGGGCCAGGAGGTCCAGCACCTGCGCCGGTTCGCGCAGGGCGTATTTCTCGCACACCTCCTTGGGGCCGAGCCTCTCGAACCCGCCTTTGTGGCCGGGGCGGAGCATGGTGATGTGGTCCTGCACGAGTTGGGCGTAGTCCTTGTCGGGCGTTACCATAAACACCTCCAGGCCAGCCTCCTTGCCCTGCAAGGCCAGCGTGCCTATCACGTCGTCGGCCTCGAAGCCCGCCACTTCCAGCAGGGGTATGCGCATGGCTGCCAGCACGCTCTTTATCACGGGCATGGCCCACCGGATGTCCTCCGGAGTCTCCTCGCGCTGGGCCTTGTAGGCGGGGAAGGCCTCATGGCGGAAGGTGGGGCCGTGGGGGTCGAAGGCCACGCCCAGATAGTCGGGCTGTTCCTTCTGCACAATGTCCCACAGCGTGCTCACGAAGCCGTGTACAGCGCTGACGTTCTGCCCTTTGCTGTTCACCAGGGGCGAACTGAACAGGCCGTAGTAGGCGCGGTAAATCAGCGCATAGGCATCGAGTAGATAGAGGCTGGGCATGAGTGAATGGGTAAATGAGGAGATGAGGAAATTAGCGGATTGGCAAATGGGAGCATTGCGGCTGGAGGCCGTCCCTTTCAGCCGTCCCGTGTGCGGTGCGGGGAAGCAGGCTGTGCTCCCTTGCAGTCAGGCAGGGCGCCTCTGCCTTGCCGCCATGCGGGTGCAGCGGTCAGGTGTTGCGCTCAATCACGAAGTCCACGTACTGCCGCAGGGCAGTGCGCACCTCCGCATGGCGGAAAGTGCCGATGATGCCGAGGGCTTCGCTGCGCAGGCTCTGCATTTTCTCTTCGGCATAGGCTATGCCGCCGCAGTCCTTGGTGAAGGCTATGAGGCGGCCTATCTCGTCGGGCGATGCCTGGTGCTGTCGCACGCGGAGGGCAAGGGCCTTCATGGCCTCGTCGCCGGCTGTGTTGAGGGCGTAGAGGGCGGGCAGCGTGAGCTTGCCTTCGGCCATGTCGTTGGCTCGTGGCTTGCCGATGTCGGCATCGTCGTAGTAGTCGAATATATCGTCGCGTATTTGGAACATCAGGCCGATGATTTCGCCCAGCCGCGTATGATTTTCCAGCGTGGATTCGTCGGTTTCGGCAGTAGCGGACAGGTAGCCCAACTGTGTGCAGGCTCGGAACAGGGCCGCGGTCTTGTGGCTGATAATGTGGAAGTAGTTGTCCTCGCTCAGCAGGTTGCTCTGCGTGTTGGTGAGTTGGAAAATCTCACCCTCGGCCAGCTGCCGGCCCAACTGTGCGATGATGTCCACTATGCGCAGGTGTCCGGTTTCGGAGGCGGCGTGCAGCGACGAGGCCAGCAGGTAGTCGCCCAGGAGCACGGCCACCTTGTTGTCGTACACGGCGTTCACGCTGCGCTGTCCGCGCCTTTCGCCGCTTTCGTCCACCACGTCGTCGTGTACCAGCGAGGCGGTGTGCAGCAGTTCCAGCGTGAGGGCGCTCATCAGCGTGGCCTGGCCGGCCGTGCCTGCTTCCTTGGCGCTGAGCATCACGAGGATAGGACGCATCATCTTGCCTTTGCGCCGGCGTATGTAGCCCAGGGCCTGATGCATAAAGGGGTCATTGTGGCCCAGAGCTTGGTCAAACAGCCGTTGGTAAGCCTCCAGTTCGGCTTCCACGGGCTTGCGTATTTCTTCTAAAGTGGTCATTTGTTGATTCTTGCGACCTCTGTTGTCTGTCGTTAGCCTGAGTTGTGGGGTGGGGCAGGGTAGGGGCGTGCGGCCCGCTGCCTCATGCGAGGATGGCGTCCACCAGTTTCTTGTAGAGTGAGGATGTGCCGATGCGGAACAGGCCCTGATCGATGAACTCCTGCCCCAGCGTTTCGCACACTATGGTGTAGAAATCCACCGCCTCATCGGGCGTTTTTATGCCGCCGGCGGCCTTGAAGCCCACCCAGCGGCCCGTTTCGCCGTGGTAGGCCTTGATGGCCTTGCACATCACCAGAGCGGCCTCCGGCGTAGCGGCCACGGCCACCTTGCCCGTGCTCGTCTTGATGAAGTCGGCTCCGCTGTACATGGCCAGTATGGAGGCTTTCATGATGGCCTCCGCCGATTTCAGTTCGCCCGTTTCGAGGATGACTTTCAGGGGAGCTTCGCCGCACACGTCCTTCAGTTCGCTGATTTCGTCGGCGCAGGTCTCGTAGTCGCCTTGCAGGAAGGAGCCCACGCTCAGCACCATGTCAATCTCGTCGGCCCCGTCTTTCAGGGCGAGGGCGGTCTCGATGGTCTTCACCTCAAGGAAGGTCTGGCTGGCGGGGAACCCGCCGCTCACGCAGGCCACGCGCACGCCCTCGGTCTGCAAGGCGGCACGCACGGCGGCAGCGAAGCGCGGATACACGCATATAGTGGCAATGGGCTGTAGCTCAGAGTGTTCGTCGAAAAAGTCGTTCACGCTTTCCGTCAGGCGAATCACCTGTTCGTCGTTGTCCGTCACGGTCAGCGTGGTCAGTTCCACGGTGGTCAGCAGGCGGCGCAGCGTGTCGGGGTTGTCATACTTCGCCCGATTGTCGGCAATGAGCCTCATCACGGTCTCATGCACCTGTGCATCGTCCAGCCGGGTGTTGAATTTGGCAAAAGCCTGTTCGTATTTGTTTGTCATAGAGGTTGTTGATGTTTGTCTCTTTGAGTGTTTGCGTCAGTCTGTATGACAGTCCGTAGCAGTCCGCCGCCCATTTTTCCTGTCGGCGGGACGGTTTTCCCTGGTCTTGGGGCAGTCCGCAGGCGTCTGCCAGTGCGGCTTGGCCAGAGGCGGCGGCACGACGGAGGGCACACCGGCGGAAGGCCCCGAAGGGGCGGGCCTATACTGCGCGGTTGCAAAATTACAAATTATTTTTCGGTTTCGTGTAACGAAAGGTAGATTTTTTCACCTTTTCGCACTCCCAGCACGTCCTGAATGGCCTCCCGGCTTGCAGCTTTTATGTTGCCGACGCTGCCGAAGGTCTTGATAAGCAGATTTTTCGTAGCGGGTCCTATGCCCCGCACGCCGTCCAGTTCCGAGGCCAGCTGCCGGATAGAACGCTTCTTCCGGTGGAACTTTATGGCAAAGCGGTGTACCTCGTCCTGCATCTGCGTCAGCACCTTGAACAGGGGGCTGTCCGGCGCCAGGCCCACCGTCTGCGCAGGGAAGCCGTACAGCAGCGCATGAGTGCGGTGCCGCCCGTCCTTAGCAAGCCCCGCAATCGGTATTCTAAGCCCCAAATCGTCCTCCACGGCCCGCCTGATCACCTCCATTTGGCCTGCCCCGCCGTCGGCTATAATAAGGTCGGGCAGCGCCTCCCCCTCCTCGCTCAGCCGCTTGTAGCGGCGCAGCACCACTTCGTGCATACTGGCGTAGTCGTCAGGCCCTTGCACCGTTTTTATGGTGTAGGTGCGGTAGAGTTTCTTCGCAGGTTTCAGCTTTTCAAACACCACACATGCGGCCACGGCATCCTGGCCGCCGATGTTCGAGTTGTCAAACAGTTCGATGCGCAGCGGCAGGCGTTCCAGCCCGAGGTGGCCCTGTATCTCCTTCATCAGCCTCACCTGCTTCTGCTCCGGATTCAGTTTTTCAGTCTGCTTCAGGCGGTCAAACTTGTATTGCTTCACGTTCTGAAGGCTCAGCTCCAGCAGTTTGCGCTTGTCGCCGCGCTCAGGCACGGTCTGCGTGGCGTAGCCCTCGGGCAGGTCCACCGTGAAGGGCACCACCACCTCCCTGTTCCGGCTCCCCCAGCGTTCGCGCATCTCCACGATTCCAAGGGCCAGAAGCTCCGCCTCGCTCTCGTCCAGGCGGCGCCGGTATTCAAAGGTGAACGCCTGGTTCACGCAGCCCTCCACCAGGTGAAGATAGTTGATGAAGGCCACCTTTTCCTCGCTCACGATGTTGAACACGTCCACGTTGTACCTCACGCCGCTCACCACCTCGCTCTTCGCCTGGAAGCCCTGAAGGAAAGCCAGCTTCCGCTTGCATTCCTCAGCCTCCTCGAAGCGCAGTTCCGAGGCCCGTTGCAGCATTTCCTCCTTCAGTTGGCGGGCCACTTCCGCCGTGTTGCCGCGCAGTATTTCGCGGCAGCGTTCCATCTGGAGCAGGTAGTCCTCGCGGCTCTGCAGGCCCACGCACGGCCCCTTGCAAAGGTGCATGTGGTAGCGCAGGCAGAGCTGGTATTTGCCCCCTTTCACGCCCGCTTCCGACATAGGCGTGCGGCACGGGCGGGGCTGGTAGAGCGTGCGGCACAGCTCCAGGAGAGCCTTCATCGTGGGCACGTGGCTGTAGGGGCCGAAGTAGGTGGCACCCCGCGCCGTCCTGTTGCGCGTAGGGAAGAGGCGCGGCAGCCATTCCTGCGTCAGGGCGATGGAGGGGTAGGTCTTGTCGTCCTTCAGCAGCACGTTGTAGTGAGGCTTATACCGCTTGATGAGATTGTTCTCCAAGAGCAGTGCGTCCGTCTCGGAGTTCACCACCACGTACTTTATATCCCTGATTTTGCTCACCAGCAGGCGCGTCTTCAGGCTCGGCTGGTCGGGGCGGAAATAACTGCCCACGCGGCGGCGCAGGTTCTTGGCCTTGCCCACGTAGATTACGGTGCCCTTCTCATCAAGGTACTGATAGCATCCGGGGCTCTCGGGCAAGCTGCCCACAATGCTTTGGAGGTCTGGTCTGGTCGGCATGGTCGAATTTTTGGGAGCAGGAGGCGGACTGACCGGTTGCACGTTTAGGAAAACTTGCCGCAACGCACGTCTTTATAAGTTGCTCAAAAAGTAAAACTTATCCTTAAAATGTTTCACGTGGAACACTGGCCAGGACCATCAGTGCGGCGACATCGCTCTGACTGACGCCCGGTATGCGAGAAGCCTGGCCGAGGGTCTCGGGCTCCACGGCTTGAAGCTTCTGACGAGCCTCCGTGGAGAGGCACTTCAAGGCGGCATAGTCGAACCGACCGCGTATTTTGATATTCTCCAGCGTATGCATCTTTTCGGCTGTCGCACGTTCGCGCTGAATGTAGCCGTCGTACTTTATCAGCGTCTCGGCGCATTCTGTTTCCTTCGGTGAAACGGCGGGATAGCCGGTCAGCGGGAGAATGTCGGAAAGGCGGACGGCGGGGCGGGAAACCAGCGTGAACAGGCACTCGCCGCGCTCCAAGGGCTTTTCGCCTATTGAACGCAGGAAATCGTTGGCTTCGGCGGGCTTCAAGTGCTTTGTGCGGCAAAACGCCACAAGCTCGGAAATGCGCTCCTGGCGCTCTCGGAAAATCCGTGCCTGCTCGGGTGAAATCATTCCGATGGATTCGGCCAAAGGCGTGAGGCGTGCGTCGGCATTGTCCTGCCGCAGCAAAATGCGGAATTCGGCACGGGAGGTGAACATCCTGTAGGGTTCGTCCACGCCCTTCGTAACGAGGTCGTCGATAAGCACCCCGATGTACGCCTGGTCGCGCCCCAGCACCACGGGGTCCAGCCCCCGTGTCTGGCGGGCCGCGTTGATGCCTGCCAGAAGCCCCTGTCCGGCGGCTTCCTCGTAGCCCGTGGTGCCGTTCACCTGTCCGGCGAAATACAGGCCCTCCACGCGTTTTGACTCAAGGCTGTGGCGCAACTGCTGCGGGGGGAAGAAGTCATACTCTATGGCGTAGCCCGGGCGCAGGCAGTGGACATCGGCGAAGCAGGGGATGGTGCGCAGGGCCTCAAGCTGAACTTCGAGGGGCAGGCTGCTGGAAAATCCGTTCAAGTAAAGTTCCGATGAATCCGCGCCTTCCGGCTCCAAAAACAGGGGGTGGGAATCGCGGTCGGGGAAGGTGTGCAGTTTGGTTTCGATGCTGGGGCAGTAGCGCGGGCCTATGGACTGTATCTGCCCGTTGTAGAGGGGACTTTCGTCCAGGGCAGCTCGAAGCACGTCGTGCGTGCGGCTGTTGGTGGCCGTCAGCCAGCAACTGCGCTCCGGACGGCTTTCGGCGGTGAGGGCCGCAGACTGCGGGGTGGGGGAGAGCAGGCTGAACTGCCCCGTCTCGCCGCGCTGTTCCTGCATCAGGTGGAAGTGTACGCTGCGGGCATCGATACGCACCGGCGTGCCTGTTTTCATGCGCTCGTGGCGTATGCCGAGGCGCTCCAGCGAGGCGGTGAGCCGCACTGAGGCAGGCTCCGCGCAGCGTCCGCCGGGCACCATGGTGCGTCCCACGTGCATCAGGCCGTTCAGGAACGTACCGGCCGTAACAATCACGGCCTGCGCCGTGAATCCGGCTCCCCAGAGCGTGTCCAGACGGAAGCGGGCCGAGGGCGAAGGCCCGTCCGCGCCGTTTTCCTCCGATGAATGCGCCACTGTCTCAATGCCGATGACTTCGTCTTGCCATAGCCAGAGATTGTCGGTGGTTTCGAGGATTTTGCGCCACGTAGCGGAAAACTTTCGGTTGTCGCACTGCGCCCGTGGGCTCCACACGGCAGGCCCTTTGGAGCGGTTGAGCATACGAAATTGCAGCGTGGAAGCGTCGGTTACCCGTGCCATCATGCCGCCCAGGGCATCGATTTCGCACACGATTTGGCCTTTGGCAATGCCTCCCACGGCGGGGTTGCAGCTCATCTGGGCGATTTTCGTGAGGTCCATGGTGATGAGCAGCGTGCGTGCGCCGAGCCGTGCGCTGGCGTGTGCCGCTTCGCAGCCGGCGTGGCCGGCACCGATGACGATGACGTCGTAGTGGGTGTTTTCTTTATTGGACAACATTTTCTTGGCTTTAAGGCGCAAAGTTAGCAAAAAAGGATGACTTCTGCCGTCAGCCGCTCCCAAAAATTGCGGCAAAGGGATAAAAATGACAAGTCCGCCGCCGCTTTTCCCTATCGGCGGCTTGCTCGGCACCGTCGGCGGACTTGTGGACGGCAGGGTGGGGGAGGGGGA
>JAGHRT010000042.1 GCA_018066245.1 Candidatus Equimonas faecalis | reverse complement strand
TTTTCGCCTCTTTGGTTTTTTACTAGTGGTCTCTGTCTTGTTCTGCCTCCTCTTCGGGGTTTTCTTTGCCTTCGGTGTATTCATTTTCCTCCACCACGGGCAGGTCTTCCTCGGCAGGGGCTTCATCCTCCTCCACCACGGGGAGGTCTTCCTCGGCAGGCACTTCATCCTCCTCCACCACGGGGAGGTCTTCCTCGGCGGGTGCTTCATCCTGCTGGACGGGTACGGGCGTTTCCTCCTCGGCGGGCACGGGCTCTTCGGCGGGAATAATGGGCTCCTCAGCGGGAAGGGCGGGTTCCTCAACCGGAATGACTGTCTCCTCGATGACGGATGCGTCGTCGTCCAAGGGGAGGGTGTCGTCGTCGGCAGGCTCGGTGGAAGGTGCGGCCTCGTCCTCGTAGCGGGTGTTGATTTCGGGTTCTTCCAGCAGGCTGCGGATGTTGTCGGGCAGGCGGAGGGGAGCGTAGTTCGTGTCGAAGAAGGTCTGGTACTCGTCGAATGTGGCGACTACGCCCAGCAGGGGCAGGTTCTCGTCGGCAATGAGCACGACGCGGCCCTTCTTCATGAACGCGGCCAGCTGGGGTTCTTCGTGGGCCTTGCGGGTGTAGGCCAGGGCCTCGTCGTAGGAGCGGAAACCGCTCAGGCGGAACTGCGTGAGGGCCTTGTCGCTCTCGAAACTCATGTCGAAGCCGCGGAAGCGGAAGGCGGTGAAGTTGAAATGGGCCACCTCGTAGAGCAACTTGTCGTTGTCGATGCTGTCGGTGGGATAGGCAATCACGACGGTGAAGGGCACGTCGCGTTCAGCCGTCAGGGTTTTGCCTTTCAGTTCGGCGGCTGCTCCGTCGGCAGCGTCGGCGGTGCGCCGGTTCCACAGAGAGCCGAGGTCGTAGCGCCCGTCGCCGATGGTGCGTCCGCTTTCGAGGCCGTTCACTATCATGCCGGCCATTTCGGCCACGTCGGCCTTGGGGTATTGTTTCAGCAGGTCTTTGAGTTCGGCCAGTATGCTGTCGGTGGGCAGGGTGCCGAGGCCGTTGAGGGCATGTATGAAGATGAACTTGGGACGGTTCAGTCCTTCGGGGAAGCGGCGGGTGGAGGTGTCGTAGTTGGCGTTCACGACGCGGCTCTGGCGGTCGCGGTAGGCCCGGTAGGTTTCGGTGTAGAGCGAATCCTCCATTTCCATGCCGTAGCGTGCCAGGAGTTCAAAGTCGGGGTCGGTAATCATCCGCGTGCGGGGGCTTTCGGGGAAGGCTTCTGCCAGACGGTTGCGCCAGAGACGGGCCTCGTCGGTCTTTCCCCAGCGCGAATACAGCAGGAACATGTGGTAGAGGGCGTCCTCGAGCTGGGTGGCATCGGGGTAGTCGGTGATGAGGCGCGTGAGGGTCTCGGCGGCGAGGGGGAAGTCCTCCAGCTTGTCCTTTTCAATCACGCCGGCGTTGAAGAGGCCGTCCTTGATGATGTCGTGGGAGGCGGCCATCTGTTCCTCGGTGAAGGGTATTTGGGCGAGGTAGTACTCGCGGTTGTGGGGGTCGAGGGCTGTGCTGTCGGCCTCGGCCACCTGCGTGGTGTCGGCGGGGAGTTCGCCTTCGGCGGTGGCGAGGGAGTCGGTGCTTTCGCCCTGAGCGGTGTCGGGTGTCTCATCGTCGGGTTCGGGCTGGGCCACCACGGTGTGGTTGGTGCGCCGCCAGTCGTCCTCGTTCTTGCGGTTGCCCCACGTCTTGCGGAAGTCCTGCTTGCCCTGCGACACGAGTTGCACGTTGTAGAAGTACCATGAGCGGTCGCCCGTAGTCATTTGGGGCGTCTGCGGTCGGCTGCCCATGTCGTCCTGCCCGTATTCCTGCCGGTTGGCCTCGGCTCGTGCCTGTGCGGCGGAGTCGCGGCGGAGCTTGCGCTCCTCGGCCTCTTTCTGCTTGAGGGCCTCGATGACGCGGTCGATGGCGGCCAGGCGCTCGGCCTCGGGCATACGGGCGAGGGCTTGGAGCGAGTCTTGCAGATAGACGGCGGAGGTGTAGGGCACGAGTTCGTCGAGCACCTTGGAGCGCTTCATCACTTCCTTGTAGCGGGCGTGCTCCTTGCCCAGCAGGCTGATGCACTCGGAGTAGCAGGGCTGGGCGAGGTCGAAGCGGCGCTGCGCCCAATACACTTCGCCCAGACGGAGCAGCAGGGCGCCCTTCTCCACGCCGGAGCGGGTGGCCTCCTTGCGGCCCTTCTCGTAGGCCGCAATGGCGGCGGCGGTGTCGGCCTGGGCCAGGTGGATGTTGCCCATGGCGTAATAGACCTGGTCGAGATAGTCCTTGTTGCTGGCGTTGCGGGTCATGCGCTTGAGGCGGCCTATCATCTGCTTGGCTTTGGCCCTGTCCTGCCCCAGCACCTCGGTCTGGAGGATGCGGGCGTTGAACTTGAGCTGATAGACGGGGCTGTGGCTGGCACACTTGCCCAGCGACTTATAGGCCGCGTCGTCCATGCCGAGGGCGTGCTGGATTTGGCCTTGGAGGAAATAGAGCCGAGCCCGTCGGGCGGAGCCTTTCGTATGGCTGATGGTGGAGGCCAGATAGGGCAGGGCCTCCTCCAGCCTGTTCTGGCGCAGCAGGAGGTCGGCCATGGTGGCGTCGCGCTCGGGCAGGAGGCGCGGAGGCAGGCTGTCGCGCTTCTGGCGGGAGAGCACGTCCTCGGCATCGTAGAACCAGTTGATTTGGGCGTAGCAGCGGGCCAGCCACGTGCGGGCTTCGGCCACCACGGGGGGCTCGGCCTGATAGAGGCGGCAAATGTAGCTGAAGGTGGCGGCGGCCTCCTCAAACTCCCCCTTCTGGAACTGAGCCTGGCCCATGAGCATCCACGCCTTTTTCAGCTGCGGGTTGAACTCCTTGCGCTGGCGGAACAGCTTTTCCTCGGGCGTGAGGCTCTTGCCGCCGCTCAGGGCGGGCTTCTTCTTCTTGATGGAGTGGAGCGTAACGGCCTTCTGCATCTTCTCGATGCAGGTCTCGAAGTTGCCCTTGCCCAACTCGGCATTCTTGGCGTTGCCCACCATGAAGAGGGGCAGGCGCTCCATATAGTTGTCCTGCGCCCCTTTCTCCTTGGCCTGCATACCTTCCTTGTAGGCTTGGTGGCCGTTGAAATAGACGTTATACTTGGTGTTGAACTTCTGCCAGAAGCGCGAGGCCGCCGTGTTCTGCTTCGTGCCGCAGCCCGACAGCAGAGCCGCACCGAGCAGGAGGCTCAGTGCAAACCGCAGGAAAGAGGCCGCAGCCATGCGAGGACTATATACGCGCGTGTGTTCCATCTTCTCTTTAACGAGCGGGATGTCGCTTTATTGCCCCGACCCGCCGATTTTTTTGCCCCGCGCCGCCAAAGGGGCGCAAACCCGCCATTCCGCCCCCTGCCGACAGGAAAAACAAGTCCGCCGACAGTTTGCCCCGGCCCGCCGACAGTTTTCCCCGTCGGCGGACTAATTTCCGCCCGGCTCCCAAAAGGGCATGGCCACCCGGCCCGAAGCGGCATGAGCGCAGAGGGGCGCACCCTCTCCCTCCAAGGAGGGCAAACGGCACGCATTTCTGCGAAAACTTGTTTTCCCTACACGTCAAATTACTTCGTTTGAATGCGCCGTTTTGCTATCCGTGCTTCCGCTTTTCCGTGTTTCAAGAAAAATTTTCCTCAAAATCAGCGCACATCGCTTTGTGGATTGTGCAAATCTTGCTAACTTTGCCGCGATAACAGTCCGACTAATTCAACAAACTACAAACCCCTATAAAACAACCCCATCCGATGCACAAGACATCAACCCCCTCCCTGGCGGCCCTGTTCGCCCTGATGCTCTGCCTCCTCGCCGCTCCGGCGCAGGCCGAGACCATTGACGTGGAACAGGCCAAGCAGGCCGTGGTAAACTTCCATAAGAAGGGCCACACCACACGCGCACGACGCGCTCCGATGAGCAAAAGCACGCTCCGTCACGCCTTCACGCAGAAGACCGCCAGCGGCGATCCCGCCGTCTATGCCTTCAACACCGACGGCGGCGGCTTCGTTCTCGCCTCCGCCAACGACGCCACCGTGCCCGTGCTCGGCTACAGCGACAACGGCACCTTCGACCCCAACAACATCCCCGACGGCCTGAAGTACCTCATGGGAGAGTATGCCAAGGAGATAGCCTCCCTCGGCCGCCGCAAGGCCGGTGAGCAACTGCCCACACCCGACTACGACGTGGAGGTAACCGACTCCATCAAGCCGCTGATGGAGACGAAATGGGGCCAGACGAAGTGCTACAACCGTTACACCCCTATTGCTCTGACCAATGCTGACGGCGGTGGACATGCCTCCACTGGCTGTATGACCACGGCCCTTGCACAAATCATGCGCTACCACAAATGGCCCGAGCACGGCTACGGCTCAGCCTATCAGGATGCCGCTCAGGGTGCGACGACGGTGCCCTATGAGCAGAACTACTACAGCCACACCTACAACTGGGGCTTGATGTATCCGGAAACGAAAGACTATAGGAAGAACGCCTCCGGCATATACGATGTGAACTACCCTGAAGTGGCCGCTGTGTCCCAGCTGATGATTGATGTCGCCGTGGCTCTGCGAACGGAGTTCTCTGCCCAGAGCAGCGCGGTGCATATAGCCGTCGTCCCCACCATGACCTCCTACTTCAACTACGACCCCCGCATAGAGTTGGTGTATAAAAAGAACTATTCTGTGGAGGATTTCAACAAGATGCTCATTCAGGAGTTGCAGGAAAAGCGCCCCGTCTATCTGACAGGCGGTGGCCTGTCCTCCGGCCATGCTTTCGTGTGCGACGGCTACAATGGTCAGGGCCACTTCCATATCAACTGGGGATGGGAAGGTCTGAGCAACGGTTACTATCTTATCACTGGCCTCACCCCCGCAAAGGAAGGCGTGGGCGGATTCGGCACCGGATATAGCCAAGACCTAAAGATGGTACGCTACATTATGCCTAACAAGGGCGAAGTGGTACGTCCTGAGTTCGTGCTGTACACCTATGACATCACGAAAGAAAGCAACGGCACCCAATACTTTAAAGGCCAGTTTGGCGTAACCGCCGACAGAAACATCCGCGGCCAACTCGGTATGCTCGTGGTAGATGCCAGAGGAAACGGCCAGATAGTATGGGACAAGAACGGTGCCTACACGCAGATTCTCAATAAGAACCCCTACTACGACTTCCGCGTGAACATTTCTCCCAAGTGGGTGGCAGATGGTACACGAGCCTATTATGTATATAAGGAGTGCGGCGCACAGGATTGGCACTATGTGAAGGATGCCAACGGGCGTTATTGTTCTTTTACCTTCACGCTGGGCGGTGGCAACATTCAAATCGCCCGCGACTCCTCCGAACCCACCTACACCGGCACTCCGGGCACTTATAACTTCGATACCTCCCACACTTTCACGCTGAGCAAGCAAATTACCGACGAGTCGCAAATAGAGAGCGGACACCTTTATGCCATCGTCCGCCATAATACTGGCAACGGTTACGCCACGCTCAGCTCTAACGGCAGCTCACTGGTAGGTAGCGAGGACTTTGACCCCAACGGTACCAACACCTTCGTGTTCACGGGAGACAATACCGACGGCTATACCATTCAGTCCGCCGTGGCCAAAGTCTATTTCCCTGTGCTTCAAACCTCGCCCGGTACCGGCACTCCCGTAAGTATGGGTGCCTTTGCCGAAAAGTTCCGTATCGTGGACAATCTCGACTATGATTATAGAACGGGCTTCCAGATTAAGAGCCTGAGCAGTTCCTACAACACTTCTAAAGGCAATGTCTATCTCCACTGCACCGGCCCCACTCAACCCTTCCGCGGCTGGTATGTCGATAGTAGTGCCGACACGCAAATGGATATCTATGAGGTACTGGCTGACGGCGAAAAGACACTTCCTGCCGACACGACGATAGACGTAACCTACAACTTGTACTTCAATAACCAACTGATAGGTACAAAATACTATCGTGAACGTATCGGCGAAGCTCCTACCATGGACTTCCTGCCCCCCTATGTGTCGGCCAGCGGCTTCCCCGAGACCATCACAGGCACTACCGACACCTATGCCATCGACACATACTACAACGATACGATGCCCTTCATTCCTGGCTCGAAGAACTACAATGTGCGTTTCGTCCAAGGTGAAACTTCCTACTGGTGTTACGATGGCGGCGCAGATAACGGCCAAGTAAAATCAGCCACCATCTCTGCAAATGACAAAACGGCTCAATGGTGTCTCGTCGGCAACTGGATAGATGGCTTTAGGATTCAGAATGCCAACACCGGCAGGGTAATTACCACCACCAGCCTTACCAACAATGCGATTACCTACTTGGCTAAGGACCAGAGCTACGGCTCCAATCTCTTCGTACTGGAGCATACGGATGAAGGCAACTACTTACGCCTTCAGGGACAGAACTTGTACTTGACGTACTCCTCGGGGAAAATCTATATCAGCAGCACGAAAAATCCCATTTACTTTGAGGTTCCCGGCGAAGAGCCCACTACGCCCGACACGCCTGATACTCCTGACACGCCCGATACGCCCGATACTCCTGATGAGCCAGCTGGTGACTATACGCTGGGCGAGAAGGTAATCAACATCACCGATATTGTCAGCGGCGAACTCTATGCCATTGTACGCCATGCCGGAGCAGGCTATGCCACCTATGATGCTTCTACTGGTAAGGTTTCTGGTAAAGAGACTTACCCCACCGACGGTACCGCTGCCTTTGTGCTTACGGGCGACAATATCAATGGCTACACCATCAAGTCGGCCTTGGCCAACGCCTACTTCCCTGTGCTGACGACAACGGAGAGCAATGGTACAGCCATAGTGCTGGGCAGTTCTGCAGAGAAGTACATCATCAAAGACTACGACAGCAACTTCGGCACTGGTGTGCAGATTGCGAGCAAGAGCAGTTCCTACACTGGAGCCAACGCCTTTGATGGCGGCTCCTCCAATGTCTATCTCAACAGTGGCGACAAAGCCAGAGACTTCGTAGGCTATTGGAAAAAGGACGGCGGCAACACGCAGATGGATATCTACAAAGTCAATTACAACGGCGGAGAAGCGCCCGTGGATCCCACGCCCGAGCTTCCCACCTACACCGTGCATATTACAGGCTTGCCCACAGGTACGGAAGCTCATGTCTATTACAACCAGCAACCCTACGGCGAAGGAAGCGAGATAAAGGCTACAAGCATCTCCGCAACGCAGCTCTCCGCTACCGAAGTCGAGGGCTACACCTATGACATCACCGTCGGTACCACCACCATCACGGTAACTTACACGGAGAATGTGCTCTCCGAGGAGGAGCAGGAACTGAGGGAACAGGCAAACGAGGCCTTTGAGAAAATGGAGGCCGGTGCCGCCGGTTATCCCAACCTTGAGGACCTTGATCGCACAGACCCCAATTTGGCAGCCTTCTTCCAGCACACCGAGAATCCCGGCAGCGTAAGCAAAGAGAATCTGCAAGCCTCGCTCAACTACCTCGCCCAGAACTACACGGAAGTCAATCAGCCTCAGTTCGGCCACGCCTATAAACTCAGCGTGCGCAGCACCGACGGCAAGAAGCACTGGTATCTGAAGAACGACGGTGGCGTAACGACCGACGCTTCCCTGGCCGCCACTTTCGTGATGGGCAGTACGGGTAACAGCGACTATAGCGCCATCTTTGTTACCAATGACAACAAGCAGAGCAAGTACCTTCAGAGTACGGGCGCAAGAGCCACCCAATATGCCGGTGGCAAGTGCAACTTCAAGCTCGGCTCAATGGTAAAGGCACAAAGTACGGCAATCTCCACAGACGCTATCCGCAGATTTGGCACATTTACCTTCAATGCCGCTACCGACGGCATATTTACTAATCCCTGCATAGTGCTGGATGAAAACAAGCAGCAATGGCAGAACTTACCCATGGCAGCTATGGGCGATGGCTTCACCTCCGCCATTGAGCTGACTGAGGTGGACTATCCTTACACGCAGCCTAAGCTGACCAAGGGCAATGAAGATGATAAGGGCAGCTACGCCTCCATCTATCTGCCTTTCCCCATGCAGTTCCCCGACGGCGTGGAGGCTTACAAGGGCACGCAGGAGCGCAACGCCAACGGCAAGTCCTATCTGGCTCTGGAGCGCGTAGATACCAACTATGCCGTGGCCGCCGGTGGATATATCATCTATAGCGAGACCTTCCCCGCAGGCGTTCCGGTGGGGGTACAACCCGCCGCAGCAGCACTCACCGATGGACGCAGCACTTCCGACGCAGTCTTTATTGGCAGCACCGAAGGCCCCGTCACGGATGACTACGCCATGTGGCAGGAGAAGCTCCAAGGCAAGAACGCCTATGTACTCGCTAAGAAAAACGGCATCATAGGCTTCTACCGTTACGTCGGCCAGAGCTTCCCGAAGGGCAAGGCTATATGGATTGCCTCCGAAACGCAGGATGCCGAGACCGTGAAGTTCGACTTCAACGACGCTATCGAGGCCATCCGGGCCCTCCACGCCCCCGAAGGCTCCACGGAGATATACGACCTCCAGGGCCAGCGCCTCGAAAAGGTGGAGAAAGGCCAGATTAATATCATCAACGGCAAGAAGATAATGTTCAAGTAAAAGCCTCCCTCCGGCTACCCTGTACAGTAGGTTTTCCTACTCCATACAATCGTTTTTACTACCCTATACGATAGTTCCGGCTATCCTATAGGGTAGTTTTTCGTGAAATAAAGGCCCGCTTCGGCAGACGGGGAGCCGGGAGCCGCTCTCCTGCCACTCCCTGAAAGGCAGAAGCCCTTATGGTCGCTCATCCTTACCTTGGGGCCTCCCGGAGCCTGCGATGCGGTCGCTTTTGCCACTTTCAATAATCAAAACGGCACCGAAAAAGCATGGAAGCGTGCTTTTTCGGCGATGGGAAACAAAGGGCGTGGCAGTTTTATTGTAAATTTGCGGATAGAAACAAATACGACAACTGCCCCTATCCCATCGCAATGAAACATACCCTTGTACTTCTGGCCCTCGCCTCCTTCTGCCTGACGGCACCGGCGCAGGACATGCTGCAAACACTCGACCGCCCCGTACTCCCCACCTCCGACACCATAAAGGCCGACACCCTCCAGATTGACACCCTCGGCGGAAACGCCCGGAAAGCAAGCGGCTTCAAACGCTGGTGGAACAACCTGGTGAAAGGCAACGTGGACCGCACGCACGAGAAAAAGGTGGACATCAGCTTCGTCCTCTCACCCAGCTACACCGACGTGGCCAGCGTGGGCATTGGCGGTATGTGTACGGCCATGTTCCGCACCGACCGCAGCGACTACACCATGCCCCCGTCCAGCATCTCCGCCTGCGCCAGCATCTCCGTAAAGAAATTCTATTCCTTCTACCTCAAGGGCACCATCTACTTCCCCGACAAGCGCAGCCAACTGGACTGCTACATGGACCTGCGCAACGAAATCCTCGACTTCTGGGGCTTCGGCTTCGACAACTGCCGCCACAACCCGCAGACCAAGTACTCGCGCTACACTTCCATCATAAAGGCCGACTACTTCTACAGCCTCCCCCACAACCTCTACATAGGAGGAAGCGCACGCTTCAACTACACCGACATCTACAAGCTCGACAATCCCGACTTCTACCTGAGCGGACAAACTCTGTCCAACTCCTACGCCGGCATAGGGCCCGCCCTGAAATACGACAGCCGCGACAGCCAGGTAACGCCCCAACGGGGCTTCCACGCCCTCATACGCCCCATGTACTACCGCAACCTGCAAGGAAACGGCAGTAAAAACGTGTGGGGAACCACCCTCCAGTTCAACAGTTACCACCGCCTCTGGAAGAACGCCGTGCTGGCCACCGACCTCTTCGCACAGCTCTACGACACCGACGTCAACCTCCCCCTCATGGAACAAATAGCCGCCGACTACTGCCACATGCGCGGCTACTACATCGGACGCTATGCCGACAACAACCAAACCTGCGTACAGGTGGAACTGCGCCAGAACATATACAAGCGCTTCGGGGCAGTGGCCTGGGTGGGTGCCGGCAACTTCTTCCGCGACTTCAACCACTGGCAGTGGTCGCACACCCTGCCCAACGGCGGCGTAGGCCTGCGCTTTGAATTCAAGCCCGGCATCAACCTCCGCGTGGACTACGGCATAGGGCGCGGCTACAGCTGCATCGTGTTCGACTTCGGCGAAGCCTTCTGACCCCTGCCCGCACGGCAGGCCGCTATTCCTGCCTGCGGCCCTTCAGCCCCATCCAGTACTTTCTCTCCCCCTCCGGCAAAAGCTCTATGGCGTAGCGCAACGCCGTGCGGGGCATCGTGGCGGCATGACGCCCGAGGAAATCCTCCAGCAGAGCCTTGCCCCCGCGCTTGCCCACCTCGCGCAGCATCCAGCCCACGGCCTTGTGCATGAGGTCGTGGGGGTGATACACCAGGCGCTCGGCATAGCGCAGCGCAAATTCAGGGTGCCCCTGCTGCGTGGTCTTCCACGTGCTCACCATGGCGATACGCTGCCGCCAAAGCACGGGGCTGCCGGCCAGACCGTCCAGCACAGCCTCCTTCTCCTCCAGCCCGCTCGGCAACGTAAGCCACGGCCCGATGATTTTCGGAGCCGAGAGGTCCACCAAATCCCAGTTGTCGGCATAGTCGGCGTAGGACAAATACAAACGCACTATGGCGTCGCGCTCTTCCATGGCCGCAGCTTCGTGCTGCAACTTGGGACGGCACAGGCGCTCCATCTTGTAAGTAAGAATCAGAAAGCCGCAGAGCCGAATCTCGTGGAAGCGGCTGGTGAGGAGCTTCGGAAGCTCCGCCAAATCCATCGCTTTACTGTCTTTTGCAATCAGGCGGGTCTCGGGCACGCGTATGCCCAGGAACTCGTCGCCCTCGCCATACTCGCCCGGCCCCGTCTTGAAGAAACGCATCAGCACGCGGCGCTGCGCCTCGTCGCGCAGGGCCGTCATGCCGTCTATTATATCATTTGCTGTCATGAGTACTGTATTCTGATTGCCCGGACGCTGCCCCGGCGTGGAACCGGCGTGCTTTTTGCGCGAATTAGCCAAGTGTCCGTTTATTCTGAGCCTCGGAGAGAGGAATCTGTCGTATAGGGTAGGCGGTCCTGCCGTATAGGGTAGGAAAAATTATCCTATAGGATGGGAAAAGCCACCCTATAGGATAGGACTGCCGTGTGTGGCGGTGTTGCAGCCTGTCGGCGGGCTACTTGCGCCAGAAGCGGGAGGTGAGGTCCGTCATCTGGCCGCTGCGGCGGTCGATGCGGTAGAAGCGTTGGTTGGTGGTGCGGCTGCCGAGTGGGCCGCAGGCCTCCAGCCAGGGCCCGAGCTTGACGTAGTCGAAGGGAAGGGGGGAGAGGCCCTGCGGGAGCTCTTGCCGCCCGCTGTACCAGCCTATGCGGAGTTCCGGCGCGGCCCGGTGCAGGCCGTGGGCCAGGGCGGCGAGGGCCTGCGGGTCGTTGTCGCCGCCCTGGAGGCCGATGCAGGTGATTTCTCCCTGGTAGGCATCGGCCAGGGCCAGGAGGCGGCTGAGCGTGAGCTCCTCGCCCGTGTCGTCGGCCAGGAATGCGCTGTGGCATCCGGGGCAGTGGTTGGGACAGAGGCTGAGGTTGATGGCCAGAGTTACCTCGTCGGGATACTCCTGAAAGACGATGTCGTGATTGACGTACTTGAGCATGATGGCTTGCGTCGGCGGGTCGTTCAGGAGAGTGCGGCTTCCACCTGCTGGGGCTTGATGGCTCCGTAGTGGCGGCGTGCGGCTTCTTTCTGGCGGTCGAGTGAGAAGTTGCTGACGCGCTTGAGGTAGCCGATGATGCGGGTGAGGTAGTCCACGTCGGCCGACTGGCAGCAGGGGCAGGCCTTGAGGTAGCGCTTGTCTATGTGGCCGCAGTCGTTGCAGAGGGTGTTGGGAATGTTGAAGGTGAAGTAGTTGGTGCCTTCCTTGGCGGCCACGCGCAGGAGCTGCCGATACTGGCCCGTGGACAGGTGCTCGTCCAGATTGCAGTGCAGGGCGGAGCCGCCGGTGAGGTGCTCCACGTACTTACGCCCGTGCAAGCGGAACTTTTCGATGACGTCGGTGTTGGGGTCTTCGACTTTGTAGAAATAACTGTTGTAGCAGTCGCGCGGCACGAAGTAGCCGTCTTCGCGGTCCCAGCGGGCGTGCTTCACACCCACGTTTTCGGCGGGAATCATCTCGCAGTTGAACAGCACATCCTTGGTGCGGTATTGCTTGTTGTACTTTTCCACGATACCCAGCACGCTCTGCACGAAATGGCAGTACTCCTCGTTGTCGCTGATGTCCATGCCGAGGCTCTCGGCGGCTTCCACGAGGCCGTTTACGCCTATGGTGAGGTACTGGCGGCCTATGGTGATGTAGCCCGCGTCGAATAGGGGAAGCATTCCTTTCTCCTTGAGCCACATGAGGTTCGCGTTGTAGGCAAGTTGTACTTTATGGCAGATGTCCACGATTTCGCCGAGGTATTCCACGTAGGAGCGGCCTTCGCGCGTGGCCTGCTGGATGCAGCGGTTGAGGTTTACCGTGAGCACGCTCTTGGAGCCGGTGCTCACGCCGCCGGCGCCCAGGGTGTAGCTGAAGCCGTTGTCCTGGATTTCGTTGCGCAGGCGGCAGCATGAGGCGAGGGAGTCGGCGTTGTCGCTCATGTAGGTGAAGAAGCTGTGGCCGTCGGCATACATCTTGGCGGTCAGGTCGCCGTACTCAGGATCCTTGCAGTCGCCGTTTTCCACCAGCAGCGCCATGGTCTCGACGGGGAAGGTGAGCACCGTCTTGGTGCGCTCCTTGTTGAACCAGGCCATGAAGCGCTTCTGAAGCCAGGAGAGGGCTTCCCAATGGGGGCGCGTGCCGTCGGGGAAAAAGAAGTTGCCGAAAATGCTCTGGAAGTAGTACTTGTCGTAGTAGGAGATGTTCCAGAACACGGACTGGAAGTTGCGTGCGCCGGTGGGCTGGTTGATGCTATAGACGATTTGCTCGAAGCAGTCGGTGATGACCTTGTCGATGGTGCGGCGGCGCAGGGTGATGTCGGCCTGCTCGTCGGCACGGAGGTAGTAGTCCTCGCCAAATTCCAGCTCCAGGAAGTGGCTCATGTACATGAGAAATTCGGGCGTGGCGCAGGCTCCGGACAGCATACTGCTGACGATGAACACCATGTTTACGAAGCCGCCGCAGAACGACTTGAGATTGGTGGGTGCCGTACTGTTGCCGCCTATGGACTTGGTGCCTTCGAGCAACCAGGGGTACATGGTGATGGAGGCGCAGTAGGGGGCGATGGAGGTCTCGTCGTTCTTGTAGATGAAGTGGTGCTTGAGCAGGTACATGTAGCGGTCGGCCAGTTCCTTGCCGTACATCTGCTGGATGCGGTCGCAGATGAGGCGGCGGTTCAGGCGGAGGAAGGCTCCCTTGGGCAGTTCGCCGATGAGCGTGGCTATGTTTTTGTTTTCCACATTGGCGTTGGAGTCGTACTTGCTTCCGCTGGCGGCGTTGGCTGCATCACAGTAGTCGATGAGGAAGCGCAGGCGGTCGGCTGTCTCGCGGTCTTCCTCGCGGCGCTTGCGGTAGAGCATGAAGGCTTTGGCCGTCTTGAAGTGCTGCTCGCGCATAAGGGCGACTTCAATCTGGTTCTGGACGTCTTCCACGCTCATGCCGTTGCAGAAGCGCAGCTGGCCGATGAGGGCCTCCAGCTGCTCGGCATTGACGGGTTCGCCTACGGCGGCGAAGGCTTTCAGTATGGCACTCTTGATTTTGTCGAGGGAGAAGCTTTCCGTGCTCCCGTCACGTTTTGTGATTAGAAAAGTCTCGTAGCTCATGGGAGGGGCTATGTTGTTTAGGGTAGTTAGGGGCCTTTGCGACGCGCCGCCGGAGGGGGCTGCCGCTGGGGCTTTGTTATTTATTATATAGATTAGTACGTACTGTCGTATAAGAGGGTTTTTCCTGTCGGCGGACTAATTTTTCCTGCCGTATAGGACAGTATATGCGGTTTTATGGAGGAGTGGGGCGGGGGAGCGGGGCGGTTTCCCGCAGTCCGCCTGCGGCTTCTCCCAAACCGAGTGCAAAGATACGACTAAGTAGGGATATGGCCAACTAAAAAGGCAAGAAAAATCACGGATAAACGAAAAAAGTTTCCCGTTTTGGGAAACTTTTTCACTGTCGCTATGATGTAACTTGCTGTTCTATCGGAGGTTTTCAACTTGTTTTAGGCAACTTTTCTCTACGCCCTTGTCGCCCGCTACTCTCATAAGGCCGCTTATTCGGTGCGTATCGGTTCCCTTAAATGCGTAGTAGCCAAGCTTCAGGAGGCGCTTGGCTCGTGCTTTGGATTCAGGGCCGTAGGCTCCCGCGAGTGAGGGGAGGTTGAGCTGGAGCAGCACGCCCATGTCGTGGAGGCGGCGATAGTCGTCGGGGTCCATGTAGAGGTAGCGCTCGGGGTGGGCCAGCAGGGGGTGGTAGCCGGCCGACTGTATGCGGCCCAGCACGCCCCAGAAGTCGTAGGGGGGGGTGAAGTAGGAGGTCTCCACCAGCAGCAGGTCGCCCTCCTCGCCGATGGGCAGCACCTCCCTGGCGGCCAGCCGCTCTTCAAAAAGGTTGTCCAGCATGTGCTCTGCGGCCAGCCGGAGCTCCACCGTGCCTCCATAGGCCGCCTGCACGCTGCTGAAAAGGCGGCGCAGGTCATCGGGGCGGTTGGGCATGTCTTCCATAATGTGCGGCGTGAACCACACGCGCTTGATGCCCAACTCCTCGTAGCGGGCCAGCGCGTCGAGGGTCTCGGGGAGTGTCTTGATGCCGTCGTCCACGCCGGGCAGGAGGTGGCAATGCCAATCAGTGGCACCCCGAAGGATGCCACTGTCGGCGAAAGATGTCTTGCTGTTGAAGAGCCACATGGCGCCGGAATGGGACTACTGCTCGTCCTCGTGGTAGTAGTTCTCCGTCTTGCTGTGCTTGCCGTAGCCATAGCCGTAGCCGTAGCTGTAGGCATAGCCGTAGCGGTAGCCGTAGCGGCTGCGGGTGGTCTCGCTGCCGTTGAGCAGGAGGGAGAGGCCGTTGAACTTGCCCTGCTTGTAGTAGTTCTCTATGGCGGGCAGCATGTCGCGCTCCATAAGTTCCACGCGCACTACGAAAATTGTCTGGTCCATAAACTTGGAGATGATGGCCGCGTCGGCCACGATTTCTACCGGCGGGCAGTCGATGAACACCATATCGTAGCTTTCGCGCAGCTCCTGGAGGAATTGGGCGGTGCGCGGCGTGGAAAGTAGCTCGGAGGGGTTGGGGGGCAACGTGCCTACGGGCAGCACGGACATGTTGTCGTGGCCTTCCACGGGCTGTACCAGTGAGCGCCAGTCGGCCTCCTTGCCGCTGAGGTAGCTGCTCACGCCTTTCTTAGTGGCGGGCACATAGAGCGAGGCCGAAGCTCGGCGCAGGTCGAAATCGACGAGTAGCACCTTCTTGCCCCTGACGGCAAACGACGCGGCCAGGTTGCCGCTGATGAAGGTCTTGCCTGAGCCGGGGTTGGCGCTGGTTACCATTATCAGCTTGCCGCCCTCGCTCTTCTCGCCCACCATGAAGTCGATGTTGGTGCGGACCACGCGGAAGGCTTCGTTGATGAGGTTTCGGCTGTGGGGCTTCACCAAAATCTTGCGGGCAGTCTCCTGCTCCACCTTCTTGCTGATGATGCCCAGCCGTTCAAGCCACGGGCGCAGGAACTCTTCCTTCTTCTTGCCCACCAGCGGGATTTCGCCGATGAACGGTGCGCTGAGCTTCTCTACGTCCTTCTTGCCGCGCACTTTCGTATCGGTCTGTTCAATCAGGTACATAATGCAGGCGGGCACCGCCAGAGCGATGAGCAGGGCGATGAGCAGGATGCGCTGGCTCTGCGGGCTGACAGGGGATCCGCTGCCGTGGGGAGGTGCGATTACTCGGGTGTTGTAGGCGGTGAAGGCAAGGGAAAGCTCGTTTTCCTCACGCTTCTGAAGCAGGAATATATAGAGGGCTTCCTTCACCTTCAGCTGGCGCGACACCGTGCCGAGGAAGCGCGTCTGCTCGGGGCTGCTTGCGATGCCGCTGATGGCCTTGCGCTGGTTCTGCTCCACGGAGGAGAGCTGCGTGGTCAGCAGGTTGATCTGATTGTCGATGCTCGAAATGATAGACTGCCGCTGCTGCGCCAGAATCTGGTTACGGTCCTTCACCAAGTTGCTCTCTGCGCCCGTACTGCCCAGCAGGCGGTTGCGCTCAAGGAGCACCTCGTTGTACTGCATGAACTGGCTCTCAATACCGGTGTTGCCCAAGCCGATGTTCACGGGGAGCGGGTCGTCCCTGTGGGCTTCGCTCGTGAGGAAGGAGCGCACGTACTTCGCCATGTTCAGCTGGTTGTTGAGATTGGCGGCCTGCTTGCCTGCCTCGTTGGCGTCATTGACGTAAAGGCCGGCGAGGGCGGTGGGATCGGTTACGAGGTTGCTGCTCTTGTAGGTGCTTATCTCGTCATCAACGCTTTCAAGCTCGCCCTGAATCACCTTCAGGCGCTCCATAATAAACTCGTTGGTGGCCTCGGTCATCTGGTTCTTGTCCTTTACCCAGGCGTCGTTGTAAGCCAGAATGAGGGCGTTGAGAATATCCTCGGCCCGCTGCGTGTTAGCGTCGCGGTAGGTGAGGTCGATTATGGAGTTCTCCTTGGAGTTGAGGCTGGCGCTCAAGCCTGCGGCGGCCCGCTTGGCAGCGGCCTCTACGGTGGTGTGCTGCACGCGTATGACGCGGTCGCTGCTGAGGCTGGTGAGTTCGGTGGCGGCGGGGCCTGCGCTGATGCGGATGCGGCCCAGTGGCGACTTGATGGTCTGGCCGACGTGGGCTTCCAGCTTTATGTCGTCGTCGCCTACGCGTGGTCCCTGGAAGTCGGAGAATACGACGGTGCCCTTGTCGGTGAGTGTCATCGTGAGGGAGGCCACTTCGTTTTTGCCGAGGTCGTGGAAGTAGAGGGCCACGGGAAGGTTGTTGCCGTAGAGGGGTACGTTGTGCCAGCGGTGCTCAAGCTGGTAGGTGGTGTTGAGACCGAGGCGCTCGACCACTTCTACGAATGTGGCGGGCGACTGTATGGCTACGAGTTCGTTCTGAACGGTTACGGCTGCGGTGCCTACGCCGAGCTGGGAGAACCAATCGACGTTGCCGCCGTAGGCTCCGCGTGTGCCTTCTTCTTTGATGAGGATTTGCGCACTGCGGGTGTAGATGGGCGTGGTGCGCTTGATGTGAATCGTGGCTACGAGGAGGCAAATGGCGGCTGAGATGGCGAACCATTTCCAGTTGTGGATGAATTTGGCAAGCAGTTCTGTGATTTTCAGGCCGTCGTTGTCTTCCATCGGAAGTACGGGCGCGGTTTGCTGGCCTTGCTGGAGTGCAATTTCCTGCTCTGACATATTTTTATATATTACGCGCGTGAGTGATTATTTCTTGGCCAGATTTACGGCGATGCTGGTGAGTGAGGCGACCATGCTGACTATGCCGATCCAGAAGGAGGCTGTGTTGAAGGTGTTGCCGTTGGGGCGGCTCTCCCGCATACGCTTGGCGTTGGGCTCTACGTACACGATGTCGTCCTGCTGGAGATAATAGACGGGGCTTTGGTAGAGGCTGCGTGCGTCGGTGAGATCGACGTAGTAGTGGTGCTGCTGGCCGCCTTCCTGGCGGAGTACGCTGACGCGGGTGCGCTCGCCGGTGATGGTGAGGTCGCCTGCTTTACTGATGGCCTGGAGGATGGTGAGGTTGTCGCGGTCGAAGTTGAACATGCCGGGGCTTTTGACTTCGCCGAGTACGCTGTAGGTCATGTCGATGTACTCCACGGACACGGTGGGGTCAAGCACGATTTTGTTTTCGATGAGCTTGGATTTCACATGGGCGGCTATCTCGCTGCGGTTCATGCCTGCGACGTGGATGGTGCCGAGCACGGGCATCTCGATGTTGCCTGCGCTGTCCACGGTGTAGAAGCTCATGTTATTGGAGCCGCCTGAGCGACCGCCGGTGCTTCCGCTGCCCACACGGGCGGCTTGGGTGGTGAGGTTGAGCTCCTCGGCCACCAGATATTCGCGGCTTTTGACGATGATGGTGAGGCGGTCGTCGGGCCTTACCTTGATTTCCTGCTGAGCCTGAACGGCGGCAGTTTGAGCCTCGTACATGTCCTGAAAATAAGCGACGTCTGAGGGTGCCTTGCATCCTACAAGTGCGATAATCATGAGGGCACTTGTGCAGACTTTTGTAAGCGTATTTTTTATCATAGCGTGCAAAGTTACTTTTTTTTGGCCGATTGAGCAAATCTTGTTTTGGATTTTTGTATGGCGGAGTGGTTTTTTGTATTTTGGCTTGCCGTTTTTTGCAGTTTGTGCTGGCAGGAGGGGAACTGGCGTAGTGTCGTTTTTTTCGCGTGAAACGCTTGTTTTTTCTGTCGTATAGGGGCGTTTTTCTTATCGGCGGACTTGTTTGGCCTACTCTATATGATACGGCGAACTGCCGTATGGGGTAGGGAAGCCCCCTGTGGGGAGCGGGTGGAAGGGCCGTATGGGATGGAAAGCAGGAGTGGCGGACGTGTTGCGTCCGGCACTCCTGAGGGTATGTGCGTTGCGGCAGATGCCGCGCTGTGGCATTGGGATTAGGCTTCGGCGTTGGCCTGGGGACGGTTGCCGCGCTTGCCGATAACGGAAAGGGCAATGGGGCTGGCCAGGAATATCGAGGAGCAAGTGCCGAACACGACACCGAGAATCATGGCAAACGCGAAGGAGCGGATGCTGTCGCCACCGAGGAAGAAGATGCAGAGGAGCACCAGGAGGGTGGTGAGGGAGGTCATGATTGTGCGGGTCAGGGTGGCGTTGATGGAGAGGTTGAATACGTCGAAGTAGCTGCGGTTGGGGTATTTGCCCAGCTCTTCGCGTATGCGGTCGAACACCACCACCTTGTCGTTGATGGAGTAGCCGATGGCCGTCAGTACGGCTGCGATGAAGGTCTGGTCCACTTCAAGCGAGAAGGGGCACCATCCCCAGCACAGGGAGTACATGGCGACAATCAGGAAGGTATCTACGGTCAGGGCGGCTATTGAGCCGATGGAGAAGGCCACGTTGCGGAAGCGCAGGAGGATGTAGATGAAGATGGCAATCAGCGACAGAATGACGCTGATGACTGCGCCTTTCGTCATGTCGGCGGCCACGGTGGCTCCTACCTTCTGTGCGCTGATGATGGAGCCGCCTGTGTGGTTGTCGCGGTCCTTGAAGGTGGCGTAGTCGGCTTTCACGAGGTTGGCCTTGCTGAGTGCTTCCCAGATGAGGTGCTCCACTTCCTGATCGACCTCGGCTCCGCTTTCGTCGATGCGGTAGGAGGTGGAAATGCGCACGGCGGGGTTGCTCGTGGTGACGATGTCGAGGCAGCTGACGGCGGCGTCGGGGTCTTTTTCCTTAATCACGGAGCTCACAGCGGCATCGACCTCTTCGGAAGTTACCTTCTGCTCAAATTCCACCACGTAGTTGCGGCCACCGGTGAAGTCGATGCCTTGCTGCAGTCCGCGGATGCCGAGGGATGCAAGGCCGATGAGCACGAGTATGCCGAAGGTGGTGTAGCTCTTCTTGGCTGCGGACATGAAGGTGTACTGCTTCTCTACCATGAATTTCTGGCTGAGGGGCGTCATGAAGGTGAGGCCGAGCCACTTGTCCTTGGCGTGGAAGTGCTCGTAAACGATTCGGGTGAGCCACACGGCGGTGAAGAAGCTGGCGCAGATACCGATGCCGAGCGTCATGGCGAAGCCGCGGATAGGACCGGTGCCGAAGTTGTAAAGAATCAGGGCCGTGATGATGGAGGTTACGTTGGAGTCGAGAATGGCGCTGAAGGCGTTGCCGTAGCCGTCGGCCAGGGCCTGACGGATGTTCTTGCCGTTGCGCAGTTCTTCTTTGGTGCGCTCATATATCAGCACGTTGGCATCGACGGCCATGCCGAGTGAGAGCACCAGACCTGCGATGCCGCTCATGGTCAGTGCGGCCTGGAAGCTGGTCAGTACGCCGAAGGTGAAGAAGAAGTTGATGAGCAGTGCGCCGTTGGCGACCATGCCGGGGATGAAGCCGTAGTAGAGGCACATGAAGAGCATTAGGAGCACGAAGGCTACGACGCAGCTCATGAAGCCGGCTTGGATGGATGCGGCGCCGAGGCTCGGGCCAACGGTTTCCTCGGATACGATGGTGGTGGGGGCGGGCATTTTGCCTGACTTGAGGACGTTGGCGAGGTCCTTGGTGTCTTCGGCGGTGAAGTGGCCGGATATTTGGCTGACGCCGCCCGTGATTTCGTTCTGGATGACGGGTGCGCTATACACGAAGCCGTCGAGTACGATGGCTACGGGGCGCTTGAGGTTCTTCTTGGTGACTGCGGCCCAGTCGCGCCCGCCCTGTGTGTTCATGGTCATGCTTACGACGGGGCGGTGGTACTGGTCGAAGTCGTCCTTGGCATCGGCGATGACGTCGCCGGCCAGTGCGGGTGCGCCGTTTACCTTCTTGAGGGCGTAGAGCTCATAGAAGTTGCCCTTGACGTATTCGCTGGGTGCTACGCTCCATGCGAAGTGTACGTCGGCGGGGAGGGTCTGGCGGGCCTGCTCGCCGGTGAGGATTTGCATGACGGCGGCGGTGTCGTTGTTATTGACGAGGCCTACTATGCAGCCGTCGTTGGCGATGAACTGTCCTTGGAGAAGGCGTGCGAGGAGGGGGTGCTCGGCGATGGCCTTGGCCTGTGCCTTGGCGTCGGCTACGGGTGCTTCGGCCTTGCCGTCGGTTGCGGGCTCGTCTTTTTGGGCGAAGAGTGCCTTGGTGCTGTCGGGCGTGGCTTCTTCGGCCTTGGCCTGTTCTTGGGCGGGGGCTACTGTGTCGGCGGGTGCGGCGATGCCGGCCATGCGGCTGTCGAGGCTGCGGATGGCGGCTTGCAGGTCGCTGACGCGGTAGGTCTCCCAGAATTCGAGGTTGGCGGAGCCTTCGAGGAGCTTGCGGACGCGCTCGGGCTCTTTGATGCCTGGCATTTCAACCATGATTTGTCCCATCTGGCCGCGGCCTTCGAGAATCTGGATGTTGGGCTGTGCCACGCCGAAGCGGTCGATACGTTCGCGCACTACCTGATAGGAGTTGCCTACGGCGGCCTTGACTTCGGCTACGAGGGCTGCGCGTACTTTGTCGTCGGAGGAGTTGGGGGTGATGTTGGCCTCCTTGAGGCTGTTGGCGAAGATGCCGCCCAGCTGGCCCTGACCGTTGGCGGCCTGGAACTTCTGGATGAAAATGTCCACGAAGTCCTCGGTGCCGTTCTTGGCTTCGGCCACGGCTTCGTCGAAGGGCTTCTTGAAGGAGGGCTCATTGATGTTGCTTCCGGCGAGGTTCTTCACTACGTCGGGTACGCTGACTTCGAGGATAACGTTCATGCCGCCCTTCAGGTCGAGGCCCAGTCCGATTTGCAGTTCTTCGCAGCGTTTGTAGTCGTAGCCCAGCCATACGCGTTCGGAGCGGAGGGAGTCGAGGTAGGCTTTGCCTTGCTGCTCGCCCATGGCTGCGGCTTTCTTCTCATAGTGAGAGGTTACAAAACTGAAGCTGAAGTAGAAACAGCAAATAAGACCCATTAAAACTGCGATGAGTTTTATAAATCCTTTGTTTTGCATTTGGTTTTGATTGTTATTTGTTTTGATTGTTTGTTTCGCGGGTGCGGTGCGGTCTTGTTCCCATAAGGGAGCGTGCAAAGTTACGTAAATTTTTTGTAACTGCAAGGCTTCTTGGGGCAAAACTTGCGGTTTTTGCGTGTTTTCGGCTTTGGAGTGGCCTTTTTGGGGGCTTTCGGGGACGTTTTCGGCGGTGTGGAGGCGTGCGGGGCGGGGCTGGCTTTTCCTGTCGTATAGGAGGGTTTTTCTTAGGCCGCCGATGGTTTTTTGTAGTCTATAGGAGAGTTTTTCCTGTCGTAGGGGCTGGATTTTCTAGACATACTAGTAGTTCTAGTTTTTCTGGGAGGAGGTTTCCCTCTCTTAGGGGGAGGTGGCCGTTGTCTATAGCTGGCCGGACTCTACTTGCCTGACGATGCGCTCTATTTCGGCGTCTTCGCCCTCCGGGTCGTAGTGCTTGGCGAGGCTCTGCCCGAAGAGGAAGGCTATGCCTTGATAGACGTTGGCCTTCATTACGCCTACGAAGGCTTTGGCTATGGCGTAGCCCGTCTGGTCGCACTCGCGGTCGATCAGCTTCACAAGGATGCGTCCCTGTGTCTTGCTCATGCGGCGTGCCAGTGGGCCGTATTGTCGTTTCAGACCTTTTTCCACGGCTTTGAGGTGCTCCTCGCGGGCTTTTTTGTCGGGGAGTGTCTGGAGGTAGTCGTAGGTCTCGATGATGGTGTGGCGGGCTGTCTTGGCCAGGGGTAGGACTTTCTTGATGTTGCGCACCAGCCGGGTGTACTCCTGCCTTTCGCGCTCGGTGCGGAACTGCTTGGGGGGGTACTTGTTCAGCGTGGGGAGGATGATGTTGGGGATGCTGTCGCCCTTGTAGGCCGCCCGCCCCACTTGGAGGGTAAGGGGCAGGGCGATGTCGGGCAGGGTGTCGTTCACGGTCGTGGCGGTGAGGTCGGCGCAAAGGGCGGGGAGCAGGGCGCAGAGGGTGAGGAGGGCCAGCCGGACGTGCCTTTGCAGCTGGCGGACGGCTTCCCAAATGACGATGCCCGCCGTTACGCTGACGTTGAGGGAGTGCTTGGTGCCGTACTGGGGGATTTCCAGGGCCTCGTCGGCGGCATCCACCACGTCCTGCCGCACGCCTTTCACCTCGTTGCCCAGTATGAGGGCGAGGGGCTGCACCCCGTCGTCGCCCACGGCTGTCCATTCGCCCAGCTTCCGGCTGCCTTCCACCTGCTCCACGGCCACGATGCGGTAGCCGCGCCGGCGGAGGTCGGCCACGCAGGCGAGCGTGTCCCGGTGGTAGGTCCAGCTGACGCTGTCCTCGGCTCCGAGGGCCGTCTTGTGGATTTCGGGCGAGGGGGGCGTGGCCGTGATGCCGCACAGGCACACTTCGGCCAGCCGGAACGCATCGGCAGTGCGCAGCACGGAGCCTACGTTGTGCAGGCTCCGTACGTTGTCGAGGACTATGGCCAGCGGCATCTTGTCTGCCGCTTGGAACGTGCCCACGTCCATACGGTGCAGTTCCTCTATCGTCAGCTTACGCACTTCTTTCTACGCGCGTGTAAATAATATAAGGAGGCAGGCACGCGGCAGCCGCCTGCCCGCCTCCATCGTTGCTTTAGAATATCGTTTTCTCCAGCCAGTACACCGCGATGCCGGCGACGTAGCCCACGGCTGCCACCCAGGTGATGTTCTTCAGATACCAGCCGAAAGTGATTTTCTCCAGGCCCATGACCATCACGCCGGCGGCGCTGCCGATTATCAGCATACTGCCGCCCACGCCGGCGCAGTAGGCCAGCAGTTGCCAGAAGATGCCGTCCTGTGCCATGTCGCCAATTTCGGCTATCGGGTACATCTGCATACTTCCGGCTACGAGAGGCACGTTATCTACTATGGCGCTGAGCACGCCGATAGCTCCGGTTACGAGGTAGTGGTTGCCAATCGCTTCGTCCAGCCAGCTGCCGAGGGCTGCCAGTACGCCGATTTCTGCCAGCACGCTGACGGCCATCAGTATGCCGAGGAAGAAGAGAATCGTGCTGAGGTCCACGCGGGGCAGGAGCTGGGTTACGCGCATGGCGTTGGCATCATCCTCGGGATGCTGGCGGTAGAAGATTTCCGTAACTGCCCAGAGAATGCCGAGCACACACAGGATGCCGAGGAAGGGGGGGAGCTCCGTGGCCATGTGGAAGGCGGGCACGCAGCACAGGCCGCCCACGCCGAGGCAGAAGATGGCGGTGCGCTGGGGGCGGCCCAGGGCCGTGAGCTTGAGGTCTTCCTCATTGTCGGCAGCACCGCCGACTTCGCCGTGCAGCCTGTACTGGAGGATGGCGCAGGGAATAAGGAAGCTGACCATGGAGGGAAGGAAAATCTCGCTGATTACGCCGAGGGCGGTGACGAAGCTGCCGTTCCAGAGCATAATGGTGGTAACGTCGCCAATCGGGGAAAAGGCTCCGCCGGAGTTGGCGGCGATGATGATCATCGAGGCGTATATGAGGCGGGCGTCGCGGTCGTAGATAAGCTTGCGGAGTATCATGATCATGACGATGCTCGTAGTGAGGTTGTCGAGTACGGCGCTGAGGAAGGCGGTCAGGATGGACATTTTCCAGAGCAGGGCGCGTTTGCTGTGGGTCTGGAGCAGTTTGCGCACGGGGTTGAAGCCGCCGTGCCTATCGACCACTTCGACGATGGTCATTGCTCCGAGGAGGAAGAAGAGGGTCGTGCCGGCTTCGCCGAGGTTCTTGCCGATGACTTCATTGAGCCCTTCGGGACAGAAGCCTCCTGCGGCGAACATTACCCAGCAGCCTACGCACATGATGATGGCCGTAGCGGCCTTGTTCACTTTGATAACACTTTCGAGGGCTATACAGAGGTAGCCGACGATGAAGAAAGCAACAATAGCTGTTGTCATTACTCTGATTTTTTGGGGTTAATGGATGTTTTGGGGTCGTATGCCTGCAAATTTACGCAAAAAGGCGTGAAGTTTCAGTCCTTTGCTGGATTTTTTTTCGTATCTTTGCACCGCGTTAGCGGATTTTGTTACGCAGACTTATCTAAAAGGGCGGTAGTCGCCGCTTCCGAAGCTCCCATAGTTCAATGGATAGAACAACTCTCTCCTAAAGAGTAGATCCGAGTTCGATTCTCGGCGGGATTCCCAGCCGGACACCCCCCCCCCCCCCCCCCCGGCCCGGGGGTCTTTCTTAGTCCGCCGACAGTTTTTCTTAGTCCGCCGATAGGAAAAACTGTCGGCGGACTTGTTTTTCCCGGTCCTGGGGGAGTTTGCACCCTCGGCGTGCCAAACGCGCGTCGGGGCGGCAAAATAGCCCGTGGAGAGCCTTTATATATAAATAATGTGTGGGGCAGGTTTGCTTATATGGTAAAAAAGATGTAACTTTGCCGCGCAAATAAGTGCGAACTCTATAAACTACGCCATACAGAATGCTTGACACGCAACTTCAGCAGGCCGCCGCAGCCGCCGTGGCCGCCCTCTACGACGCCCAGGTCAGCCCCGGGCAAATCCAAATCCAGAAGACGCGCCCCGACTTTGAGGGGCATCTCACCCTCGTTACCTTCCCTCTCCTCCGTCAGAGCCGCAAGAGCCCCGAAGCCACCGGCGACGACCTGGGACGCTACCTCGTGGAAAACACGCCGCTGGTCAGCCGCTACAACGTGGTGAAGGGTTTCCTCAACCTCGTCATTGCGCCCGCCGCGTGGCTTGACCTCCTCCGGCAGGTCGCCGCCGACGACAGCTACGGCCTCGTGGCCGCCAACGACCAAAGCCCGCTGGTGATGATTGAGTACTCCTCGCCGAACACCAACAAGCCCCTGCATCTCGGCCACGTCCGCAACAATCTCCTGGGCTGGGCCGTGAGCCAGATAGCCGCCGCCAATGGCAACCGCGTGGTGCGCACGAACATCGTGAACGACCGTGGCATCCACATCTGCAAGAGTATGCTCGCCTGGCTCCGCTGGGGCAATGGCGAGACCCCCGAAAGCGCCGGCAAGAAGGGCGACCATCTCATCGGCGACTACTATGTGCTGTTCGACAAGCACTACCGTGAAGAGGTGCGGCAGCTCATGGCGCAGGGGCTCAGCGAAGATGAGGCCAAGCAGCAGGCGCCGCTCATCCAGGAAGCCCACGACATGCTCGTGCGCTGGGAAAAGGGCGACCCCGAGGTGCGCAGTCTGTGGCAGCGCATGAATGAGTGGGTCTATGCCGGCTTCGACGAGACCTACAAGGCGCTTGGCGTGAGCTTCGATAAGATTTATTACGAGAGTCAGACCTATCTGGAAGGCAAGTCCAAGGTGGAGGAAGGCCTGGAGAAGGGCATTTTCTACCGCCGCCCCGACGGCTCCGTGTGGGCCGACCTCACGCAGGACGGCCTCGACGAGAAGCTCCTCCTGCGCTCCGATGGCACCAGCGTCTATATGACTCAGGACATCGGGACCGCCACTCTTCGCTTCCAGGACTACGCCATCGACAAGATGGTGTACGTCGTGGGCAACGAGCAGAACTATCATTTTCAGGTGCTCAGCATCTTGCTGGACCGCCTCGGCTTCGAGTGGGGCAAAGGCTTGGTGCATTTTTCCTATGGCATGGTTGAGCTGCCCAACGGCAAGATGAAGAGCCGCGAGGGCACCGTGGTGGACGCCGACGACTTGGTGGCTGCGATGGTGGCCGACGCAAGGGCCACGATGGATGCCGCCGGCAAGAACGACGACATGACCGAGGACGAGAAGCGGGAGGTGGCCCGCATCGTGGGCTTGGGTGCGCTGAAGTACTTCCTGCTGAAGGTGGACGCGCGTAAGAATATGCTGTTCAATCCTGAGGAGAGCATCGACTTCAACGGCAATACGGGCCCCTTCATCCAGTACACCTACGCCCGCATCCGCTCCATCTTGCGCAAGGCGCAGGCCGCCGACGGCTGGCAGTCCGCCGCCAGCCTGGAGGGGTGTGCCGTCTCGGTGAAGGAGGAGGAGATTATCCAGCAGCTGGCCGACTTCGCCGCCGTGGTGCGGCAGGCCGGGCAGGACTACTCCCCCTCGGTGATTGCCAACTATTGCTATGAGCTCACCAAGTCCTACAACCAGTTCTACCACGACTACAAGATACTGTCCGAACCCGACGCTCCCACGCGCTGCCTGCGCCTCCAGCTTTCCGCACAGGTGGCCAAGGTGGTGCGCCTCGGTATGGGACTGCTGGGCATCGAAATGCCGGAGAGAATGTAAGCCGCGATGCCAGAAACTTTCAATCCCGCAAGCGCCGTCGTCGTAGATGCGGCTTGCTCGGGCAACCCCGGCCCGATGGAGTATCGGGGGCTGCATCTGCCCAGCGGGCGGGAGCTGTTCCACTTCGGCCCCGTGAAGGGCACGAACAACATAGGCGAGTTCCTCGCCATCGTACACGCGCTGGCCCTACTCCATAAGCAGGGCTTCCACGACATGCCCGTCTATTCCGACTCCGCCACCGCGCAGACGTGGGTGCGCAAGAAGAAGTGCGGCACCAAGCTGGCCCGCACGCCCGAGACTGCCCGCCTGCTCGACTACGTGGTACGTGCCGAATACTGGCTCCGCACCCACGACTACCGCAACCCCGTGCTGAAATGGCAGACCGACAAGTGGGGCGAGATACCCGCCGACTTCGGACGCAAGTAGGCGGCTCCCTGCGGCTTCCCCCAAAGGGAAAATGGCGTCCTCCCAGCAAAGCTAGAACTACCAGTATATCTAGAATATCCAGCCCCTACGACAGGAAAAACTCTCGGCGGACTACGCAGAACTCCCCTATAGACCGGTCGGAACTCTCCTATAGACTAATTTCACCCACCCCATAAACTCCTTCTCCCTCACCTTACGGAACCTCCCCCTCCCGGGAGGATAAGAGGGAGCCCTCTCCCAGTAAACATCGCTCATGAAGGCCTTTTTCAGAGTAATGGGCAGATACTTCGCCCGCTACAAGCGCTACATCGCCGGCACGCTCCTGATGAACGTGCTCGCCGCCCTGTTCAACGTGTTCTCCTTCACGCTGCTGCTGCCCATCCTCCAGATACTTTTCCGCATCAACACCGCCACCTATGCCTACATCCCCTGGGGACAGGGCGGACTGGGCGGCTTCGTCGATGTGGCCAAGAACAACATCTACTTCTACTCCCAGGAGCTCATCGCCCACTATGGGCCCGCCACCACCCTCCTGCTCCTGGGCATCGTGCTCAGCGTGCTCACGCTCCTCAAGACCGCCACCTATTTCGGCGGCTCGGCCATGCTCATGCCCTTGCGCACCGGCATCGTGCGCGACCTCCGCGCCGACATCTACCGCAAGATACTCAGCCTCCCCCTCTCCTTCTTCTCCGAAGAGCGCAAGGGCGACATCCTTACACGCGTCAGCACCGACGTGAACGAGGTCGATGCCAGCATCACCTCTTCCCTCGACATGCTCATCAAGAACCCTATCTTCATCGTCATCTACGTAGGGACAATGGTGGCCATCAGCTGGCAGCTCACCCTCTTCGTCCTGCTCGTGGTGCCCCTGCTGGCCTGGGGCATAGGCTCCGTAGGCAAGCAGCTGAAGGCCGGCAGCCTCCAGATGCAGGCACGGCTGAGCGATTCCATCAGCCAGATAGAGGAGACGCTCGGCGGCCTGCGCATCATCAAAGCCTTCATAGCCGAAAAGAAAATGAAGCAGCGCTTCGACAGCGTGAACGACGAGTACCGCCGCCTGTCCTGCCGGGTGGCCGTGCGCCAAAGCGCCGCGCATCCCGTCAGCGAGTTCCTCGGAACGGTGATGATAGTCATAGTGCTGTGGTTCGGCGGCTGGCTCATCTTCAGCGGCAAAGGAAGCATCGACGCCAACGTGTTCATCTATTATCTCGTAATACTCTACAGCACGCTCCAGCCGATAAAGGACCTCAGCAAAGCGAGCTACGCCATTCAGAAAGGCCTGGCATCGATGGAACGCATCAACCGCATACTCGGCGCTGAGAACCCCATACGCCAGGCTCCCGACGCGCAGCCCATCGAAGGCCTGACCGACAGCATCCAACTGAGCGGCGTGAGCTTCAGCTACAGCGCCGACCGTGAAGTGCTGCACGACATCACGCTCAGCGTCCAAAAGGGACAGACCGTAGCCCTCGTGGGGCAGAGCGGGTCGGGAAAGAGCACCCTCGTAGATTTAATACCGCGCTACCACGACGTAAGCCGAGGCAGCATAACCATAGACGGGCGCGACGTGCGGACGCTCACGCTCACCTCCCTGCGCGGCCTCATTGGCAACGTGAACCAGGAAGCTATCCTCTTTAACGCGTCGTTTTTCGACAACATAGCTTTCGGCGCCCCTGCCCCGCAAAACGCTGAGGAACGGGAAGCGCTGCGCATCCGCGTGGAAGAGGCAGCCCGCATAGCCAACGCCCATGACTTCATAATGGAAAGCGAAAATGGCTACGACACGCTGGTGGGCGACCGCGGCTGCCGGCTCTCCGGCGGGCAGCGGCAGCGCGTCAGCATAGCGCGGGCCATCCTCAAGAACCCGCCAATACTCATTCTCGACGAAGCAACGTCGGCTCTCGACACGGAAAGCGAACACCTCGTACAGGAAGCCCTGGAGCGCCTAATGAAAACGCGCACCACCATAGCCATAGCCCACCGCCTCAGCACCATCCGCAACGCCGACACCATATACGTGCTCAGCGAGGGCCGCATCGTGGAGAAAGGCTCCCACGACGAGCTCATAGCCGCCAACGGCTACTACAGCCGCCTCCACCGCCTGCAGCAGCTCTGACCAAGACCCCTTCCCACTCCCCCAAGAGGAGGAAGGCGCCCTCCTGGCAAAGCTAGAACTACTAGTATATCTAGAATATCCAGCCCCTGCGGCAGGAAAAACTCTCGGCGGACTGCGAAAAACGCTCCTATAGACTAATTTCCCCTATCGGCGGACTACGAAAAACTATCGGCGGACTAAGAACAGCCGGGCAGCCGCAAAGGCGGCCTGTCGGTAAAACGATAACAACTAATGCTTTGCATCAAATTACTAATCTCAAATCCCAAAACAGCATGATAGACATTCTCGATCAGCAAATCCTTGAAGCTCTCACCTCGAACGCCCGCACGCCGTTCAAGGACATCGCCGAGCAATGCGGCGTCAGCCGTGCGGCCATCCATCAGCGCGTGGAGAAACTCTTCCAGCGCGGCGTTATCGCCAACGCCGGCTTTCAGGTAAATCCCCAAAGCCTGGGCTACGACACCTGCACCTTCATTGGCGTGAACTTTACCGAAGCCTCCAAAGCCGAAGCCGTGGAGGAAGCCATGAAGGCCATCCCCGAAGTCGTGGAGTGCCACAACACCACCGGGGCCTACGGCCTCTTGCTCCGCGTCTATTGCCGAAACAATGCCGACCTTGCCCGAATCCTGTCTATCATGAGCAAGATCGACGGCCTAAGCAGGACCGAGACGCTCATCTCCCTTTGCATGAATTTCCAGCGTGCCCTCCCTCTCGACCTCTGTGAGCCCAGCGAGACGCGCCGCCGCCGCACGCCCAAGGCCATGCCCGACGACAACATCGATTGCTAATGAACCTGCAAGGCCTCCTGCTGGGACTGCTCACCTTCCTGCTGATAGGAGCATTCCACCCCATAGTCATCAAGACCGAATACTACTTCGGCACGCGCCCCTGGCCCGTGTTCCTCATCGTGGGGGCGGGCTGCTGCGTGGCGGCCCTGCTGCTGGCCGACCTCTTCTGGAGCACGCTGCTGGCCATCATAGGGTTCTGCGCATTCTGGAGTATAGGCGAACTGTTCGAGCAGAAGGAACGTGTGCGCAAAGGCTGGTTCCCTAAAAATCCCCGCCGCCATGACTGACGCTTTCTCCCTTTCCGCCGCCACCCGCGCCTGCGACGAGGCATTTGCCCGCCGTATAGCCTCTTCCGGGCCTGAACAAGTCCCCGTCATCGGTATAACCGCCAACCTCGGCGATAAGGGGGCCGAACTGGCCACGGCTTACTACGACTCCGTGCGCCGGGCCGGCGGCACGCCCCTCCTGCTTGCGCCCACCGACAGCCCCGACGAGATTGTGCGCCAGCTGGAACAGATTGACGGCCTCCTGCTTTCCGGCGGCGGCGACCTCAACCCCTTGTGGCTGGGGGAGGAACCCTTGCCCCAGCTCGGCGGCATCTGCCCCCCGCGCGACGGCTACGAACTCGTGCTCTGCCGGATGGCCCACAGCCGCAACGTGCCCGTGATGGGCATCTGCCGGGGATGTCAGGTTATGGCAGCGGCACTTGGCGGCACCGTGGCGCAGGACATCGCTGCCCAAGCCCCTGCGCCGCCCGACGGGCAGACCCGCCTGAAGCACAGCCAGACTGCTCCGCGCCACTGCCCCACCCATACCCTCCGGATTACCGACGCCAGCGGCGTGTTCGCCGCCCCTGCGCCCTCCCCTAAGGCGAGTGAAAACAAGTCCGCCGACAGTTTTTCCTACTCCGCCGACAGTTCGCACAAGTCCGCCGACAGTTTTGCCCCCTCCGCCGAGGGCGTGCAGACGTGGGCAGACGGCACGGCGCAGCCCTGCGTCAATTCCTTCCATCATCAGGCCGTGCTCACGCCGGGCCCCCTCATGCACGTCTCGGCCCTGGCCCCCGACGGCGTAGTGGAGGCCATCGAGGGCAACGTCGGCGAGTCCTTCCTCCTGGGTGTGCAGTGGCATCCCGAATGCCTGCCCCAGAGCACGCTCTCCCGCCGCCTCTTCAGCCAGTTCGTGGCCGCCGCTCGGCTCTACTGCCAGGCCCTTGAGCTTCACGCCTCAATCCTCACGCTTGATTCCCACTGCGACACGCCCATGACCTTCCCTGCGATGACCTCGCAGCCCGACAGTCCCGACTTCCGCCCCGACCTCCGGCACCGCAACCCCCACTGCCTCGTCGATGCGGTAAAGGCCGCCGAAGGCCACCTCAACGAAGTGTTCATGGTCAGCTACATCCCGCAAGGCCCGCGCACCGCCGAGGGCTACGCCGCCGCCCGCCGTCAGGTGGAAACCACCCGGGAGCAACTCTCCGACGTGCTCCGGCAGGGCCTCGGCACCCTCCAGGTACACTTCGCCATTGAGAACGGCTACGCCCTGGGGCGCGACATCAGCCTCGTCCGCCACTACCGCGACCTCGGCGCGGCCTACATCACCCTGTGCCACAACGGCCACAACGACATCTGCGACTCCGCACGCCCCAGGCAGGGCGAGCCCCAAGCCGAGTGGGGCGGCCTCTCACCCTTCGGGCGCGAGGTCGTGGAGGAAATGGACCGCTGCGGACTGCTCATAGACGTAAGCCACGCCAGCGACCGGACCGTGCGCAGCGTCCTCGAAGCGGCACGCCGCCCCATAGCGGCCACCCACACCTGCTGCCGCGCCCTGTGCGACCACCCCAGGAATATGCCCGACGACCTGCTGAGGGCCATCGCCGACAAAGGCGGCGTGGTGCAGTGTACCATGTACCCGTGGTTCCTCCACCCGCAGGGCGAGGCCACCATCGACACGTTCATGCAGCACCTCCTGCACATGATTGACGTCTGCGGCACCGAGGGCGTGGGCATAGGCTCCGACTTCGACGGCGACGGCGGCGTGCCGGGCCTCCGCGATGCCTCCGACATGATGCACATTACCGAGCGTCTCATCCAGGCCGGCTATGGCGCCAACGACATCTGCCGCATCTGGGGCGACAACTTCCGACGCGTGCTCTTTGAGGCGGCCACCTTCTGACCGCCCCTGCGGGAGGAGCCTCCGGCCCATAGCGCAGGGCGCACTGCCGGAAGCCCCGGAACGCCCCGCCTACAGGCTGCGCCAAACTCCCGGCGGACAGCGCCGGACTCCCCTATAGACTAACGAAAACTATCGGCGGACTAATTTCCCCTATCGGCGGACTACGCCAAACTCTCCTATAGACTAAAAGAAGCCATGCCTACACTCCGACATACACTCCCTGCCCTGCTGCTGGCTCTGCCCCTGCTGCTGGCCTCCTGCGGGCAGAAGACGGACGGCGACACCGCCGCCGCCGACACCTGCACCGTGCAGTTCGTCGCCGACACCGCCTACAGCCACATCGTGGCCCAGTGCCAGTTCGGCCCGCGCACCCCCGGCTCCGAAGCCCACCGCCGCTGCGGCGACTGGATAGTGGCCCAGTTCCGCCGCCTCGGCCTGCAAGTGGAAGAACAGCAGGCCCCCATCACCGTGTGGGACGGGAAGCAATTCACTTGCCGCAACATCATTGCCCGCTACCGGCCCGCCGCCGACAGCGCCGCCCTGACCCCTGTCGTCCTGGCCGCCCACTGGGACAGCCGCCCGTGGGCCGATGCCGACCCCGACCCCGCCAACCACCGGAAGCCCGTGCTTGCGGCCAACGACGGAGCCTCCGGCGTGGCCGTCATGCTGGAAGTGGCCCGCCACCTCGCCGACCTCTGCCCGCGCCGCCCCGTCACATTCGTGTGCTTCGACCTGGAGGACTACGGCACCGACACCCAGGAAAACTCCTTCGCCCTCGGCGCACAGTACTGGGCAGACCACCTCGCCGAATCCTACGAGTGGGGCATACTCCTCGACATGGTGGGCGGACGCGACGCACGCTTCTGCTACGAAGGCCTGTCGATGCGCCAAGCCCCTTGGCTGGTGGCACGCACCTGGGCTGCCGCCGAAACCGCCGGCGCAGGAGACTTCTTCCCCCGCCGCGACGGAGCATTCATTACCGACGACCACGGGCCCATGAACGCCGCCGGAGTTCCCACCATCGATATAATACCCTTCTACAATCAAGCCGGCATTCCCTCCTTCGGCCCCACGTGGCACACCGTGGCCGACACCCCTGAAAACATCTCCACCGAGACGCTGCGCGCCGTCGGCCAGACACTCCACCAACTCCTGTATGAAAACAATTAACCAACTGCAAGACGACATCATCGAGGAGTTCCTCATGCTTCCCGACTGGATGGACCGTTACCAACTTCTGATAGACATGGGCGAAGGCCAAGCCCCGCTGTCCGAAAGCGACAAGACAGCCGCCAACCTTATTGACGGATGCCAAAGTCGGGTGTGGCTCGTGTGCAGCCGCAGGGAAGACGGCCGCCTCCACTTTGAAGCCGAAAGCGACGCCCTGATAGTAAAGGGCATCATTACCCTCCTGCTCAGCATCCTCAACGACCAGACGCCCCAGGATATACTCCAGGCCGACCTCTACTTCCTCCGCGAAATCGGACTCCAGGAGAACCTTTCACCCACCCGCTCCAACGGCCTCCTGGCCATGATTAAGCAAATACGCTGCTACGCCCTGGCCTTCTCAACCCAGCCCTGACCATGCCCCACTCCCTGTTCCGCACAAAATCGCCCCGGCAGTTCCTTGGCGAAACCCAGCCTGGCGCCGGCCCTGCGCTCCGCCGCACGTTCACACCCTTCCGCCTCATCATCCTCGGGGTGGGCTGCATCGTAGGAGCCGGCCTGTTCAGCATCACAGGCCCTATCGCAGCCTACAACACCGGCCCGGCAATCACCTTTTCCTTTATTCTGGCCGCCATTATCTGTAGCCTGACGGGACTTTGCTACGCCGAACTTGCCAGCCGCCTGCCGGTAAGCGGTTCTGCCTACGCCTACGCCTACACCACCATAGGCGAGCTGCCCGCGTGGCTGGTAGGCTGGAGCCTCGTGGTGGAGTACGTGTTGGGCGCAGCGCTGGTGTGTACGTCGTGGAGCCAGTACTTCGTGGTGCTCCTGCGTGATGCGGGCATCACGCTGCCCGACCTGCTCACCAGCACCCCTGCCGAAGGCGGCATTATCGACCTGCCCGCCATGTTCATCGCAGGCGTGATGGCCGTTTTCGTAGTGCGCGGCGCACAGACCAGTGCGATGGCCAACAATATCCTTGTGGCGCTGAAGCTGGGCATTATATTCCTGTTTGTCGTCTTAGGCTGGCGTTACGTCAAGTCCGAGAACCTTACGCCCTACCTGCCCGCCAACACGGGCGAGTTCGGGAGTTTCGGCGTCTCGGGCGTGCTGCGTGGCGCGAGTGTCGCCTTCGTGGCTTTCCTGGGCTTTGATTCGGTGAGCGCGATGGCTCAGGAGACGAAGAATCCCGCCCGCAGTATGCCCATCGGCATATTGGGCTCGCTCGTGGTGGTGGCCGTGGTGTATGTGCTGTTCGGCTACGTGCTCACAGGCGTGGCCAACTACCATGAGTTCCAGGGCGCGGACAGCATAGCCCCCGTGTCGGTGGCCATAGCCCACTTGCCGTGGCCGTGGCTCAACCGCCTGATTGTGCTGGCCATACTGATGGGCTACAGCAGCGTAGTGCTGGTGCTGATGATGGCACAGAGCCGCATTTTTATGAGTATGAGCCGCGACGGTGTCCTGCCGAAAGTGTTTGGCCGCATACATCCCGCGTGGCGCACCCCGTGGCTGGGCAGCATTATCCTGGCTCTGGTCATTGCCCTCTTCTCGGGACTGATGCCCGGCGAGGCGGCAGGCGAACTTTGCTCCATTGGCACGCTGTTTGCCTTTACGATAGTGTGCTACATCGTAATAGTGCTTCACCGCCGCGACCGGAAAGCCGCCGCCCTCAAAGCGCAAGCCGGTGCCGCCCTACCCGCTGCCGCTCCCTCTCCTATAGAGGAGGGAAAACTACCCTATACGGCAGAAAAAACTGTCGGCGGACTAGGCGAAACTGTCGGCGGACAAGGTGAGAGCGCTCAGCCGGAAGCCACCTTCCGCACGCCGTGGGTGCCCTTCATCCCCCTGCTGAGCATCGCCATCAGCCTGGTGTTCATGTTTGCAATGCCGCTCAGCGCCTGGATAAGCCTCGGCCTGTGGCTCCTCGCAGGCGCCGCCATCTACTTCGGCTACGGCTACCGCCACTCCACCCTCAACAGTAAAGCCCCCTCCCAAGATGAAAAATAAGTTCCTACTCCTTATTATATTTGCGTGCGCCTGCGCGTGCGCCTGTGCGCAAGACCTGCGTCTCTACTCCGACGATATGGTGCTCCAGCAGGGCGCACCTCTCCACTTCCAGGGCCGGGCACATGCCGGCGAGCGCGTCAAGGTGGCGCTGGCCGGCCTCAGCACCGAGGTGCGTGCCGACAGCCGAGGTCGTTGGGAGGCCTGGCTGCCCGCCCTGCCCGCCGGCGGCCCCTACACCCTGCAAATGGGCAGCGAGACCTACCGCCGCGTGTATCTGGGCGAGGTGTGGCTCTGCTCCGGCCAGAGCAACATGGAGTTCACCCTGAGCAACGATGCCGAGTTCCGCCGCCACGCTGCCGCCTCCGACCCCAACGGCCCCGCTCCCGACGGCGGCGACTATCTGGCCCAAGGCACGGCGCACCCCCGCCTCCACCTCTTCAACATGAAGGCACGCTGGCTCACCACGCCGCCCCGCTGGAGCGACGAGGCCCTGGCCGAAGTCGATGCCTTCCGCTACTTCGACACCTCCGCAGGCTGGACGCTCTGCTCCGAGGCCGAGGCCAGCCGCTTCTCCGCCATTGCCTACTACTTTGGCCGCGCTCTGGCCGACTCGCTCCCCGACCTCCACATCGGCCTCGTACTCAACGCCGTGGGAGGCTCCCCCGCCGAGTCGTGGACCAGCCCCCAGACCCTCCAAAGCCACCACCCCGACATGCTGGCCGACTGGCCGAACAATCCACTCGTACAGGACTGGGTGCGGAAGCGCGGATGCGAAAACGCTGGCTCCGACGGCCACCTCCATCCCTACCGGCCCGCCTATCTCTACCAGGCCGGCCTCGAACCCCTCAGCCCCTTCGCCTTCCGGGGCGTAATCTGGTATCAAGGCGAAAGCAACGCGCAGGACGTAGCCCTGCACGAGCGCCTCTTCACCCACATGCTGGCCGACTGGCGCCGCACGCTGCGCAGCCCCGACGGCACGCTGCCCTTCCTTATGGTACAGCTCAGCAGCATCGCGCCCCGCCTGACGTGGCCCGAGTTCCGCGATTCGCAGCGCCGCCTTGCCGAAAGCCTGTCCCGCACCTGGATGGCCATTTCCTCCGACTACGGCGATTCGCTCGATGTCCACCCCCGCACGAAGCGGCCCATAGGCACGCGCCTCGCCGCGCTGGCCCTCCACGGCGCCTACCACAGGCCGCAGCCGGCCATCCTGCCCTACGCCCCCACGGGCTGGACGCTGGACAAGGGCCGCCTTACGCTGGATTGCGCCGGCCAGCCCCTGCGATTCACCAAGGCCACGCCCCGCATGTTTGAAGTGCAGGCCCCCGACGGCCAGTGGATAGAGGCCCAGCCCCTCGTGCTGGACGGCCGGGCACACCCCCAGCCCTCCGACCGCCCCGGCCGACTGGCCTTGCAACTGCCCGCCGGCCTCCGCCCCGTGGCCGTGCGCTACGCCTGGCAACCCTTCACCCGGGCCAACGTAACCAACGCCCAGGGCTGGCCCCTCTCTACATTCCTCCTTCCTCTTAACACAACCCGCTGAACCCACTCAAAAGCCTATGAAATCCATACCTCCCATCACCCGTGCCCTCCTTATAGCCAACGTTGCCGTGTTTGTGCTCGAGATGCTCGTCGGCCTCGACTTTATGTGCGCCGTAGGCGGCCTGTGGAGCGTGCGTGCCCAGTACTTCTATCCCTGGCAGCCCTTCACCTACATGTTCCTCCACGGAGGATTCGTACACCTGTTTTTCAACATGTTTGCGCTTTGGATGTTTGGCGGACTCATAGAGCAGACCATGGGGGGCCGCCGCTACCTCATCTACTACCTGCTCTGCGGTCTCGGGGCAGGCGCATGTCAAATACTCTGGCAGCTCTTCACGGGCGAGAACGCCCCCACGGTGGGCGCATCGGGGGCTATCTACGGCATCCTGCTGGCCTTCGGCATGTTCTACCCCAACGAGCGCATCATGCTCCTCTTTCCGCCCATACCGATGCGGGCCAAGTATTTCGTAGTGGCCTATGCCGCCATAGAACTCGTGTCGGCCTTCTCCACCACCAGCAACGTGGCCCACTTCGCCCACCTCGGCGGTATGCTGTTCGGCTGGCTGCTCATACTCTACTGGCGCCAGGCCGACCGCCGGCCCCGCCGCCGCACCTCCAAGTTTGAGGGCTGGCACACGGCCGACTACGACTACAACCTGGAGCAACGCCGCAAGCAGGAGCGCGTGGACCAGTTGCTCGACAAGGTGCGCCAGTCCGGCTACGAAGGCCTCACCGAAGAAGAGAAGCGCGACCTCTTCAACCTCACCCGCTAATCCGAAATCCTACTCCATAGACTAATCCGCACTACTCCATAGACTAATTCGCACTACTCCATAGACTGCGAAATCCTACTCTATAGACTAAATCGCACTACTCCATACACCCCTAATCCCCACACCCTCCGAGACTTCCCCCTTGCGGCGGGATAGAGAGGAGGCCTCCGTAAGATGCCCAAGAGAAACCGCACACTACGCCGCATCTGGACAGCCATAGGCCAGTTCTTCACGCTGATGCTCACCGCCCTGCAAGCCATAGCGGGCAGTCTGCTGCTGATGTGTGCCGCCTGCGTGTATGTCAGTCCGGCGCATTGGCCACTGGCCAGCATCATCACGCTGGGCTTCCCCTTCTTCCTCTGCGGCAGCCTGCTCACCGGCCTGCTGGCCCTGCTCTTCACGCCCCGCCGCGTGTGGATTACCCTGCTGGCCCTGCTCCTCAGTTCGGGGTGCATACGCAACTTCGTGCCCGTCAATCTGCCCTCCACGCCTCCTGATTCCGCCTGGCACATAGTCAGTTGGAACGTAGGCGGCACCAAGTGGGACGACTCCGCCCGCCAGCAACTCCGCGACTACCTCGGCTCCGTACAGGCCGACCTCCTCGTGGCGCAGGAGCTGACCCCCGCACGCGGCGACAGCCTCCAGGCCTACCTCCACGGCCAGTTGCCCTACGTATGCTTCGCCGGCAACGCCAACGACTACGGGCAGGTGCTCCTCTCCCGCTGGCCCATCGTAGGGAGCCGCCTCCTCGTGCAAAACGGGGGCAACTGCGCCGCCGTCTATTACGTCAAGGCCCCGCTGGCCGACACCCTCTTTGTCGTGAACTGCCACCTGCAGAGTATGCGCCTGAGCCAGGCCGACCGCTCCGGCTATGCCGAAATCGTGAGCGGCGGCACCACCGACCCCGACAGCCTGGAGCACACCTCATCCACCCTCCTCGCCCGCATCAAGGAGCAGAGTGCCATACGAGCCCTCCAGGCCGACACCCTGGCCCGCTTCCTCGCCGCACACGCAGGCCGACCGCTCATACTGGCCGGCGACCTGAACGCCACACCCGTGTCCTACACCCGGCAGACCCTCGTCGAGGCCGCACCCCTCACCGACTGCTTCCGCGCAGCAGGCAACGGCTTGGGACGCTCCTTCAACCGCGATGCCATCTTCGTAAGGATAGACCACCTCATCTGCTCCACCGAACACTTCAAGCCCTACGCCTGCCGCTTCGACACCACACGTCTCTCCGACCATTTCCCCCTCTACTGCCGCCTCGCTCCCAAGCAGGCCGCACCATAACCCCGAATCCTTACTCAACCCCTAAACCCTAAAAACATTAGCCTTATGAAAAAACACTTACTTGCCCTGATGCTCACCCTCTCCGCAGGGAGCCTCACCACTTTCGCCCAGACCGAAGAAAAGCCCCTGCTGACAATCGGCTGCGTGAGCGACGTACACAACATGAACAATATGATAACGCCCTCTTCCGGCAAAGTCAGCGACATCACCGTGCGCTCCTCGCTGACCGAGGTGCTCAAGCGTTGGCAGCAGGAGGAGAATGTGGACGTCATAGTCTTCGGCGGTGACACCGAGAGCGACAAGACCATCAAGGAGGCCAACTCCAAGATGGTGCATCAGCGCATGACCGAGACCATGCGCTCCTTCTTCCCCGAGGGAAAGCAGCCCTGCGTGCTCTACGTCGCCGGCAACCACGAGTATGAGGTGGCCAATTTCGACGCCATCCCCAAGCCCTACAACGCCTATATACCCTTCGAGCAAGCCATGCAGCAGGACATGGGACCCCTCGCCGACTCCGACTGCTTCTACGAGGAGGCCGACAACGGCTCCCTGGGCAAGACACGGCTGCTCGCCGCCTACCACTACAACCTCTATGGCTTCGACTTCGTTGTCCTTAATGCCGGCAAGCACTTCTTCCAGTATGCCTGGGACTATCAGTACTCCACCGAGAGCGTGCAGTGGGTCAAGAACAAGCTCAATGCGATTTATGCCGACGACCCCGACAAGACGGTGTTCTTCTGCCTCCATGTGCCTTTCTCCGACAGCAACAGCCTCAACTCCGGCAAGGGTATGAAAGACAATGCCGCCACCCAGGCCCTCAAGTCTGCACTCTGCGAACACCCCAACCTCATAATGCTCTACGGCCACGACCACGGTCATGACAGCGCCTACAGCACTACGCACACCTCCCAGCGCGTTACGCTCTACGACACCAACGGCAACGTCATCTCCTCCACCGATGCCACCCACGTGGACGGCCCCGTCTATAACTCCGAGGGAGAGCCTGTGGAGAAGTATGCCGCCAACATTTCGCTCTACAACGCTGCTTGCAGGAAGTACCTGATTGTGGACTCCTACAACCTGAACGTGGGCACCTCTGAGCAGACCTATGCCATCTCCGGTGCCGACGGCGAGTTCACGCTCAGCATGACCTTTGACGGAAGTACCCGCTCCCTCCACATAGGCAGTAACGGGCGCTACAGCCGAGGCGACGCCACCACGTTCATGCTATACGACGAGGCCGGCCAACGCATCACTAAGCCGGAGGACGGCAAGGCCTATTACATCGTGTCCAAGTATATTTCCGGTTACTACGCCCTGGCCAACGACGTGTACAGCCCCGGCAGCTCCTCGCAGCGCATGAACAGCGTCCAAGTGGCCGTGAGTGAGGACCTGTCCGCCATCACGCCCCTCTCCGGCGGCAACTGCCTCTGGACTCTCGCCGTGAAGGAACAGCAGGAGGACAAGCCCGACGACGGCACCTTTACCTCCGGCAAGTTCTTCATACGCCACGTCGCCGACGGCAAGTATCTCGGCTTCGATTCCTACAACCTCACCACCACGTCGGCACCCGCCACGGCAACAATCACCCTTTCCTCCGCCGCTCTCTTCACCATAGACATCGCAGGCGCTCCCTCGTCCATCAACGGTAGCAAGCTCTATTTCTCCACCGGCAGCAAGCGTTTCAGCGGCAACGGGCAATCCACCGCCTTCCGCCTGATGAAAGTGGCCGACCCCTCCGCAGCCACGCTCACCCTTACCGCAGCGGACAAGCCCGAAGTGGGCGGCACATACATCATTGCCACGGAGTACAGCGGCAAATACTACGCCGTTACCGGCACGACCTACAGCCCCGGCGGCTCCTCCCAGCGCGTCAACGCCTTCGACTTGGGCAGCGTCAGCTCTACGGGTTCAATCTCCGTAAGCGCCGGCACGGTGGCCGACTGCCTCTGGACGCTTGAAGAAGTTACGGACAAGCCCGTCGTGGCCGGCGACCCCTCCTTCTTCTCCATATTCATGGGCTCCCTCCGCTACTACTACAACACCATCGACACGGGCGATCCTTCCGACTGCCCCACCGTCGTGCAGGCCCTGATGCTTTACGTCTATCCCGACCGCGTAGAACTCGAACTCAAGAACTACAACAAGACCGGACTTATCAAGGGCATACAAATCAACGACCGCCTTGCCACCTACACCACCTACCGCACGGTGAACGTCGTGCGCCCCGTAGAGGGCATCGGCACGCCGCTCTCCACCCTTGGCGGCGGTCAGGCTGTCATCCGCGACCTGAGCGGACGCTGCGTGCCGGCCACCAGCCGTGGCTGCTACATACAGGACGGCCGCAAGCTCCTGAAGTAGGCCGCCCTTGCCGGGGGCTCGTCCCGCTTCCCCCAAGAAGGGGAGGACTTAGTCTCTGGAGCAGACGGAACGCTCAGCGTATGAGGAAAAACCAGCCTATAGACCACGAAAAACTCTCGGCGGACTAATTTTTCCTTTCGGCGGACTAAAAACGACTACTCTATAAACCACTCAAGATGAAACAGTATCTCACCCTCGCGGCGCTTGCCCTCATGGCCACCGCCGCCACCGCCCAGATTCAGGGCACGCTGACCATCGACCTCAAAAACGGCTCGCAGGAGCAGCATCAGGTCAGCGACATCGACAAGCTCAACTTCACCGACCGCGACTTGCTCCATGTGTGGAAGGCCGACGGCGGCCATGCGCTCTACAATGTCAAGCAGGTGGAGCAGCTCAGCTTCAGCCCTGCCGACCATATCGACCTCGGCGGACGGGCCAACTGTTACATCGTGCCGCAGGCAGGCCGCTACAGCTTTGCCGCCACCCATGTGGACGGCACGCCCGTAGAAGGCATAGCCCGTGCCACTTGGCTCTGGCGCGAGCGCAGCGAAGAACCCCTCATCGGCGACGTGAGCTATCAGGACGGCACGGTAGGCTTCACGGCAGGCCACGGGCGCGGCAATGCCGTAATAGCCGGCCTGAACGCCGAAGGCACCGTGGTGTGGATTTGGCACATCTGGCTCACCGAGAGGCCGGCCGTCATGGTCTATCCGGGCGGCGCCGAGTTCCAGGACCGCAACCTCGGAGCCGTGAGCGCAGAGCCCGAAGACGGACGCGATACCTGGGGCCTGACCTATCAGTACGGGCGCAACGTGCCCTTCTACTACATTGGCGACAATCAGGAGTACAATCCCTCCGAAGCCTTCGACCAGGCCCGCAAGTTCACCGAGACCAATCCCGAACTCGGCCTGAAGTGGGAGTTCGTGGGCAATGATGGCTACGATGGCTACGATGAGGCAGCCTCCATGGCCCATCCCATGACACACCACCTCCGTACTTACCGGGCGGGCTCCCTCGGCGGCTACCATTGGGCTTCCGATGCCGAGCTGATGAACCTCACTTGGGGCAATGCCGAGGTGGCCTACAAGACCAACTACGACCCCTGCCCCAAGGGCTACCGCGTGCCTGCTCCCGCCGCCTTCAACGATTTGAAAAACCTCTATTGGGACGAATCGCAGGGCGGCAGTGCGCAGTACGGCATTCCCGGTTTCTTCGTCATGGGCACCGAGGGCAAGGACCAGTGGTGGCCGATGGTGTGCGGGCGCAACTATGAGGACGGCTGCGCCCTCTATGGCGGGCAGGCGGTGGCCTATCCCGACCGTCTCTTCATGTGGACGAGCTATGCCGACAAGTATCAGCCCACCCCCCTTACCTCCACCGCCTATGCCCCCCTGCGCATCATCGTGCAGAACGACTACGGTTCGGGCGGCCTCGCCTCCTACATTCCCACCCCCGGCACAGGCTCCTTCAGCCTGCCCGTGCGCTGCGTGCGCGATGAGTTGGACGAGGAAGTGGCTGCTTCCGCTCCTGCCGGCGTGCTCTCCGACGTGGTCCTCACCCTACCCGACGGAAGCACAGCCCCCCTGCGCACGCTCATAGGCAAGAGCCCCCTCACACTCGTCTATTTCAACAATCCCGACTGTGCAGCCTGCACCGTCCTCACGGCTCGGCTCGGCGCATCGTCCGCCCTGCGCGAAGCACAGGAGGCAGGCCGCATCAACGTACTCTCCCTCTACACCGATGAAGACACCCAGCTCTGGCAACGCCACGTGGCCGACTATCCCGCTTCGTGGCAAGTGGCCCGCGATGCCGCCCAGCGCATCCTCAGCGAAGGCCTTGTGGATCTGAGTCAGACCCCCTCGCTCTATCTTGTCGATGCCGAAGGCCGCATCATCCTGAGCGACACCAGCATGGAGGCCGTACTGGAGCAACTGCGATAAGGCGGCAGCCCACGCTCTCCGCACGGCCCTGTCCAACTACCCTGCACACCCGTTGCCCCTGTGGCATACGGGTGTGCCGCCTTTTCGGCAGACTACTCCTTATTTATATATACGCGCGAGGTAAATTCCCCTGCGCCTTGGTACTCTGTCCGTAGAGATAAGATTTTGAAAAGTCTGAGTTTGCAAAACGCGGGGTGGAAAAGCGCAAATTTCGTTTTTAACGCGAAAAAGAGGGGTAGGGCGAGGGGAATGTTGTAAATTTGTAGCGTAGAATGCCGTATGGACACTTTACTTCCAAACCGACAACAAAAAAAAGCAAAAATAAGCATGAAAACCATCTTCCGCACTCTCTGTCTGCTTTTCGCCCTGACGGCTTGCCTCAGCGGCCAGGCACAGCGTAACCGCGCCTCGGTGAAAATCGACCAAGGCGACATCACAATCAAGGTGGGCGAGACCAAGACGCTCACCGTTACCTACTCCGGCGTGCAGGCTTCCGACCTGATGTGGGATTCCTATGACAGCAGCATCGCCGCCCTCTATGGTGACGACGACAAGGCCGAGGTTACAGGTCTCTCCGTGGGCTCCACGATGATAAGCGTGAGTAGCGGTTGGGGGCAGAACGCCGCCTCCGACTACATCACCGTTACCGTGGAGGACAACAAGAACGACATTACCGACCCTGCCGACCTCCCATTCAAGCCCACCACCGTTTCGGGCGGGAAGCTGGCCGACGACACCCATTGGTATCTTATGAGCATACGCTCCGGCAAGAACATATTCGCCGGCGATGACTATGTGGAATGCACCTTCGACGAAGCCGCCTCCGTCAATTACCTCTGGGCCTTCACCGGTAGTATAGCCAATGGTTTCCGTATGTACAATTACCAGACGAATGCCGATGCCGTGCTCGCCGTTACTCCTTCTGAAAAGGACGACTACTATGTGTACGAGGGAGCCTATGCCCAGATGCTCAGCCCTGCCGGCATCGACATGAAAAACGGCACCTTCCGCATCTCCCACAACCCCAATGGAGGCTACACCTTCACCCTGAAGGACCAGACCTACGCCGGCATCAACGACCACAGTGGAAGCGGAATCCTGCGCATTTGGGACAGCTACGCCAACCTGAGCGACAACGGCGCATCCGTAGTGTTCACCGAAGTAGATCCCATTGACTATGGAGGCACGCCCAGCGGCGAAGTAGTGGAAGTGTCGGGCATCAGCCTTGACGTGGACAGGCTTACTCTCAATGCCGGTGAGACCTATCAGCTCAAGGCCACCATCCTCCCTGCCAACGCCACCTACAAACGCCTCACGTGGGAGAGCAACAACCCGGCGGTGGCCACGGTGGCCGACGGCCTGATCACGGCTAAACAGTCCGGCACGGCCATCATCACCGTAACCGCCTATGGCGGCAAGTCCGCCCAGATGCAGCTCACCGTGGTGAATAATGTCAGGACCGACGGCCTCTGCATCAACGAGGTGCAGGCTGCCAACGTGGATCAGTACCTCGACCCCAGCTACAACTACGGCAGTTGGATTGAACTCTACAACGGTGGTTCTTCGACCATCAATCTGCGCACCCTCTTCCTGACGGATGACATGGCCCAGCCCGCACAGTGGCCCCTGCGCAGCCTCGACCTCACCTATGCCGACTATGCGCAGGTTGGCACCACCTATCCGCCCTACGAAGCCTGCTCCGCAAGCATCCCCGCAGGCGGCTATTGCAAGGTGTGGTTCGACCATAATGACTGGCGCTACCCCATGATGTGCCCCTTCAAACTCGACCAGGACGGTGGCAGCCTCTATGTTACCGACGGTGCCGTAGCCGTGGCCGAATGTACCTATCCTGAAAGCGTGGCACGCGCCTCGTGGGCCCGTACCACCGATGGCGGCGATACCTGGAAGTGGACCTCCCAGCCCACCCCTGGCGCATCCAATGCCACCGCCACCTATGCCGCCCAGCGCCTCGATGCGCCCGTGCCCGACACCGACTCGAAAATAATTCAGGGCAACCCCATCGTTGTGAAAGTAACCTATCCCGCTGGCTCCACGCTCCGCTACACCCTCGACGGCTCCACGCCCACAGCCTCCAACGGTATGACCAGCTCCAACGGCACGTTCAACATCATGGAAACGACCGTGCTCCGTCTTTGCGCCGTGCAGAGTGGTAAGCTCTCTTCGCCCGTGGTAACGCGTTCCTACATCTTTAGCACCTACAACGAGACCCTGCCCGTCATGAGCCTCGTTACGGAAGAGGGTAACCTGACCGACCAGACCTACGGCATCTTCACGCGTGGCACGAACGGCCGTCCGGGTCTCGGACAGGGAAGCCGTTGCAACTGGAACATGGATTGGGACCGCCCCACCAACATTGAGTATATCGACAAGCAGGGCCAGATGGTGTTCAATCAGGAATGCAACGTGGCCAATGCCGGTGGCTGGAGCCGTGCCCATGAACCTTATTCCTTCAAGGTGAAGGGCAAAAAGCAGTATGAGCACATCAACTTCCTGCCCTACGACTTCTTTACCGCACGTCCCTTCCAGAAAAACAAGACCTTGCAGATGCGCAATGGCGGCAACGACAATTCCGGCCGCTTCAAGGATCCCGCCATTCAGACCGTCATTCTCAGCTCCGGCATCAATATCGACGGTCAGGCTTACGAGCCCATCCACCTCTATCACAACGGCAGGTACGCCGGCCTCATCAATATGCGCGAGCCCAACAACCGCGACATAGCCTATTCTCATTTCGGCTACGACGAGGACGAAGTGGACCAATTTGAGATGGACTGCGACTCCGCCTACGTCCAAAGCACAGGCACCCGCGAAGCTTTTGAACGTTGGTACGACCTCGCAGCGCGTAGCGCCGACCCTGCCGTGTATGAGGAACTGAAGGAAATCTGCGACGTTGAGGAATTTATCAACTACATGGCTGTGCAGTGCTATCTGCATCTGGGCGACTATGGCTACAACAACGTGAAGGGCTACCGTCCCCGCGTGGACAATGGCAAGTTCCGTATGGTGCTCTACGATCTCGACAGCGCATCAGACGGTACCTCCTGCAACTTCTCTGGCCTCTCCTCCATAGGCAACCAGCGCAGCTGGAACAGTCAGTATGAAGGAACCGACGGAAAGAAAGGAACCTCCGTACACGGCGAAGTGGAATTTTTCAGCATCTTCGGTAATCTTCTCAAAAACTCTCCCGAATTCCGTAAGCAGTTTGTGGATCAGTTCTGCCTGCTCACAGGCTCCGTATTCGAGCCGCAGCGTTGCGCCGCCATCATCGATTCACTTGTCAATAATGTCCGCGAAGCAGCTTCCTACGAGCGGAACCTGACGGGTTCATCGCTCAATCCCGAAAGCGTGGGAAGTTCCTTGAAGAGCAACTATTTCTGCACTTCTCGCAACACTTCGGCCACCAACCAGTTGGCTCAGTTCGGCTACGTGAAGAACGAGTGCAGCGGTTTGCAGCAGACTCTCTCCTTGAGCCAGAGCGACAGCCGTGGCCGCCTCTACTACAACGGCCTTGCCGTTCCCACCGGCGCTTTCAATGGCCGTATATTCTCTCCTGTAACTCTCCGTGCCGAGGCGCCCGCAGGAAAGAGTTTCCGTGGTTGGAAGGTAAGCGGCATTCAGGAGAAGGAAGACCTCAAGACCGCTTTCCCCATGGCCGATGCCAACTGGTACTATTACGACCAGGGCTCCCTCGACAACGAAAACTGGACGGCCAAGACCTACTCTGACCTGTCGTGGAAGACAGGTGCGGCTCCTTTGGGTTACAGCCGTAACGTCGTGATGGCCACGGAGACGAGCCGCGACTGCACGACCACCTACTTCCGCAAGTACTTCAACTTGGACGGCAGCGTGGCCTCTGCAACGCTGGACTACAAGGTTGATGACGGCTTTGCTGTCTATGTGAACGGCCAGGAAGCCGGACGCTACAACCTGCCCGAGGGCTCAACCTACGACACCTACACCGGTACCTACGCCGGCGACTTCTTCACGGGCTCCATCAGCATCAACCCCGCCTTGCTCCAGAGCGGTTCCAACGTCATCGCCGTGGAAGTCCACAACAGCAGTGCCACCAGCTCCGACATCGTGTGGGATGCCAGCCTGAGTTATATGCCTAAAGGCAGTGGGAGTGATGAAAAAGAAGACGAAGGCGAGTTTGTCAGCACCGATCCCGAATACACCCTTCCCGAAGAAGGCAAGTTCACCATTGAGGCTGTCTATGAAGACCTCACGCCTACCGACCCCGCCGCAGCAACGTGCCACCCCGTTAAGATTAACGAAGTGAGCGCTGCCAACAGTGTCAGTGTGGACGACTACTACAAGAAGAGCGACTGGCTGGAACTCTACAACACCACCGACCAGGACATTGACCTTACGGGCTATTATCTCTCCGACAACGTGGACAATCCCACCAAATACTGCATCGAGGCCAGCTCTCTGGATGGAGCCAATATCCTTCCTGCTCATGGCCACCGCATCGTATGGTGTACCAAGCAGCAGCGTAAGGGCAAGGAAATCCATGCCAATTTCAAATTGGGCAACGACGACGATGCCTACGTCATCCTCAGCAGCCCCGACCAGAGCTGGGGCGACACCCTCACCTATCGCATCATGAATGGCGACGAGAGCTGTGGTCGCTATCCCGACGGCACCGAAAACGTGTTCCTGATGCAGTTTCCCACCATTTCCGCTTCCAACCGCGTAACCATGTATGCCGAATCCTACGAGCAGAGTATCGTCAATCCGGATAAGCCCGACGCTGTGCGCCTCATCTCGCAGAGCAACGAACTCGGCATCAACTACTCGCGCGGTCAAATCTGCGTTACCAATGAGGACTTCTTGCCCACCACGCTCCGTATCTGCACTGTCGCAGGCGTAGAGGTGCTTGTGGCCGACCTTGACATGGCTCAGGGACGTGCCGCCCAGAGCACCGCCAGCCTCACTCCCGGCACCTATGTGGCCACAGCCACCGATGCCGAGGGCGAGAAGGTCAGCATTAAGTTCAACGTGAAATAAGGCAGAGTTTCACTGGGTAGTTTTCGTTTTCGTCTTCGTCTTCGTTGTCAATGCTGTTGGCATCCGTTAGTAATACTTATGGATAAATACTGCACTCCTACCATCGAAGTTCTTGCACTTGGACCGTCCCAAATCATAGCGGGGTGGGACTCCCAAAGCCAGAGCCCCATCAATCCTAATCCGGGAGGTCCAGAGGACTTCGCCGTAAGAAGGCAGGACTTTGAATGGGAATCAATGGAAGAATAATCCCGTCACGGTTTACCCTGTACTATGATAAAAAAAGTACGACTACTCAGCATGATGGCTCTCATGGCCGTTGCGATGCCGTCTCTGATGGCAAGTTCAGCCCTTGGTGGCGCCCCCGCATCCCATGCTTATCCCGCTCCGTCGGAAGAACTTGCTCCGGGAGAGGAAGAGCACGACCTCGAGCGTCACCTGGCGAAAGCACCGACATGCCGTCAGCCTGGCAATAAGGAGTATTATTACTGCCGCAACTGCCATCGCACCTACTTTGACGACAAGGCCACTATGCCGTGTAACGACGGCCTCGCGACCATCGTCTATGCCCCTTCTGCCACCCATATAAGCGCAGAGAGCGACTATTTCACCTTCTTCGACCAGAAGACCTGCCTTGATACTGATTTTGGCCAAGGCGCAGAGATGTTCTTGGGCGGTCTTGACCTCATCTGCCGCCACGACGTCACCTTCACCGTAGAAGAAGCGCATCCTGCCGCTGCCTGCCTGATGCTCTACTATGCCAAGAAGCACGACATATTATATATAGAGACAGTGGAGGTCAGTGTCAATGGCGGTGTGTCGCGCCCCCTTGAAATTGTGCCCGACAGTATTTGCCGCTTCCCTATCGACGATATAGCCCAAGGCGACAAAGTAACCGTTACGGTGAGCGTGCCGAATAATATGCCGGCCAGCAACTACGGCGACCTGTCCGTCAGTTTGGCTTATGCCCACGACCATACTTTCATCGAAGTGCCTGCGGGTATAAGCACCTGCCTGGGCGATGTGACGGCACACTGGCGCTGCACCACTTGTGAAAAGGTATTCACCGACCCCGCCCCCACTACCGATGCCTACCGCGCCACGACACCCGTCATTAACCCCGCTACGGCGCAGAGCGATGCCCATTGTTTTAATGCCGACGGCGTGTGCGTCTATTGTGCAGCCCTCTTGCTGCAGGACGACTACTGCTATCACATCGGCACGGTAAAGCAGTTTGAGGCATTTCGCAATGCCGTGATGCGGAGCGGCAATACGGACCTTTGCGCACGGCTCACCGCCGACCTCGACCTCACCGACCTCGGTAATGACGCCATGGTGGGCTCTGACCAGCATCCCTACTGCGGTCTTTTTGACGGCCAATTCCACAACATCAAGTTGAACCTCGACAGCGACAACGGCTATGCCGCCCTCTTTGCCCATACTGGCGACGACTGCCGCATCCAGAATCTCAGCGTGTCGGGCTGCGTGAAGACCAGTGAGAAGTATGCGGCATCTATCGTGGGACTTGGCCATGGCAATTGCAAACTGGACCGTTGCATCAGCAGTGCCGACATCGTCTCTACCTTCGACGGCAATTGCGGCAACGGAGGCCTGGTCGCCAGGGTGCTGGATTTCCAGCTGACGATGAACGACTGTGGCTTTGTCGGCACTCTGCAAGGCAGCAAGGCCACCCATTGCAGCGGCCTCGTGGGCTGGGGCGATGATCAGGTCAGTGCCTACAACTGCTGTGTCGCAGCCCATGCCGACAACCCCACCGGGGGCGCAACCTTCGGCCGTACCCGTTACGACTCCTTCACTGTGAGAAACAGCTACTATGTCAATACCCCCGACCGCGTAGGAGCCACCGGCCCCAAGCAAGGCTACCCCATCGCTCCCGGCCAGCTCACGGACGGCTCGCTGGCATGGATGCTCAGCGGCTTCACCGCCGACCATGCCCGTTGGCGGCAGGCCATAGGCGAGGACTCCTATCCCGTGCCTTTCGACACCCGCCCCGTCGTGTACGCCCAAGACTGCACCCTCTACTACTGTACCCCCTACTGCACCGGCCATTTCACCAACACCGTCACCGCCGAACCCGTCATCACCAGGGCGCAGCACCTGCTCGCCTTGCAGGACGAAACCCTGTGCTGCGGTCTCTGCGGCATAGACGTGCCCGCCTACTGCATTGGCGACGACGTCCACCCCCTCATCCAGGTGGGGGCTGATGAGTACGAGGCCAAAGAGAAAGACATCAGCCTCATCGACGGCCAACGCTATATTGCCACGCGCGATTTCTCTGCGAAAGGCATCATCACCTATGAGCGCTCCTTCACCTTTACGGAGATATGGCAGCCGTGGTTCGCGCCGTTCGACGCGGAAGTGAGCGACCTGTACGCAGCAGGCATCGCCGAAGTGGCCTACATCGCCGGTGTGCTCTGCGATGCCGACGGCAACGCCTTCATAGCCTATCTGCCCATGAACAGCGGCACCGTCAAGGCCAACACGCCCTATGTGGTGAAACCCGCCAGAACCCAATTCATGATGCTCCTGCCGTCTTCGCTCCTGCACAGCACCGACGCGGTGAACACCTTCGCCGTACAGTCCGCCTTCGACACCTTCACCTTCAGCGGAGTCTATACCCCCAGCCAGTCCCCCGGCTCCTGGTACGCGCTTAACAAGCAGGGCGAATTTCAGAAGATGGCCAGCACGGCCACACTCAACCCCTACCGCCTCTATATGACAATCACCCCGCGTGCCGATGCACCCTACAATGCTTCTGCCAGCCATCAGGACTATGTGCGGGCCATGGTCATTGGCGATGAAACGGCCGAAGGGCTCTCCCCTGTGTCCGCTACGCAGGTCAATGCTTCTGCCATCTACGACCTGCAAGGACGCAAGGTAACGCACTTGCAGAGCGGACAGATATATACCGTGGGTGGTAAGAAATATATGGCCAGATAATGAATCAAGGGGTCAGACCCCCTGATTCACAAAAGAAAAGCCTGCGAAAGAAATTTCGCAGGCTTTTGCTATTCGCTACCGGGGAGGAAGGAGTGATCTCGATGGGATTCGAACCCATGACCCACAGCTTAGAAGGCTGTTGCTCTATCCAGCTGAGCTACGAGACCGGTTCAATCCCCAGAATAGCTTTGCAAAATTACAATAATTTGTGGACGCAGCCAAATGTTTAAGCCGTTTCCTGCATTTTTTCAAGGAAAAGTACGTGTATCTGCAAAAAAAAGTGTAATTTTGCACATTGAAACACCACAATCCAGCGCCTGTGGCGGAATTGGTAGACGCGCCAGACTTAGGATCTGGTGTCCTACGATGTGCAGGTTCGAGTCCTGTCAGGCGCACGAAGCAGGCGGCTCTTTTGGGCCGCCTGCTTTCGTGTTCTTCCAGTCCTCTCTCCTGCGCAGGTTCTTTCTCCGCTTCGCTATGAAAGCGAGCAAACTCGATGACGAGTCCTGTCAGGCGCACGAAGCAGGCGGCTCTTTTGGGCCGCCTGCTTTCGTGCTCTTCCAGCCGTTGTGCCGCGTTGGGGTCGCAGGTGCGACAACCGTGTACCGCCGCAACGCGGCAATGCGTATGTCATCCTCCTTGGCGCGGCGCGTCATCCTATTATGTGTGTGCCCCGTACCTACGGCGGCGCTTCCTTCGGTCGCTCTGCCGCAGGCTATACAACGTAGGGCTTTCAGCCCATTGCCTGCCGTAGGTAGGCGACACCTCCGTGCGTGGCTGTATTCATCCCTACGGGATGCGTCTGGAATAGACGTGTAACCAGGCATTGCGGGCTATGCCCTTATGCCTGGCTACCTCTGTGGCCTACC
>JAGHRT010000007.1 GCA_018066245.1 Candidatus Equimonas faecalis | reverse complement strand
GTATCTTGGTATCACGGTATCACGGTATCTTGGTATCTTGAAGACCCCCTCCAGCTCCCCCGAGGGGGAGGTGCGCGAAGGGCGGAGAGGGTTTTCCTTCCGAGGCTCAATAGCGGCGCATACGCAGGGTACGGCCTTCGGCAGATAGGACGAGACTGTCGGCTCCCACTTTCTGAATGCGGTAGGCGAAGTTGGCCGGTACGGGCAATGCAGCCGGCATTTGGGCGGCATCGGTTAGGGGCTCATCGTTGGAGCCGTCGTTACGGTACATACCGAGCCGCCCGTCATGCAAGGTGAGGAACAGGGAATCGCCTTCCTGCCGGAAGTAGCTCATATAGATTGTGCCTGGACGGGAGATTTGCCGCCATTGGGCCATATTGGTGTAGATGGAAAAATAGGTGTCGGCATCCAGCTGCCAGTTGCCGCCCAGATCGCCGTTGGAGTCCATTTTTCCGCAGGCGCAGACGGCCAACGCAGTGAGGAAGATGAGTGTTCTTTTCATAGCCGTTTTATTCTACTGTCCGGCGATTGAAAACGCCTGTTTTGGTGACGGTGAGCATTAAGCCCTGGGAAGTGCCTATAAGTTGGCCGGCATTGGTACCTATGCTGAGGGTAGCTCCCCACCCCGGCATTTGATGCGGGGTGTAGCCCACCTCTGCCATGAAGTACGTGGCATGTCGTGGCGTAGGCGTGGGGGCGTCGTAGGTGCCAAGCGTGCGGACGTGGGTGAAGAGGGCCCGCCAATGCACGTCAGGGCAGGGGTCGCCGGCCAGACCGGCATGGAAGGCTTGCACGCGGTTGAACCGGCAGGAAAGCGAGCCGTCGGTGTTGTAAACGGGGGAGAGCAGGAGTGGATTGCCCAACGTCTGGCCCCAATGCTGGTAACCGCCATATACATGGTGGTTATAGTAGTTGTCGCGTCCGTAGAGCCCTTCCGGACAGGCCGGGGTCTTGTCGTGATAGAGGGGGCCGCTCTGGTCCATGGTGTAAACATACTCAACCAGCGCTTTGCTGACTATGCGATTTTGCGGCAGCGTGGCTTCCAGTCCCACAAGGTTGTCCTTCCACGCGTATTCCCAGAACATCTGCGAGTGGTCTTCAAAGAAATGGTCGAAGTAGGCACGGAGTTTCCACCCCTTGCCGTGGTAGGTGAGGTCGGCTGTCCACGAACCGAGTTGGTTGCCCCCCACATTGCCGTAGTCGCCGTCATTGGCATCGGAGCCGCCTGGGATGAAGGCGTGGAAAAAGTCCTTGAAACCGGAACCGAGTTTGGTGGCTTTCTCAAAAGTGGCTCCCGTGCCGCCGCGTGCCGCCATATTGTAGGCGGTACCGCCAAACTGGCAGGCCATCTCCAAGCCGCCCGTAAAGGTGAGGGGAAACTTATCCTCGTTGCCTATCTTGAGATAGCCGGCCTTTGAGTGGTACAGGGAGCGCTTGGAATAGAGCTGATCGGTGCCGGCATTGTGATGTTCCTGCCACCAGCCATCAGTCAGCATACCATAGGCAATATGTCCCTTGATGAACACAAGACGGCTCTTGCCGGAAATGTTCCACCAGCGCGGCAACTCAAAACGCACTTGCGGAATGGGTACGGCATTTTGCGAAAAAGTCATGCCGCCGGAAGACAACTCTCCATCCTTCATTACCATCGGCGTCTCGCGGGAGCCAACGGTGAGGCGTGCGTTCTCATACTGCGCAGCGATGTAAGCCTGTTGCACGTTGAAGGCCGAAACACTCCCCAACGCCCCTACGAGGTCGAGCCCGTAGCCCACGAGCCAGCGACGCAGGGAATCGGTTTCTACGTCGCGTTCAACGGCTGCCCGCAGATAACCGCTGTATTGCTCTGTGGAGCCCACGCCATAGCGTCCGGCATTGAACCAGAAGGGGGCTTTGTCGCCCGTTGAGGCTGCGCCATTCAGGCTTACCTGATAACCTATGTTCTCAAAAATGCGGCTCTGGGCGGCACACTCTAAGGCCATTGCCGTAGCGAGCAACGCAATATACAAGTGTTTCATATCTTCTTACCGAAATATACCTCTCTTTGTCAAAAGCGATGGGCGCACCCTCCACGCGTGAGGAAACGCCCAAATGTTCATTTTCGTTTTGGTTAATCACGAATTATGCTCCCGCAGTTGAACACGGCAGGAAATCAGTACTTCAGCAATTGCCCTGGACGGAGCTTGGAACGGTTGTTAAGCCCGTTTTGCTTGAGCAGCTGACTGACATTCACACCCAGTTCACGGGCTATGCTGTAGGCCGTTTCGCCTCTCTTCACCTTGTGATAGCGCGTCTGAACGGGAGCTTCGGCCATGTTCGTCTCGGATACGGACTCCGTATTGGCAGCCATGAGTACATTCTCGGCCTCGGCCTGCTTCTCTGCCATGTTTTGAGCTACAGACCTTCTGGGGGAACGGGCTGCGCTGCGATGCCACACATAGTAGTCGCCCGTCATGTCTTGATTGGGAAAGTCGAAGAGGAGTTCGGGATTGATGGGCTCGCCCAGCAGGCGGCACTCCAAATGGAGGTGGCTACCCGTGGAGCGCCCGGTGTTGCCGCCCAAGCCGATGATTTCGCCAGCCTTCACGTCCTGGTTTTCCCGAACGAGTTGCTTGCTGAGGTGGGCGTAGAGGGTTTCAAGGCCATTGGCATGGCGCACCACCACATACTTGCCCCAGCCTCCGGCATCGTACTTCACAACGCGCACTTTGCCGTCCCATGCGCTGGCTATGGAGTCGCCGGTATAGACTTTGACGTCAAGGCCGTAGTGATTGCGGCGGAAGGATGAGCGATAGCCGTAACGGCTGGTGATATTGCGGCTGGGGGTGGGCATCACGAAACCACGGAGGTCTATTTTGTAGCTTTCAGGCAAAGTCACGCCTTTATAGACGTGAACCCCCGACGTATTCCACGTGTCATAGAGGTCGGTGGCGGTAACATCCACATTCCGACTGGCTTCCTTGACGCGAAGCTGGCGCAGGGCTATGGAATCAACGGCACGGAGATGGCGGTCGGTAGGGGCCTGACGAGCCAAGAGGTCTTGAGCTGAAAGATTGAGTGCAGAGAGGCAACTGAAAGATATGAGGAAAAGGATTTTTTGGAAGGCTGGTTGCATTGGTGCGCGGTTTGATTTTTTGCAAAGATACAAAAAAAAGAAATACGAGCAAGCTTTTTTAGGCATCAAAGTGGCATTTTGCCGTTTTTTTTGTCTTTTTTAAGTTTTCCAGAGCTACTTTCGGGCACTTTTTGTAAACGAGAGGAGGGACCGGCTTTATTGGCCAATCCCTCCCATCGAGGCGATTTCCCTTACGGTGCGCCCCGGATATTATGCCTTCCGCTATCGTATGATTTTCTTTCCGTTCTGAATCAGCAGCCCCTTGTGTGCGGGGAAGCTGGAAGCTGCGGGGGTGAGGCGGCGGCCCTGGAGGTCGTAGGCGGCTGCATCGGCGGGAGAGCCGGACGCAACGGATTGGAGCATGATGCCTTCGGTAGAATCTTCGTCAATAGCCATAATGTTGATTTGTGCGGGGCGCACCTTAGCGTCAGCTCCCTCGCGCGGCGTGATGCTCATATACCAACGCTGGGGGGCGAGGGATGCGGAAGCCGAGGCAGACAGCAGGTTGCCGCCGTTCATGCCATAAAGACTCCGCGAAGCCATCTCACCTTTCTCCAAACCATCGTAGATGCCCGTGAAGGTATAGACATAATAGGTGGAACTGCAATCTATGCTGTGGATCTCGGCAGGGAGGAGCGTCTTGTTTTGCAGTTGGAGCGTGCAAAGACCCGCCGACTTGGGGCGTACCATATAGGGGCGGTTGGGCACGATGCTGCCCGATTTCTTGTGCAGGATGACGAGTGTGGTCTTTTCGAACACGCCATCCTCATTCTCGTCGTACTGCAGGATGTTGTAAATCTCGGCCACATCAAGCTTGTCGCTCCATTCTTTATAGTCCATTGCGAAGGGAATGTAGAGGGCCTGCCATTCCGTGTGTTCAAACTGGCGGGTGTAGGTCAGCTCCTCGCAGGTGTGAGATTCCTTGGCTGCATAAGGCTTGCCGTCCTCCAGGGTTTCAGCAACGGGCTTGGGGGTATCCCCGTCGGCTGACTGCGTGACGGTGAGTTTTACACTCACGGTGCCCTTTTCATTGCTGATGGTGAGGACGTTGGTGCGCTCCTTGCCGGTGTCGTTGGCCTTGAGCGTGAGCGTCAGGGAGGTGGTTCCTTCGCCCTTGGCAGGATCTACGCTGAGCCAGGAGCCGTCATCGACTTTCGTATAGAAGCTGCTCTTGGTCGTGAGCTTCACGATGCAGTCTTGCGCCTTGCTGGAGGCTTTCAGCTGGTAGGTGTCCAGTTTGAAGGTGCCCGTATCATCCTGTGAGCCTCCCTGCCCGGAAGCCTGCTTGACGTTTATGACAACGGGCTGCCCCGTGCCGTCGGCAGGTGTCAGAGTAAGGGTGGCGGTGCGTTCCTTGTCGCCCGTATTGGTGGTAAGGCTGACAATCAGCTGGCCGTCGCCCGTGCCTTTAGAGAATTGGGGCGTGAGCCAGGTGGGCTGGCTGGAGGTTACGGTGTAAGTCGTGTTGGCCGTGATGTTCAGCGTGAAGTTCTGCGCACGATAGCCGGATTCGATGCTCCCCAGGTCGGTGTTGAGCGTGGGCTGCCCCTGTGCGTCCTGCTGAATGAGGAAAGAGGTGGAATAGCCGTTGAAGCCGCTGCTGACGGTCAGCACAGCCACACGCGGAACGTCCGTATTGTTGGGCGTGGCACTGACGTGGACACTTGTATCGCCCGTACCGTCCGTAGTGTCCAGCTTGAGCCATTCGGGAATGTCGCTGACGATTTGGAATGACGTTTCGGTGAAGAAGCGCACGTCCTTGCCCGTACCGTCTGCCGCGAGGAAGCATTTCTCGGGCAATACGGCCACGGTGCCGTTGGCCAGCTGCGTGACGGTGATGACCACATCGCCCAGCAGGCCGTCGGAGTTCTCGCTCATGGTGGCGGAGGGATTGGCCTTGTCGAAATCGGACACGACGATATGTCCCACGCGCGGGCGGTTCGTGTCGTTGGCCCACACTTCCACATTGAAAGGTTCCTCCACCCAGCCAGAGGATATGGCGGGACGCAGCCATTCGCTGTCGCTGCTGATGCGGTAGGCCTTCATTCCGCGCAAATCGACGGAGAAGGTGTGGCCGTACCCGTTGAAAAAGTATTCTGCCTGGGGTATCTCGTAGGTGTAGCGGCGGTCGCCCAATCGGGCCACCTCGGGCAGCCGCTCGCTGATGCGGCGGCAGTTGTTCTCCGTCTCGGAACCCATGGCCACGCCCTCCACATAGTAGTCAGGGCTGGAGAAATGGGCAAGCTGCACGCCGTAGTAGCCCATCACGGTGGTGTACTGCGTGCCGTTGATTATGCGGGTGGCGCCGTAGGCATAGGGGTGGACATCCTCGCGATCCACGTCGCGGGAGTGGTTGCACCCCATGATGTGGCCGGCCTCATGGATAGCCGTCAGGGCTCCATAGCCATTTTGCACAGTTACGCATGCATAGCCGTGCCCGGGCTTGGCCTCATAGGCCGCATCGCCCGACTCTGAGCGGTAAGAGTTTTTCACGGCGGCGAAAAGAATGGTAACGTCGGCTTGAGCCGCCTTCACGGCATTGGTAAGGCCCATGTCGTTCATAGCGATAGACACGCCCTGGACGATTTCAGGCACGTTGGTGCCTATGACATAGGTGCCCGCCAAGCGGAACTGTCCGTCCAAGCCAGAGTTGCGCATCACGTTGTTCATGGATTTCACGACGTGCTCGCCATACGCTTCCAGCGTGCCGCACTTTGCCTTGGCCCACTCCTCCGCATCGGGGTCGAAGGCGCAGAGGAAGTCTATCGTGTAGGTGGGATTCCAGTCGCTGAGGTCGGCATCGGCCACGGTCTTTACCCATTGGGCCTGTTCGGCAGCCGAGGGAAGAGGCATACGGCAGCCTTCGCAGCCTTCTCTGGCCGACGAGGTATGACTGCCATCCTGAAGGATGCCCTGAAACTGGCCATAGCCGGCAAGGGCGGTGAAAAAGCCAGCCGTAGCCAGCAAAAAGGCAGAAAGTGTGTTATGCATGATGTGTGTTGTTTTTGAAGTGTTGATTATTCCGGCTGCAAAGTTACAGAAAAGTTTTGAGATAGCGCAAACAATCCTGCCAAAAATGTGCATGGACAATCCCGAAAATAAGTGTCCGGTTGGCAAAAGCGGCTTACAAACGCCAAGTCGGTTCACACAGAACAAGACCCACTTGCGCATTTCGGAGTTCTACGCATCCGGGAGCCAGACGCAAGCCTTTCACCTCCCGGGGAGGAGTGGTGTCTGATTGCCGTCGCGGCAAGGACAATGCGAGAAAGAGCAGGCGCCGTGGCCATCTGTACCGCCGCACGCGCCCGGAAGGCGATTTTTCAAAGCTTTATGCCGCACTTTCAGTATTTTTTTCGTAACTTTGCCGGCGGAAAGGTGTGTGGTGCGGTATCGGCAGCCCCTCGGAGACCGCCTGTCCGCTTCCTCCGCCCACCGCAGGAAAGCAGAAGCCAGCCGGGAAGCCTCACTACCCCATAGAGTAGGAAAAACTACCCCATACAGTAGGAAAAACTGTCATATACAGTAGTGAGAACTACTCCATACAGTAGGAAAAGCCACCCTATTAAGCCGTTTCGGCCTTCCCTCCACAACTTACAACCATCAAACATTCAAAGTCATAAAGCAATGCCTCAAATCAGCGATCGCGGCATAGCCATGCCCGCTTCCCCTATCCGCAAGCTCACCCCGCTTGCCAACGCTGCCAAAGAACGCGGCATCCACGTGTTTCACCTCAACATAGGCCAACCCGACCTCCCCACACCGCAGGAGGGCCTTGACGTGCTGAAAACGATTGACCGCAGCGTGTTGGAATACAGCCCTTCTCAGGGCTTCAAGAGCTACCGCGAGAAGCTGGTGAACTATTACGCGAAATACAATATCCACCTCACGCCGGACGACATCATCGTAACCTGCGGCGGCTCAGAAGCCGTGCTGTTTGCCTTTATGAGTTGCCTCAACCCCGGCGATGAGATTATCGTGCCCGAACCCGCCTATGCCAACTACATGGCCTTTGCCATCAGCGCGGGAGCCAAGATTCGCACCATTTCCACCACCATTGAGGAAGGCTTCTCGCTGCCCAAGGTGGAGCAGTTTGAGGCCCTCATCAACGAGCACACCCGAGCCATACTCATCTGCAACCCCAACAATCCCACGGGCTACCTCTACACGCGCCGCGAGATGAACCAGATACGCGACCTCGTGAAGAAATACGACCTCTACCTTTTCTCCGACGAGGTCTATCGCGAGTTCATCTACACCGGCTCCCCCTACATCAGCGCATGCCACCTCGAAGGCATAGAGCAGAACGTGGTGCTCATCGACTCGGTGAGCAAACGCTACTCGGAGTGCGGCATCCGCGTGGGAGCCCTCATCACGAAAAACGAGAACCTGCGCAAAGCCGTAATGAAGTTCTGCCAAGCCCGCCTCTCCCCTCCCCTCATTGGCCAACTCGTGGCCGAAGCCAGCATAGACGCCTCGGAGGAATACTTGCGCGACACCTACGATGAATACGTGGAACGCCGCAAGACACTCATCGACGGCCTGAACCGCATCCCCGGCGTATATTCCCCCATACCGATGGGCGCGTTCTACACCGTGGCCAAGCTGCCCGTGGACGATGCCGAAAAATTCTGCGCCTGGTGCCTCACCGACTTTGAATACGAGGGCCAGACGGTGATGATGGCTCCCGCCAGCGGCTTCTACACCACCCCGGGACTTGGCCGCGACCAGGTGCGCATTGCCTATGTGCTGAAACAGCAGGACTTGGAGCGGGCCCTGTTCGTGCTGAGCAAAGCCCTTGAAACCTACAACGCCCTGACGCACAAGGACGAGGCATAATCTTGCGCACGCGCGTACACGCTATAAATATGGTGTCTGTAGAAAACTTCCTCGCCACCCACTTCTATAAATCCACGGACAATAGGCGAAGCGCCTCAGCTCCTGCCGTCCGCGTGGCCACCCTCGGCATAGCTCTGGGGTTGGCCGTGATGATTATTACACAAGGCGTAGTGAGCGGCTTCCAAAAGGAAGTGAGCACGAAAATCACAGGCATGGCCTCCCACATCGAAGTGATGGACGTGCGCTCCCTCGGTTCGCCGGAAAACTTCGCCATCGACGCTACGCCCCAATTCCTCAGTCAGATAAAGGCAAGCCCCAACGTGACGCACACACAGCTGATTGCCACAAAGATGGGCATCCTCAAGACAAACGATGACTTTCTGGCCATACAGCTGAAAGGCATCGGCCCTGACTACGACTCCACCTACATACGCTCCGCCCTCGTAGAGGGACACTTGCCGCACAGCAATGAAATTCTCATCTCCCGCACGCAGGCGCAAACCCTGAAACTGAAAACGGGCGACCGCGTGTTTGCCTACTTCTTTGAGGAAGACATCCACACACGACGGTTTACCGTATGCGGCATCTACGACACCCACATGGAGTTCTTCGACCGCACCACCATATTCGCCCCCTTCGCCGACGTAGCCGCACTCAACCCATGGGGAGAGGAACGCCCCCACGCCTGCTGCTGCATCGAGGTGAAACTCCGCTCCCTCGACGACGTCCCCGCCACCCAACCCCTGTTGGCCAACATCACCGCAACCCATACAGGCGGCAGGGCACAAGCCGTCAGCGTGGCCGAACACTATCCCGGAAAGTTCGCATGGCTTAATCTCCTTAATATAAACATGGCCCTCATTCTCATACTGATGGTCTGCGTGGCGGGCATCACCATGATAGGCGGCCTCCTCATTCTCATTCTTGAGCGCACACAAACCATCGGCATACTTAAAGCCCTGGGAGCCACCAACAAGCAGGTGCGCCATACGTTCATGCACTTCGCCCTGATGATTATTGTGCGTGGAATGCTGATAGGCAACGTCATCGCCCTTGCCCTCATCTGCGCCCAGCAACAATGGGGATTGGTACGTTTGAACCCCGATATTTATTATGTGGATACCGTGCCTGTCGGCCTCAACCTGTGGCCTATCATTGCGATAAACATCGCCACGCTGGCCATCACCATGCTGGCCCTCATCGTCCCCAGCCACATCATTACCCGCATACAACCCGCCAAAGCCATACGTTTTGAATAAAGATACAATATGCGCCCCTGCCACCGCCTCAGGCGGAGCCATAGCCGTCATCCGCGTCAGCGGCCCCTGCGCCGTCTCCTGCGCGGATGCCTTGTTTTCACGTTCCCTTGACAAAACACCTCCTCGCCAAGCCGTCTATGGACACATACTCGATGAGCAGGGAGACGTGCTCGACGACGTAGTGCTGACCGTTTTCCGCGCCCCACATTCCTACACGGGCGAGGACAGCGTGGAAATCTCCTGCCACGGCTCCTCTTATATAGTAGGCGAAATCCTTCGCCTACTCACCCTCCACGGATGCCGAATGGCCGAACCAGGCGAATTTACGCAACGGGCCTTCCTCGCAGGCAAGATGGACCTTTCGCAAGCCGAAGCCGTGGCCGACCTCATCAGCTCCACCACCGCCGCTCAGCATCATGCGGCTTTCGCCCAACTGCGCGGCAGCATCACAAACACCCTGTCCACCCTTCAGGAGCAGCTACTGCACCTTACCACCCTCCTTGAACTCGAACTCGACTTTTCCGACCACGAAGAGCTGGAGTTTGCCGACCGTTCCGCCCTTATCTCCCTATCACGCCGGATTAGCGAGCACATACAAAACCTCATCGACAGCTACGCCACAGGCAATGCCATACGCAACGGCATACCTGTGGCCATCATAGGTGCTCCCAACGTAGGCAAATCCACACTTCTCAACCAACTGGTCGGCGAAGAACGAGCCATCGTAAGCCCCATACAAGGTACCACACGCGACATCGTGGAAGACACCGCCCAAATCGATGGCCTTGTATTTCGTTTCCTCGATACCGCCGGGCTACGCCACACCACCGACCAAATTGAAAGCATAGGTATCCGGCGCAGCCTCAAAGCGGCCGAACAAGCCAGCATCATTCTCATGCTCAATGAGCCAGGCATCCCCTTCCCCGAAATCGCCGTCCGCACCGACCAGCACATCATCCGCCGCACCAATAAGACTGACGATTTCTCTGCCCTCAACGGCATAGGCCTTAACGAACTGCGCCGCGAACTGCGCTCCACCATATCACCTCCAGTCGCCGATGGCGTAGTCATTACCTCCGCACGCCAGCACGACCTTTTACGTCAAGCCCACCACTCTCTCGCCGCCGTCCATACCTCCCTCACATCCGGCCTTTCCTCCGACCTCGTTGCCGAAGACCTGCGCCACATTCTCCACCTCCTCGGCCAGCTCACCGGCGCCACCATCACCTCCCAGGACACCCTCAACAACATCTTCTCCCATTTCTGCATCGGAAAGTAGATTTTGCGTGGGAAAGTGATTTTTTGCAAAGAAAAGCATACTATCTGCAAATATAGCTCGTAAATCGCATCATTTTAAGCAATTAAAATTTTGTCTATTTTTGCAGATTTTTGATTTTTAACTTCGATATTTGCAGATTATCACCCATTTTGTCCCCCATCTGTCCCCCGAGATAGTCGAAAATAGTCGAGGGACAAAAATATCTCATGGGTGGTGATTTACATTGTCCTATTAACAAATCAGTTTTATGTACTTCTTCGCTTTTTAAAACTATCAACTATTGGGGTCATCATTATGCTCACTTGCCTCGGCTGTTCTGTTGTCTTTATTTTACCCATAACAGCACTTACTGAGAGACTATCAATCAGATTATCAGTGTCTATCATTATTGGGAAAATTGCACCGGCGGAAGTTACTTTATAAAAAGTTAAATAAGTAACTGTTCTGTATGGTTTTCTCTCTTCATAATTGAGTTGTAAAAAATCCGTCAGATGCCTAATGTCAACTCCTTGGTATCCAATCATTTCAGTTACAAGGTAAACATTTGCAATGTCATTATCAAATACCATCTTCGATACTCTATTAATATAGCGATACATCGTTGTTCTCAAAGATGCAGAAAATGTAATCATTTGATATGTATTATCCTCATATTCTAGAAAGAAAGTGCTCAACAAATGATGGTTTTGTTTTATGTAAATAAAAGAATGAAGGTAAATGAATGCTTCATAGAAATCCATATCAGTTGGGGAAAGTTGCTTGACTTCTTTCATAAAGAAATCCACTGGAATATGAACATCAGGTATAGACAACGTAAAAGACTCACCTCTCTCAAAAGTATCAGTTGACCTATAATAACAATAGTCTAAAGCATCCAACATCCATCTATGTGGTATATGCTGTATCATAACATCGATTTCCCGCATCAAATTATTAGATGTTTTACTCTCGTCATTTAGGTCTTTTTTCATTGCGTGGAGGAATTGCCACATGATTACAACTCCGTTTTCAATGAAATCGAAGACGCTTCTTTCTTTAGAGTCTTCCTCATCCACATAAAGATATTGAGCTGAAAAATAGACATCTGGAACTTTAATCTCATTAAATGTATTTCTGATCTCCTCCAGATAATTTCCTATAGGTTCATCAAACTCGATGTTTTGTTCATATTGTTTGAAAATAACAGAATTTGCAGAGTCATATATCGTTACACGAAAAATCTTTTTCAGTTTGAATGGATGATTATGTATGACAATAACCCGATTGTCATTCAACCATTTTATTACTTCTTTATCTTTTAGTAGAATATTATCAAGGTTTTTCTTATAAATGGGATTATCCGGGCCACCTATTGATGTCTGCAACACTAATGTTGTACTACGATATTCAGACAAAAAAACATCAATACTCCCAACATTATCAAAGAAGCTGCTTTCTGTTGAAAACTGATTTAAATGCTTCAAAGCATTATAAAATTTCTGCAAAGCTGGAATCATTTTATTCATATAAAACTATATCTAATAAGATTGAACATTATTATCATTTTGATTGGCCTTAAGGTTATGAAAAGCATGCCGCTCAATAAGAATCTGCTCTACCAATCCAATTCGTACACAAATGCTACATTATATCACCACATCGAGATCGATTTATATTTTTCATTAATGTTGTGCAATTTGTCATGTTGTTACCAACATATATTAGCACTTCTCTATTCCCAAATACACCTTCTTGTACCAATTTGACCAATCAGGCAAATAATTAACTGCTACATTCACAAGCGTATTTGATTTGAAGTCATAGAACTTTGGGGAGTTATTTGTTAGTGCCCGATATGCATTCATAGTTTTATCAAGAAAAGAATTTTCCGGATGAGAGACAACCGAGAAATAAACATCTTCAAATACACCTCTCTTCTCAAGTTCCAAAGCCAGCATTTGATTCCTCCAAAGTTGATTCATGCCGCCTCGAAACGGACAGCCATTGCCTTCAAATTTACCACAGAAGAATGAAGATTGGGCATCCATAATATTCCAATAGAAGTAACCGCAATGCTTGTGGTAATAACACTTATCGTGGTTTTTCAAAATTTCTTCAATACCACAAGAAGCGCAATATGCCTTCTCTGAGTGAGAAATTGCCTTTGAACGGTAGCCTCCACAAGTCGTGAATTCCTGCTCTGTTAACTTGTGCTCTATTAGCAAAAGGCACAGTTTATCGTTTTTGTTGCGATATGCAATGGCAACATCTGAGTCTGTACCAGCATGAGGACTATGGTCTCCAAGAAGCCCTTTTGCTCCTTCTAGTGTTGCCTCCCAATACTCAAAGCAATATCCTTTGCGAAGCTGGTTTCTGTCAATATGGTCAAAATCTTTAGGTACAACTCCTGCCCCTATAAGTATTTGGTCTGCGTACTCGCTTTCCAAGATTGGCACAAATAGGTTGATACATGCAGTTTGAGAACTTGCCACATGTACAGAAGCTGCAAGGTGAGGCTTATATGCAAACTTGCTTGCTTGAATGTCTTTCACTGTTTCTTTAATACCATCATAAAGCATAACAGGTATTTTGGCTTCGCTATATGGCTTTGGTAATAAACAATCGTGTTCAACTCCATGTGTAGAAGTACCTTTATCAATAATCTTAAGGTTTTCCTTCTTATACTTAATCAAGTACGAATAAACCTTCTGCTGAAAATCTTTGTATGACATAAGTAGTGAGCTGTTAATTATTGAGATTGAAATTAAAGAGATTTCTTAGTTTCTCCGCTTCTTCCTGCAACTTCTGCGGATTCTGCTTGCCGAGTTTCTTCAGATTAAGAAGTTTCCATTGTACAGATGGATATTCTTTGAAGTATTCAAACTCATAGCCTTCCCATTCAGGTTGACCTGATTCAAAACTGAT
>JAGHRT010000026.1 GCA_018066245.1 Candidatus Equimonas faecalis | reverse complement strand
ATATATTAAAGGTTCGCGCTCTCATTTTTTCGCAAAAAGATACCGAGATACCAAGATACCCAGATACCTTTTTGCGTGTAAGTTTTAATTGCAGGGCATAACGTTATAACTCGGCATTTTGTCTGGGGAAATGCGTATCTTGGTATCACGGTATCTTGGTATCTTGGTATCTTGGTGTCTTGAAGACCCCCTCCAGCTCCCCCCTAAGGGGGAGGTGCCCGAAGGGCGGAGAGGGTTTATTTTGTAACACTGTAGCACTGTAGCACTGTAGCACCGTAGCGCTCATTTGGCTATTCGCCCGCTTATTCGGATTCGGCGACGAAGGAACGGAGGATACGCTTGTTTTAAGAACTTTAGCCTGCGGTTTTAGTTACTCACGCTTGGGAAAAGCTCAAATTTCGCTGCGCTCATTTGGCTATTCACTCGCTTATTCGTAACTTTGTAGGCGAATCGTGTAATATACCCATACGCATGAGACGCTTATCCTTCCTCATCTGTACGCTCGCAGTTTGTCTTTCACTTGGAGCTGCCAGCCTGCCCACCGCCAGCACGGCGGAGAACCCCGTGTGGTATTTCGTGAAATTCATGAACGGCGGCTGCGTGCTGGAAGCCCAAGGCTCTGCCCAACAAGTAGCTACTGCCAATCAGACGGGCAGCGACGCGCAGCTGTGGCGCGTGGAGGGGAGCAGCGCGGCGGGCTACAAGTTCATCAGCCGCAGCGGCATGACGCTCTACACCAGCACGACGGCTGTGAACGGTATGTTCTATTCGTCAGCCAAGCCGGCAAGCAATGCTTTATTTATAATAAAGGAGTCCACACTCGGCGGCTACACCGACGGTTTCACGCTCTCGCCGAAGGCCAACGGCGGCGTATTTATGAACCAGTGGGGCGGAGCGGGCGCCGGGAAGCAGCTGGGCCTCTGGAACAGCGTGGACAGCAACTGTCCCCTGCAATTCCAGACGGTAGAGGATTTTGAGGAAGGGCTGAAACTGGCCTCCCTGCCGCTCATCCCGATGCCGAAGGAGGTGGCGCTGAAGAACGGCACCGCCCCCATGGCCTCTTTTACGGCGATTTCCTATCCCGCAGCGGAGTATGAGCCTCTGGCCAGGCAGTTTGCCTGCCTGTTGGGCAAACCGGGCCATACGACCCTCACGGCCAACGAGGATGCCTCTGCCACGGCAAAGGCCGGTACCGTAAGACTGGTGATTGATGCCGCAGCCGGCGAGGACGAGGCCTACCGCCTCAGCATGGGAGCCGACGCTTCAGCCGTCATCGCGGCCAGTTCGGCCCACGGCCTGTTCAACGGCCTTCAAACGCTGCGCCAGCTCTTCTACGATGCCGCGTACAACCGCGACGGACAGGTGCAGCTCGTGGAAGTTGCCGACACGCCGCTCTTCCCATATCGCGGTTTCATGCTCGACATTGCCCGCCACTACTTTGACAAGGAGGAAGTGAAGAAGCTCCTCGACGTGATGGCCCTCTACAAGATTAACAAGTTCCACTGGCACCTGACGGACGACCAAGGGTGGCGCATCGCCATTCCGGAATACCCCCTGCTCGTGGAAATCGGTGCCATACGCGACAAGAGCGAGACAAGCGCCGGCACAAATCCGTGGTTCTATGACGACACGGAGTACGGACGCGGCATGTACTACTCGCTGGATGACCTCCGCGAGGTGGTGGAATACGCCCGGAAACTCCACATCGACATCATGCCGGAAATAGACCTTCCGGGCCACATGGTGGCCGCCGTGGCGAGTTACCCCAAAGAGTTTTCCTGCGACCCCTCCAAGACCTACAAGGTGCGCGTGGATCAGGGCATCAGCACCGACGTGCTCAACGTGGCAAAGCCGGAGGTGATGGACTTCATCAAGTGCGTGCTGGGCCACATGGCCGAAATCTTCCCCTACCCGCTCATCCATATCGGCGGCGACGAGTGCCCCACCACGGCGTGGAGCAGTTGCAAGGACATCCCCGCTTTCCTGAAGGCCAACGGCCTCGCCAGCGTGAACGACATCCAGCCGTGGCTCGTGAACGAACTGGGCAAGTGGCTGAAGAAGGAGTACGGCAAGGACGTGGTGTGCTGGAACGAACTGACTAACCATTGGAACAAGGCGTATGAGACGCAGCCCGTCATCATGTGCTACTCCGACTACGGCCAGAATGCCATGAAGGCCGCCACCAACCTCGGGATGCGCACCATCTACACGGGGTGCTGGCCCTTCTATCTGGACATGTACCAAACCTACGGCAACTACCAGCAGGCCGCCGACCACCAGTTTGACGAAATCTATCAGGGCGGCTACGGCAACAACACCCTGCAAGCCTGCTACAACGCTACGCCGTTGAGCAACATTGCCGGCAAGGAAAACCTCTGCATGGGCGTGGGCGGCAACCTCTGGACAGAGACCTGCAAGAGCAACGTCTCTGCCGAGCACCAGTACTTTCCCCGTATGCTGGCCATCGCCGAGGTGGGCTGGTTGCCGCAGCAAGCCAAAAACTGGGCTTCCTTCCGTAAGCGCGTGCAGACGCACTTCAACGTGCTGGAAAGCCTGGGCGTGAACTACGCCACTTACGACAAGGACGAAGCGGTGCCCATGCTTGCCTTCAGCAACGAGGAACAGGAGGCCCAGCGTCTGCTGAAGGGTGCCCAGCCCGACAAGGTGGGCTATCCCTCTGCCGGTACCTATGACACCCTGCGCAAGGCTCTTGAAGCCCTCCAAGCCGATAAGGAGCGCAGCGAGAACACGGGCATGGCCCTCCGCAGCGCCATTGCCGCCTTCAAGGCTGCCCCCGTAACGCAGCCCGACCCCAACAAGACCTACCGCATCATCTCTGCCTCCGTGTATTACACGCTGCACTACGACGGATCGGCCCTCTACCTCACCGACGACGGCAAGAACTTCCGCTTCCACTACACGCAGCAGACGGAGCCCGAGGAACTCTTCCAGTTCGTTCCCTACAACAACGACTTCCGCATCCAGAGCCGCTTCAACAGCCGCAAGCGTATCAACCTGGGCACGCTCAATGCCAAGGCAACATCCTCGTCGCTTGGCACGACTATGAGGATGGACGCCCCCACCGTAGCCAGCACCAGCCCTGCCTACTACGACTACATCCCCGGTATCGTCATCCTCTCCGCCGTTACGGGCTACGCCCCCGACGGAACTGCGGCTAAACGCCTCAATGCCCAGCCCGACGGCTACGCCTATGTGAAGAGCGACGCCACGGTGGGGCACACGGGCTGCTGGCGCATAGAGGAGGTTACCGACTACGCAGCCGAACTCCGCGCCCTCATAGCCAAATGCGAGCGCCTGGGCATCCTTGCCGACGAACTGGTGAAGCCCGCCTCCACCCTGTTCGCTGTCCGCGAGGCTGCCGAACAGACCGTCAGCGCAGAGGACTACGACATCTATGCAGCCATCTACGCCGCCTACCGTGGTGTGGAGTACATACCTACCGGCATAGCCCAACTCCCAATGGCCCGCCCGGCCACGCAAGGCGACGATTGCCAGAACAAGAACTGCGCACTTACAACTACCTATGACTTACAGGGCCGTCCTGCCATAGAAAAGAAAGGCGTGATTGTCGGCACTAATCAAAAGAAAATCGTTAAATAACATTCAATAGTTACTATTTCATGAAAGCTTTAACAGCAACCTCCTTCAACTTCCCCGGCCAAGCCGGTGTTTACCACGGAAAAGTCCGTGACGTGTATAACCTTGGCGACAAGCTCGTGATGGTGGCCACCGACCGCATTTCCGCTTTCGACGTCGTCCTGCCCGAAGGCATTCCCTACAAGGGACAGATGCTCTCGCAGATTGCCGCCCGCTTCCTCGATGCTACCACTGACATCTGCCCTAACTGGAAACTCGCTACGCCCGACCCTATGGTTACCGTGGGCGTGTTCTGCGAGGGCTTCCCCATTGAGATGATTGTGCGCGGCTATCTCTGCGGCAGCGCCTGGAGAGCCTACAAGAGCGGCGTGCGCGAAATCTGCGGCGTGAAACTGCCCGAAGGTATGCGAGAGAACGAGAAGTTCCCAACGCCCATTATCACCCCGACCACCAAGGCCGAAATCGGTGAGCACGATGCCGACATCAGTAAGGAGGAAATCCTGGCCCGCGGACTTGCCACGCCCGAGGAATATGCCTTGCTGGAGAAATACACCCTTGCCCTCTTCCAGCGTGGCACCGAGATAGCCGCACAGCGCGGCCTTATCCTCGTGGACACGAAGTATGAGTTCGGCAAGCACAACGGCGAAATCTACCTGATGGACGAAATCCACACGCCCGACTCCTCCCGCTACTTCTATGCCGAGGGCTACGAGGAGCGCTTTGCCGCCGGCGAACCCCAGAAGCAACTCTCCAAGGAATTTGTCCGCGAATGGCTCATGGACAACGGTTTCCAAGGCAAAGAAGGCCAGAAGGTGCCCGAGATGACGCCCGAGATTGTGCGCGGCATCAGCGAGCGCTACATAGAGCTCTACGAGCACCTCACGGGCGAGACCTTCCAGCGCGAAGACGACAGCGATCTGGCCGCCCGCATAGAGAAGAACGTGATGGACTATCTTAAGTAAACAACAATGAAAAAACTGAGTTATGTCCTTGCAAGTGCTCTCATGGCATTTGCGCTTAACACAATTGTTTCTTGTAGTAACGATGAGGAAACTCCCCAAAGCATCGTAGCTAACACCTCTTGGCAGTGGGAGGATCCGACACATGCGTCTTTTTTCCCGGGCTCTCTTGCACGCGAGGAACGCAATTTGGTGCTCTACAGTAACGGCTACGCCCAGATGCGCGATGAAACCCTTGTCTGGAGCGGTACGGACACCCTGATGCACATAAAGGACTACCACCATTACACCTACACCTTCGATGCAACCACCAACAAGGGCGTCTTGTCTCTCTATGCCATGGAAACCTATCAGGAGGAAACCCATCATATAGATTATATGACGAAGGACTACAACTTCATCTACGACCCCGTGAACAACAAGCTGACTGTCCGCGACAGCACAGTCATGAGCGATGGCCACAAGGAATTGGTGGAACGCGTGTTTAATAGTGTAACCTTTAAGCAAAGCGAACAGCCCCAGCTACCGAAAACGCCAGCACTTACTTTTGTGGCTCCCATTACGGATTGGACCGTAGGAATAGCCGAGGTGCGTAAGTACATGGCCGAGGAACTCCCTGAATTCAAAGAGGAAGTCGATGAAACCATAGGCGGCACGCATTACTATTTCAATAATAAAAAAGAAACCATCTCATACAACTATGTTGTCAAGGAGGGTAAGTTGATATCTTCGTCAGTCAGCTACTACGGCATGAATGCTCACTTCGATTACTTCAAGTCTCAGGTGTCTGCCGTCTTTGATATTTGGTCTTGGGAGCAACAGCCTGTTGGACTGGGCGTTCATTGGTGGTATGGCACTTCCAAGAGCGCTAATGTAAGTATCGGTTGGAGCGACAATTATGGCGGATATATGTATGCCGATTTTTCGCCTCATGCAAACTGATAATCCCAAGTGTACAAGCAGGAACAGATAAAGCCCTACAGCGAAGAGGGCGAGAAGGCCGGTCAGGTGGAGCAGATGTTTGATAACATTGCGCCCACCTACGACCTTCTCAATCATCTCCTCTCCCTCGGCATTGACCGCCGCTGGCGGCGCAAGGCCCTCGACACGCTGAAACCTTACAGGCCGCAGCGTATGCTCGACGTGGCCACGGGAACGGGCGACTTCGCCCTACTCGCCGTAAAAAGGCTGGCCCCGCAGTCGTTGCTGGGCGTGGACCTCAGCGAGGGTATGATGAATGTGGCCCGCAAGAAAGTGGAGGAGGCCGGACTCTCCTCCTTCATCACTTTCCAAAAGGAAGACTGCCTCAACCTTACGTTGCCCGACGACACCTTCGATGCCATCACCGTGGCGTATGGCGTGCGCAACTTCCAGGACTTGGAGCGTGGACTCGGCGAGATGCTGCGCGTGCTGCGTCCCGGCGGCCGCCTCGTCATCATAGAACTTACCGCCCCGAGCCGCTTCCCGATGAAGCAACTCTTCTGGTGTTACAGCCACGTGGTGATGCCCCTCGTCGGTCGCCTCGTCAGTCGCGACAGCAAGGCCTACACCTATCTGCCCCACACTATGGAAGTATTCCCACAAGGCGAGGAGATGCAGAAAATCCTTGAAAAGGTTGGCTATACTGACGTGCAGTTCAAGAGGTTTACATTTGGTCTTTCAACGCTTTATACCGCTGCGAAATGAAGTGTTTCGGTCTCATCGGCCATCCTCTCGGCCACTCCTTTTCCGCCCGCTATTTCGCTGAGAAATTTGCGGCAGAGGGCATTGATGCCCGCTACGACAATTTCGACCTTGACGATATCGGTGAGGTGGCGACCTTGCGTCGATTAAGCGGCTTCAACGTCACCATCCCCTACAAGCAAGCCGTCATTCCCTACCTTGACGGTATGAGCGACGAGGCCCGTGCCATAGGAGCCGTCAATACTGTCCGCGTGGAGAACGGCTGCTTTTACGGATACAACACGGACGTCATCGGCTTCCGCGAGTCCCTCCGCGACTGGCTTTCAGAGGATAACGCCTCCGTCCGCTCGGCCCTCGTCCTCGGCACAGGTGGCGCCTCGAAGGCTGTATACTACGCCCTCACGCAACTCGGCATAGCCTGGCAACTCGTAAGCCGCATGCCCAAGGAAGGCTGTCTGACGTATAACGACCTCCGTAAGGATACCTCCATCCTGGCCTCTACGGCCCTCATCGTAAACTGCACCCCCCTCGGCACCTTTCCCAACGTGGACACTTGCCCCGACCTTCCCTACGAATCCCTCAACCCCGCCATTAGGCTCTACGACCTCGTTTACAATCCCGAGGAGACGCTCTTCCTCCGCCGAGGCCGTGAGCAAGGTTGCCCCGTAAAGAACGGCCTTGAAATGCTCCACAGACAGGCCGAGGCGGCGTGGAAAATATGGACGTTATGAGTAAATACAAAGACATCTTCCTCGACTTCGACGACACGCTCTACAACACGCGAGGCAACGCGGAGATAGCGCTGGCCGAACTCTACGACGAACTCGGCCTCAACCGTTATTTCCCCGCCCTTGAAGCCTTCACCGTTCCTTACTGGCAGGCCAACATTGAACTCTGGGAACAGTACAGTGCCAGTAAGATTACGCGCGACTATCTTATCGTAGAGCGCTTCCGCCGTCCGCTTTCGCAAGGAATGGGGCTGGAGGTTACACGCGACTTTTGCCTCCGTACCAGCGATATCTTCCTTGGCCTTTGCGCCCACAAGCCCGGTCTCGTGGAAGGTGCCCGCGAGCTCCTCGACTACCTGCATCCCCGCTACCGTCTCCACCTGTGCAGCAACGGCTTCCACGAGGTGCAGTACCACAAACTCCGAGCCTCCGACACCCTTCGTTATTTCACCACGGTCATTCTCTCCGAGGATGCGGGGTATAACAAGCCCTCTCCCGAATACTTCGACTACGCTTTCCGCGTCTCGGGCGCCAATCCTGCCACGACCCTTATGATAGGTGATAATCCCGTGACGGACATCCAAGGTGCCGCCCGTGCCGGCCTTGACACTATCCTCTTTGAGCGTTGGGGCCCCTCTCCCGAAACCGAGGCGACCTTCCGCGTAGCGCAATTGACAGACATTATTAATATATTATAGGTATGCTCCAACTCCTCCGTTCTGACCGTTGGCTCCGCCCCTTTGCCTCCGCCATTGAGGGCCGCCACGAATGGTATCTTCATAAGAAGGCTGAACTCACCCACAATGGCCGCAAGACGCTCTCCGACGTGGCCACCGGTCATCTGTACTACGGCCTCCATCGCACGCCCCGACAGTGGGTGTTCCGTGAGTGGGCCCCCAACGCCACCGCCATCTATCTCATAGGCGACTTCAACGGTTGGCAGGAGACCGAGGACTTCCGCCTCCAGCCTCTCGGCGACAGCGGCAACTGGGAAATCAAGCTTCCCGCCCGAGCCCTCTCTCACGGACAGCTCTACAAGATGAGCGTCCACTGGCCCGGCGGACAGGGTGAGCGCATTCCCGCCTGGTGCCGGCGCGTGGTGCAGGACGACCACACCAAACTCTTCTCCGCGCAGGTGTGGGCCCCCGAACCTTACCAGTGGCAGGTGAAGAAGTTCCGCCCCAAGCGCGACCCGCTCCTCATCTACGAGTGCCACGTCGGCATGGCGCAGGACGCCGAGAAGGTGGGCACCTACAACGAGTTCCGCGAACTCGTCCTCCCGCGCATCGTCCGAGCCGGCTATAACTGCATACAGATTATGGCCATTCAGGAGCACCCCTACTACGGCTCCTTCGGCTATCACGTTTCCTCCTTCTTCGCCCCTTCCAGCCGCTGCGGCACGCCCGAGGAACTCAAAGCCCTCATCGACGCTGCCCATGCTCAGGGCGTCAGCGTCATCATGGACATGGTGCAGAGCCATGCCGTAAAGAACGAGAACGAAGGCCTCGGCAATCTCTGCGGCGACCCCTGCCAGTATTTCTATCAGGGCGGCAAGCGCGAGCACAGCCAGTGGGACAGCCTCTGCTTCGACTACGGCAAGAACCAAGTCATCCATTTCCTCCTCTCCAACTGCAAGTACTGGCTTGAAGAGTACCGTTTCGACGGCTTCCGTTTCGACGGCGTCACCTCCATGCTCTACCACAGCCACGGCCTCGGCGAGTCCTTCAACGGCTACGGCGACTACTACAACGGCGGCCAGGACGACAATGCCATCTGCTACCTCACCCTCGCCAACGACCTCATCCACGAGGTCAATCCCCGAGCCATCACCATCGCCGAGGAGGTGAGCGGTATGCCCGGCCTCGCCGCCCCAATCAAGCACGGCGGCTACGGTTTCGACTACCGCATGGCCATGAACATCCCCGACTACTGGATAAAAATCATCAAGGAGCGCAAGGACGAGGACTGGCATCCCTCCGGCATCTTCTGGGAACTCACCAACCGTCGCCGCGGCGAAGCCACCATTTCCTATGCCGAAAGCCACGACCAGGCCCTCGTGGGCGACAAGACCATCATTTTCCGCCTCATCGATGCCGATATGTACTGGCACTTCCGCCGTGGCGACGAAAACGCCGCCGCCCATCGCGGCATAGCCCTCCACAAGATGATACGCCTCGTCACCGCCTCCACCATCTGCGGCGGCTACCTCAACTTCATGGGCAACGAGTTCGGCCATCCCGAGTGGATAGACTTCCCCCGCGAGGGCAACGGCTGGAGCCATAAGTACGCCCGCCGTCAGTGGAACCTCGTCGATAATCCCGACCTCTGCTACCACCTCCTCGGCGACTTCGATGCCGCCATGCTCCACCTCCTCGGCCAGACGCCCAAGTTCCAGCGCACCCCCGTGCAGGAGATTTGGCACAACGACGGCGACCAGATTCTCGCTTTCACCCGCGGCGACCTCCTCTTCGTCTTCAACTGGAGTCCCACGCGCTCCTTCTCCGACTACGGCTTCATGGTGCCCGAGGGCAGCTACGAGGTCGTCCTCAACACCGACGACCCCGCCTTTGGAGGCTTCGGCTCAACGGACGACACCCTTACCCATTTTACAACGTCCGACCCGCTCCTTGCGCCCCAGCACAAAGGCTGGCTCAAACTCTATATCCCCGCCCGCTCCGCTGTGGTGCTCCGAAAGCGGGATGCCTCCATGGACTGATTTTCCAATTTCCCCATTTGCTAATTTGCTAAACTCCCATGTCCCCCTTCTACGCCCTCCCTCTCTCCGTTCTGCTGCTGGCATCGTGCGGAGGCTCAAAAAGCGATGTCGTTCCCACTCTCACCGACAACGGCTGCAACTCGCAAATTTGCGACTATCTCTATGCCATAGAGTACGACGACTACGACTTTGCCGCCGGTGTTAAGGTGATGGAGAAGTTCTTGCCCAAGGCTGCTTGCTCCGAAGCCCGCAAAGGAAACTTCGTGGGTCGCAATCTGGACTGGTACATCAACCACGATGCCACGGCCGTCATTAAGGTGAACGCTACCGAAGGCCGCCATGCCTCCCTCGGAGTGGTGGGCTGCGCTGCACCGTTCAGTAATGAAGTCGCCGCTTCTGGCCAATGGACTGAAGCCTACAACACATTGCCGTTCTTCACCGTGGATGGTATAAATGACCAGGGACTATACATTGGCGTGAATGTGATGCCTACGGGCGAAACCTCCTGCGACTCCACGAGCTGGGAAACCGGCAAGTGGGGGCACGGTGCCACTTTCACCCGTCCCGAAGCCAAGGAAACTTTCTGCGTAACCTACCTCGTGCGCGTCGTACTTGACCGTGCTGCTTCCGTGGCAGAGGCCAAAGCTCTCATTGACAGCATCAACTGGTACGAGCCTGCCGGTTTCCCCCACGAAGGCGAATCGCAGTCCTTCCACTGGCTCATTTGCGACGGCTCCACGAGTGCGGTCGTGGAGTTTCTCGACAACAAGCTCTGCCTCACCGAGACGGACAAGGTGTCGGAGCCTTCCTACGCCACCATTATGACCAACTTCACCAATAAGGTGAAGGACGAGGCCGGCCTCATCCAACCCTCCGGCGCCGGCTACGAGCGTTGGGATGTGCTGCACGACAACTACGCTGCCGCCGAGGAGAGCTTTGAGGGCATTCAGGAGCTGATGAAGAAAGTGTGGTACACCCAGACCTACACCAAAAAGACAGGCGACAAGGACTTCTGGTTCACCGAGTTTACCTCTTCCGAGTTTCCTGCTTACGCTTTCTACGGCAACCCCAAGGCTTGGGAGGTGGAAGGCTTTAAGACCGTGGTAGAAGATGGTCAGAAGCTCTTCGCCGACAAAGCCAACTGGCATACCGATTCCACGACCCTATGGTACACAACCCACACCAGCGTCTATAACATTGCCGAGCGCAAGCTCCACCTCATTACCCACGAAGGGCTTGACGCACAGAAGGACTTCTACACCTTTACGATTGACGACACCTTCAACAAGCCCCTTGAGCATAAACACACAAAGCAATAAAAACAGAATTTTTCAAGGGGCAGCAGCCCGTCAGAACGTGTAGGTCACACCCAAGGTACATTGGTGGGTGGAGGAGGGGGCGGTGCGATGGAGGTATTCGGCACGCAGGCTGACCTGGGAACAGGGCCGGAACATGAGGCCGGCGGCATGTTTCAGGGTAAGGGCGGGCGTTCCACCGGCTGCCAGCCCCTGTGGCGTAGTGTAAGCACCGTGGTGGACGTAGAACGTGAGGGCGTGCGGACGGGAAGAGTAATGGAGGAGGTTGTAGCCCGCCTCTATGCAATGAGCATAAGCCCAGCGGTCTTTATGCGTGAGCGTAACTCCAGCGCGGAGCGTCCAGGCCGCACGGGTGTAGTCGGCATCGAGACACGCCACGTGCAGGCTGTCGTCGGCATAGCAGCTCGCGCCAAGGCGGGCTGAGGAAGAGAGACGCACATCAAGGCGAGCAGCCATAGCCAGTGGGATACGCGTGCGTTCGTGGCTCTCGGCCAACACGGCTTCGTATCGGAGAGCCTTGTATTCACCGCTCAAACTGACGCCCCACTGATTCCAGGCACACGGCAGGAGGAGGGCTTCCTCCTCGTCGTCGAACAGCGAAAAGCGACGGTCGGGGTCGATAACGTTGCACTGCCCCACGGGCAACACGAGGCGCCCCACGGCGAGGCGGGCGGCAGAGGAAAATGCGTGGCCTATCCACAGTGTTTCATAGTCAAGGTTTCCGGCGGGTTGCGTGCGCATTTCCGCAAATCCGAAGCCAACGAAGTCGGGAATGCCGCCTTGGTCAAACATCAGCGTGCCGCCCACCGTCCAATCATGCCGCGTATAGCTGAGTGTGAGGGAAGCCTCGGGAATAAAAGCGGCTATGCGATGGCCGGCACAGCTGGCCGCCACAGCAGCAAAGCCGTGGCACTCAAAAGTCCCATCATGGGCACGAAGAACGAGAGGGGCTGACAGAACAGCCAGTGCACTGACACAGCGCAGCGCACGGCAAGAAAGGGAAGAGGGGTGTATCATGTATTATATTATATTATAGAACTAACATGTAGAATATTTAGGGTTGTGGCGAGTTTGTGTATGATGAGTGAGATTGCGGCTTTGCGAGTGCTTCCTCGCTCGAAGCAAAGAGCGGTAAGTCGGCAGAGGAGGGGCAGAACAAAGTGGAGCGTCCGACCTGCCGGTGCCGCGACCGCTTTTGCGGCTTTGCGAGTGCAAAGTTACGCAGGATGAGGAGGGCAAATCATACCCATTAGTGAGTAATTTGCGGCTGAGGCCCAATGTTTTTGGTAGGAATTTCGTAATTTTGCAGCATGAAACAGATTGCCACCCGCCTTGGCGATGTCGATGTCAGGGCTATGCTGAGCTACTTGCGCCGTACCCACAGCTACTTCCTGCAAGAGCGTTTTCCCACCCTGCGCGTCCAGCTGACGGCAGCCATCGAAGGCTTGCAACAGAACGCCGTGGGCTTCCTCGTCCTCAAATACTTCAACCGCTATGCGGAGGAGGTAGCCTCGCACATGCACGCCGAGGAGCACACGCTCTTCGCCTACGTAGAGGAGATGCTTGACAAGGAAGGCCCCGTGCCCAGACAAAAGCACGCCAGCCTTATCCGCCACCACAGGGACATAGAGAACAAGTTTATGGACCTTCGGACCATGGCGCAGAAGTACCTGCCCGAAGCGTGGGACAACGACCTCCTGCGCGAAGCGCTCTATGCGCTGCACACCACGGAGGAAGACCTGCTGATGCACTGTCTTATAGAGGACAAGGTGTTCATGCCCGCAGTAGCCCGCCTGGAGGCGCAGAAGGAGCGAGGAAAGAGCGTCCGACTTGCACTCCGGCAGACGGACACCGACGAAGTGTCCCTGACGGCACGCGAGCAAGCCGTGGCCGAATGCGTGGCGCGGGGCATGAGCAACAAGGAAACCGCAGAGAAGCTCTACATCAGCCTGCACACCGTGACGACGCACCGCCGCAACATCGCCCGCAAGCTGAACATTCACTCCTCGGCGGGCCTGACGCTCTACTGCATAGCCAAGGGCTTACTCTGCATAGACGAGGTGAACCTGGCCGGCGGTGCGATTTGAGTACGGCTCAAGAAGGAAGCATCAGGCGAACACTTGTCTTCCGCCTGTCGTACAGCGAGATAAGCAAGTCTATGAGATAAGCTGAACTATCCCATAGGATAGGCACAACTATGCTATACGGTAGATGAAACTCTCTTATAGAGTAGGAAAAACTGGTCCGCCGATAGTGAAACGAGGCTCTGGGCTTCCTTGGCCTTTTCACTCGCTTATTCGTACTTTGAGCTTCGCTCCAAGATACTTTCGTTCGGAAAATCTCAATTTTCGCTGCGCTCATGCAGGCTTTTCACTCGCTTATTCGTAACTTTAGCCTGCGGTTTTAGTTACTCACGCTCGGAAAAGCTCAAATTTCGCTGCGCTCATTTGGCTTTTCACTCGCTTATTCGTAACTTTGCAGGCGCATCCATTATGGACACCCCCGACAACAGACACCCGAATGAACACCCAACAGCAGTTTGAAAAGGAGATGGCACGCTGCCGCAGCCTTTTCGTGGACAAAATGCACGACTACGGCACAGCTTGGCGCATACTGCGTCCCAGTTCCCTGACCGACCAGATATTTATCAAGGCCAACCGCATACGCACCATACAGCAGACGGGAGAAAACCTCGTGGGAGAAGGCATTGCCTCGGAGTTTGTAGGCATCGTAAACTACTGCCTGATGGCACTCATCCAATTGGAGTTGGGAGCCAGCGACGAGGGAGCCGACCTGCCCTGCGGCCGTGCCGAGGAACTCTACGACCAAAAGGCCAAAGAGTGCCTCCAGCTTATGCTCCGCAAAAACCACGACTACGGCGAAGCATGGCGCTCAATGAGGGTCAGCAGCTACGTGGATTTGATTCTCATGAAGGTGCTGCGCACCAAGCAGATAGAAGACCTCGGCGGCCAGACCCGTGTGAGCGAGGGCATAGCCGCCAACTACATGGATATGCTCAACTATTCCGTGTTCGGCCTCATCCAACTTTCAAGTGCCCGGCAGGCCGACGGCACGCCCGTCTGCCAGTCATAACCCCTCAATCCCGCCACCCGCCACGATACAGTTCCGCCACATATCCACGGCCACAGTATGGCTATGCCAGTTGGCAACGGGCCTCACCCTGCTGTTTTCCAGCTTCACCAAGGCCAACGACCCGCTGGGCATGACCATCATGCTGCAGGACTACCTGATGGTGGCCGGCATCCACACCGGCTATGCCAGCGTGCCCGTAACGGCGTGCGTCATCCTGCTGACCTTCGCCGAGGCAGCCATAGGCATAAGCCTCCTGATTGGGGCGTGCCGCCGGCGTACCGCCTGGCTTCTGCTGCTGTTCATGGTGCCCATGCTCATCGTTACGGCGGTGAACGCCGCCACCGATGCCGTGCCGGAATGCGGGTGCTTCGGCAGCGCGATACACCTCACAAACACGGAGTCCTTCCTCAAGAACATCGTGCTGACCCTCGCTGCCGTGTGGCTCTTCATCCGCCACGACAGTATGTACAGACTGGGGGGGCGGCATCTACGGGCCATGGTGGCCAACGTGGTGGTGGTCAGTGCCGTGATACTGGCCCTGTGGAGCTGGAGAAACCTCCCCCCCGTGGATTTCACGCCCTATAAGACGGGCACCGACATCCTCAGCGCCATGATGGGCGAGTATGACGTAGTGAACGGCCAGAGCGTGGAAATCAAAGCCCCAACCATACTTGACTTCGGACTGACCGACGAGGAGGGCAACGACCGCACCGACGAAATCCTCATGGCCGAGAAGCCCGTAACGCTCATCACCATCCCCTCGGCACAGGCTGCCGACACGGGCAATGCCGACCGCCTCAACGCCCTATGGGACGAAGCCCGCGACAAGGGCGAAGCCTTCTACATCGTCATGGCCGAGGGCAAGGAGGCAGCCGAATACTTCAAGGACTGCACCGGTCTGGGCTGTCCTGCGCTCTACGCCAGCCTGGAAATGCTGCAGACCATCGTGAGGGCCAATCCGGGCATAGTGCGTATCACAGCAGGCCAGATTACGGAAAAATCAGCCGTAAGCAACTTATAACCCAATTTTACAATTCATAAAACAACACTCCAATGAGAAAGCACATCGTAGCAGGCAACTGGAAAATGAACAAGACCCTGCAGGAAGGCGTAGCACTCGCCACCGAACTGAAAGAAATCCTCGCCGCAGAAAAGCCCAACTGCGAAGTAATCATCGGCACGCCCTTCATCCATCTGGCCACCGTCAGCGAACTGGTGAAGGACAGCGTCATTGCCGTCAGCGCCGAAAACTGCGCCAATAAGGCCAGCGGTGCCTACACCGGCGAAGTGAGCGCCGCCATGGTGAAGAGCACGGGGGCCGAGTACGTCATCCTGGGCCACAGCGAGCGCCGCGAATACTATCACGAGACCCCCGAAATCCTGAAGGAAAAGGTGGACCTCGCCCTGGCCGAAGGCCTGAAGGTCATCTTCTGCATCGGCGAAAGCCTGGAGCAGCGCGAGGCGGGCGAGCAGGAAGCCGTCTGCAAGGCTGAACTCGCCGGCAGCGTGTTCCACCTCACTCCCGAACAGTGGAAGAGCATCGTCATCGCCTACGAGCCCATCTGGGCCATCGGTACCGGCAAGACCGCCACGGCTGAGCAGGCCGAGGAAATCCACGCCTACATCCGCAAGTGCGTGGCCGAAGTCTATGGCGCCGAACTCGCCGACGAGACCTCCATCCTCTACGGCGGCAGCTGCAAGGCCAGCAACGCCCCCGAACTCTTCCAGAAGCCCGACATCGACGGTGGCCTCATCGGCGGTGCCAGCCTGAAAGCTCCCGACTTCAAGGGCATCATCGACGCCTGGAAGTAATCTGCCACGCAGGCCCGTCCAGCCCCGACGGGGCGGACACAACCCCCTCCCCCGCTCCATTCACCCCGAAGGAGCGGGGCGAGGATTATCCCATTTCTTATGTTCAAGCGAATACTCCTCATCGTCCTCATGCTGTTCGCCCCCGCTTGGGGTTGGACAGCATTGAACGCACAAGTGTGGCACGACACCCAGCCACCGGCGTCCACCGACAGTATGCCTCCCCGCCCGCGCTACAAGGCTCAGGGCTACCGCATCCAAATCTACTGCGGCATCAACGGCAGAAAGTCGCGTGCCGAAGCCAAGCGTATGGGCGAGATGGCACAATCCCTGTTCCCCGAATTGTCCGTCTATTGCCACTACAAGCAGCCGCGATGGGTTTGCTGCGTGGGCGATTTCCCCACCCGCGAGGCCGCCCAGCACCATCTGCAAGCCATGCGCCGCAGCACCTTCTTTCCTCAATGCCAAATTGTGAAGTCGCAAGTGCTCCTGCCCCTGTCCACGCTCACACTCCCCGAAGACCATGATAGAGAATCATATTAAAGCCCTCCTCCAGCACGTTGGCGAAAATCCCGAGCGCGAAGGTCTTGTGAAAACCCCCGAACGCGTGGCCAAAGCCTTGGCGGAAGTAACGCGGGGGTACAGCCAGGATGCCCGAGCCATACTGCGGAGCGCCCTGTTCGATGCCGACGAAAGCAAGGGCCTCGTCCTGGTGCGCGAAATCCCCTTCCACTCCCTCTGCGAACACCACCTTCTCCCCTTCTTCGGCCATGTTCACATAGCCTATCTGCCCGACCGGCACATTACCGGCCTCTCCAAGCTGGCACGGGCCGTGGAAGTCTATGCCCGTCGCCTTCAGGTGCAAGAACGCCTCACTCAGCAGATAGCCGAAGCCGTGGGCGACGCACTCGGTACTGCAGACGTAATGGTGGTGGTAGAAGCTCAGCACACCTGTATGCAGATGCGCGGCATTGAAAAGATAGGGACTATCACCACAACCATAGCCACGCTGGGCCGCTTTGACAGCGACGCTGCCCGCAGGCAAGAAGTACTTTCACTCATCCGAACATAAAAAACAACCATGAACAAGAAACAGCATACCTTGCACCTCCTTGGTGCCCTCCTCCTTATACTGACTTTGTGCGCCTGCCACAGCGAGAAGAACATCATCTACTTGCAGGACATCGAAGCCGACGGCCAAGTGGCAGCACAGGCTGAGCACCAGCTCACATTCCAGCCCGGCGACAAAATGGCCATCAACGTGAACAGCGCACTCACCCCCGACTTAGCCATACGCTACACCACGCCCCTCATTGCCAGCAAGACAAACGGCATGGCCACGGCACAGAACCAGACCCTGTACACCGTCAATGACCAGGGCTATATAACCGTGCCCGGACTGGAGCCCGTCAAGGCCGCCGGCCTCACCCGCTCGCAACTCGCACAGACCATTCAGGACAGACTCCGCCAGGACTTGCTGCGCGATGCCGTGGTAACGGTGGATTGCTACCAACGCTATGTTACCATTCTGGGCGAAGTGAAAGCACCGGGCCGCTTCGACATCACCAAAGACCGCATCACCATTCTCGAAGCCTTGGGTGCGGCGGGCGACCTCACCATTCAGGGCAAGCGCGAAGACGTGCTCGTCATCCGCGAAGAAGGCGGCCAGCGTACCACCTACCACCTTGACCTGCGCTCCAAGGACATCTTCTCCTCGCCCGCCTACTACCTCCAGCAGAACGACGTGGTGTATGTTTCGCCCAACAAGATGCGCACCGGCCAAAGCACCATCAACGACAATTCGTTCCGCTCCGTGGCCACCTGGCTCAGCATGGCCAGCGTGCTGACCAGTATCACCATTCTGATTACGAACGCGGTGAAGTAATCAGCCCCTATCCGTCAGCGGTACCCGCCGCTGACGAAAAGTGCTCCACCTATGACACCCTTGGCAGAGAGGCTTCGCCCCTCCACACTCGACAACTACATCGGCCAGCGGCACCTCGTTGGCCCCGGTGCCCCGTTGCGGCGCATGATAGAACAGAAGCGAGTGAGTTCCTTCATCCTCTGGGGGCCGCCGGGAGTGGGCAAGACCACGCTGGCCAGTATAGTGGCCCGCGCCATTGATGTGCCCTTCTACACGCTCTCTGCGGTACAGAGCGGCGTGAAAGACGTGCGCGACACCATAGAGAAAGCCGAGAAAAACCGTTTCTTCCAGCAAGCCTCGCCCATACTCTTCATCGACGAAATACACCGCTTCAGCAAATCGCAACAAGACAGCCTCCTGGCTGCCGTAGAACGCGGCACCGTCACCCTCATCGGCGCAACGACCGAAAACCCGTCGTTTGAAATCATCCGCCCGCTTCTGTCGCGCTGCCAAGTCTATACCTTGCAGTCGCTCAGCCGCGACGAACTGCTTCAGCTCCTCCGGCAAGCCATCGATGGCGACCCTATGCTCAAAGAGCGCGGTGTAATTGTGGAAGAGGACGAAGCCCTTCTGCGCTTCAGCGGCGGCGATGCACGCAAGCTCCTCAACATCCTTGATCTCCTCAGTGCCTCCGCGCAGAGCGAAGGCCCTATCACAATCAACAACGAAGCGGTTACCACGCAGTTGCAGCAGAACCCCTTGGCTTACGACAAGCAGGGTGAGATGCACTACGACATCATTTCTGCCTTCATCAAGTCCATTCGCGGCAGCGACCCTCAGGCCGCACTCTATTGGATGGCCCGTATGATAGAAGGAGGCGAGAAGCCCGAATTTATAGCCCGTCGCCTCGTCATCAGCGCCTCCGAGGACATAGGGCTGGCCAATCCCAACGCCCTTCTGCTGGCCAACGCAGCCTTCGACGCCGTCCACAAGCTCGGATGGCCCGAGGGGCGCATCCCTCTGGCCGAAGCCACAGTCTATCTGGCCACGTCGCCCAAGAGCAACAGCGCCTACAAAGGCATCGGGGCCGCCCTTGAAGAAGTGCGACGCACGGGCAATCTGCCCGTACCCCTCCACCTGCGCAACGCCCCCACCCAGCTCATGGCGGAACTCGGTTATTCCGACGGCTACCTCTACCCACACGACTACCCCGGCAACTTCACCACGCAACAATACCTGCCCGACAGCTTGCAGGATGCCGTCTTCTGGTTGCCCTGTCGCAACGCGCAGGAAGACCGCATGGCTGAGCGGCAGAAAGTCCTCTGGCCCGATAGGGACAAGAAGTAAGGTATCCAAGTCTCGCTGGTTCATCGTTTGCAGGCCGATTTATTCGGCTTTCTTAATATATATACAGAGCAATGACCTATACCGTTGAAACCATAACCGCACTGATTGGAGCCCGCCATTATGGTGCGGCCTCCACCACGTCCGTGGAATGGCTGCTGACAGACAGCCGCTCACTCTCGTTTCCAGAAACCTCCCTGTTTTTTGCCATACACACTTGTTCGGGCGACGGCCACCGTTACATTGCCGATCTCTACCACCGTGGCGTGCGGGCCTTTGTGGTAGAAATCCTTCCCGACAAGTGGGATACCCTGTTCCCCGAAGCCCATTTCCTTCAAGTACAGGATGTACTGAAAGCCCTCCAATGCCTGGCTGAACGACACCGCGACGTATTCAACCTCCCCGTGGTAGGCATAACTGGCTCAAACGGAAAAACCATCGTAAAGGAGTGGCTCTACCAGATGATTTCTGCCGACCGAGCCGTCTGCCGCTCTCCCCGCTCCTACAACAGCCAGATTGGCGTGCCGCTGAGCGTGTGGCAGCTCACAGATCGGCATGAGCTGGCCATTTTCGAGGCCGGAGTGTCGCGGCAGGGGGAAATGGAAGCCTTGCGCACAATTATACGCCCCACCCTCGGCGTGTTTACATGTCTGGGGCCTGCCCATCAGGAAAACTTCGGAACCATGCAAGAGAAGTGCATGGAGAAGTTGCGGCTGTTCCGTGACTGCCCTGTACTGGTCATCTCCATGGACGATAAGCTGGTGAGCGGTTGCCTGGCCGAGAGCCACTATCAGGGGAAACTGATTACTTGGAGCCGCAAAAACAAGTCAGCCTCGCTTTACATAGAAACCATAGGAGAGCAGAAGGGCCACACTCTTCTGGCCTGCCATTGGCAGGGCACATCATTCCCCATTGACTTGCCCTTCATCAACGAAGCCTCCATACAGAACGCCATCACCTGCATGGCCGTGTGCCTCCATCTGGGTCTCCCCGTGGCCACCGTGCGTCAACGGCTGTTGCAACTCGAACCCATTGCCATGCGGCTGGAAGTGAAGACAGGACAAAAAGGACTGACCCTCATCAACGATGCCTACAACTCCGACCTCACCTCCCTCGACATCGCCCTCGACTTTATGGCCCGCCGCCCCGAACTGGCAGGGCGCAGGCACACCCTGGTGCTTTCCGATATCCTCCAGACAGGCCTCCCGCCCCAGCAACTCTATGCGCAGGTTGCACAACTCATAGACCGACGCGGCGTGGACTTCCTCCTTGGCGTGGGCCCAAACATCTTCCAGTGGCAACACCTTATAGGAGTGCCCAACGTGTGTTTTGAGACAACCGAAGATTTGCTCCAGAGCGGTGTGCTGGGCCGACTCCACGACGAGGTGGTGCTCTTCAAGGGAGCACGCAGCTTCGGCTTCGAGCACCTGCTGGAAAATCTTGCCCTCCAAGTACATGAAACCACCCTTGAAGTCAATCTCGCCGCCCTCGTCAAAAACGTAAACCACTACCGCTCCTTCATGAAACCCCATACCAAGATGGTGTGCATGGTCAAGGCCGATGCCTACGGTGCAGGTGCAGTAGAAGTAAGCCGCACGCTTCAGGACAAAGGCGTAGACTATCTGGCCGTGGCCGTGGCCGACGAAGGCGCCACCCTGCGCAGGGCAGGCATCACCACAGGCATACTGGTGATGAATCCCGAACGGACAGCCTTTTCCACCCTGTTCCGCTACAATCTTGAGCCTGAAGTCTATAACTTCCAGATGCTGGAAGCCCTCATCCACGCCGCCGAGCAAGCCGGCATACAGCATTGGCCCATCCACCTGAAACTCGACACGGGCATGTGCCGTCTCGGCTTTAACCCCACAGACAGTTCAGAGCCCGGAAGTACGGGCGGCTCCGACATCGACCGCCTCATTCAGCGCCTCAAACGCCAAGAAGCCCTCACCGTGCGCTCCGTATTCAGCCATTTCGTAGGTTCAGACAGCCCTGACTTCGACGCATTCAGCCAGCAGCAATTCAATCTCTTTGAGGCCGCCTCCCGCCGCATACAGGAAGCCTTCCCTCATCGCATCCTGCGTCACATCTGCAACTCCGCAGGTATAGAACGCTTCCCCGACCGCCATCTCGACATGGTACGCCTCGGCCTCGGCCTCTACGGCGTAAGCCCCATCACCGATGCGCCGCAGGGCACCGTATCCACCCTGAAGACCACCATACTGCAAGTGCGCGAAGTGCCCGCCGGCACAAGTATCGGCTACAGCCGCCGCACCGTAGTGGAACGCCCCTCACGCATAGCCGTGCTGCCCATAGGCTATGCCGACGGGCTGAACCGCCGCCTGGGCAACCGCCGAGGCTGCTGCCTTGTAAACGGCCACGAGGCCCCCTATCTGGGCAACATCTGCATGGATGTGTGCATGATAGACGTTACCGACATACCCTGCCACGAAGGCGACAGCGTAGAAATCTTCGGCGAACAACTGCCCGTCAGCCGCCTGTCCCACCTTCTCGACACCATTCCCTACGAAATCCTTACTTCTGTAAGCAACCGTGTCAAGCGTGTGTACTATCGGTAAGATTCCCACAGCCCCCCTGATTTAGCCACCACTGTTTATTCGAAGCGAAATATACGCTCCTCTGCCATACGCTCGTATTTCGTACCGGGCATCCCATAGTTTGCAAACGGATGGATAGAAATACCTCCACGTGGGGTAAAAAGCCCGATTACTTCAATATACTTCGGCTCCATCAGGTTCTTGAGGTCTTTCATGATAATGTTCACGCAGCCCTCATGGAAATCTGGTTGTTGATGGTTGTTTACAAATCAAAGAGTCTCCAGATGCTGTATGAAATGTCATTGTCACAGGCATCCGTCCGCTCATACTCCTTTACCCAAGCCACGATGCGTATCGTCAGAGGGAGAACGATTATTTCATAAGCGGTTTTAAGCATCACCTGACAGGACATAAGCCAAGGCAGTTCGTCCGCAGGAACGACACCGCCGAAAGCCAGCGGAAAGAAAATGACGGAGTCCGTTGTCTCCCCAAAGACCGTACTCAATAGAGCACGCAGGGAGAAACGCCTCTGTCCGTCGCGCCTCTTCATCCTGGACATAACGTATGCATTCACGAAACTCCCACAGATAAAGGCAACGAAAGAGGCACAGGCAATGCGTGGCGCAAGTCCGAATACGGCATGGAAACCCTCTTCGTTATCCCAATAGGCCGCACCGGGAAGCCAGTCGCACAAAGCCCCTATGGCCACGAAAAAGAAGTTCATGACAAATCCGGTCCAGATGAGCAGACGCGCTTTCTTGAAGCCCCACACCTCACACACCACATCATTTATAATGTATGAAACGGGGAACACGATAACGCCAGCCGTTTGACTGTGGTCAAAGAACGCAATTTGTTTGGTTTCAAAAACATTTGCCGCGATAAGGCAAACGCAGAAAAGTATGCCGAACAGCATAAACAACACACTCACGGAGTGATTTCCCGCTTTCATTCTTCTTGTTTTTTTAGAGGTTACCAAGCACTCTGAATTTCGGTACGGACATCGCCCCCCATGTCCGTTGGGGAGGGCCGGACGTCCGTAATCCCATGCAAAATTAAGGAAAAATAGGGAAATGAGCAAATCGGGGAATGAGGAAAATTGCTCATTGGCTCATTTCACTGTTGTTTCGTCCGAAAACGGGCATTTTTAGGCTTGTATTCCGCCCAAGTACCTGCCGCAGCGTTTGCGTCGCCTAGATCGTGAACTCAACAAACTTCGCTCCGTGGCGGTGTATTACAAGGAATACTCCACCATCGAGAACATTGAGCTCCTGGGCGAGAACTATATCAAGCAGATGAAGCGCGACCTCACGCCCCTCACCTTCCAGACGTCCATCCTCTGCCAGCGCATCGGCATTGCCAAGGACGGCTTCTATTCGTCCATGCGCGAGAAACACAAATACGACGCCTCAGATATGGAATACCTTGACGGCATCGCACAGTCTTTCTATGCTGAAGAGGGGGCATCCTTCGGAGACGGGTCCTTGGATGCGCGGGCCGACAAAGACCTCAACCCGCTGGCACCTATCTGCATCGGCATGGACTATAACGCCAACATCAACTGGATTGTGGCGGGACAACCTTCGGGACGACGCCTCAATGTGCTCAAATCTTTCTATGTCAAGTTTGAACGAAAGATACCGGCACTCGTCGCCGACTTCTGCTCCTACTATGCGCACCAGCAGAACAAGACGGTGGTATTCTACTATGACACCACCGCCCTCGGCTCCAACTATGCCGTGAACGACCAGGACTTCCGCTGGGTCATCATCCACGAGTTTGAACGCCACGGGTGGAACGTGGTGGACGTCTATCTCGGCACCCCCATGCGCCACGATGAGAAGTACCTGCTCATCAACCAGGGCTTCGCCGGAAAGCAACGCCTGATGCCGTTCTTCAACCGACAGAATAACGATGACCTCATCCTCGCTATTCAGACCGCCGGCGTGACGCGCGGGCGCAATGGCTTCCACAAGGATAAGGCCGGTGAGAAACTGGCAGAGTCCGAAGGGGACCTGCTGGAACACCGTACGGACGGAACGGATGCTTTCGATACGCTCTATATAGGGTGTGAGAAATTCCCTCAGTCGGAGAACCTTGACCCGTCACTGGATGTAAACGGTGTGATGTAGGGCATTACGGCTATGCCGTCGCGCTTTACAGGAGTTCCGTCCTAAAGGACAGCGGGGCTTCCTTTCTATCGCTAATGAGGCCTTCCTCTTGTCGAAATAGCGGCAAAATGGGAGGCATTCTTGCATTTTGAAACACTTAGTAGTGTTTTTTTTCGAACATGCTTTGTTCTTTTTCGGGATTTTTTTAACTTTGCACACGCAATAACTAAAAAAATAACGGCATACTCTAAAATTAGAACAACATGAAACGCTTTCTTCCAATTCTGATTGTTTTAACTGCTCTTTTTGTTAATCAAAACACATTGGCACAGTACAAAAACAATAGCACATCGGCGCAAAACACATCCGCTAAAAAAAAGATATGGCGCGAAAATCTCGGGTATGGGATGTTTGCGATAAATGAAGGAATACCCAATGGTGCTAGAACTAATAAGGTATACAGACCTTGTACGACATGCAACGGCACTACTAATTGTTGTATGTGCAAAGGCACCAAAAGATGTCCTTTATGCTATGGTCTAGGTGGCACGAGAGTAAGTTATGATATGTTCATTCCGTGTAGTTATTGTGGCCAGTCAGGAATGTGTACTTACTGCAATCGTACAGGAAAGTGCTTCTGTGCAAAAAGTGAATATCCAGGGTATTTTTGTTGCATGGTAACAACATATGGTGCTAAAGGCGAAATACTTTTTACTGGTAGTGTTCCAACATCGTCATCATCATCTTCCTCATCTTCGTCAAGAACATCTTCGTCTAAGTCAACTCAAAGTAGTTCGTGTTATGTATGCCATGGGACAGGTGTAGATCCTAGTCCGTCTTATACAAACGCTGCAAAATGGATCGCTTATGTCAATGGAAATTGCGACGTTTGTCCCTATTGCAAAAGAGTTGACCACCATCAGCACGCGCGTTGTTATCACTGTAATGTTCCAGCTCCTTATTAGAATGTGATGTAGGGCATTCCGGCAAGCCGTCGCGCTTTGCAGGAGTTCCGTCCTGAAGGACAGCGGGGCTTCCTTACAATCGCTAATGCACGCCCCCTTTCTTGCCGTTTTTGGCGGTAAAAAGAGGGGCTTTTCTTTTTTTTTGAAACACTTTGTGTTTTTTTTCTAAAACGCAAAAGGTGTTTTGTGTTTTTTTTGTACCTTTGCAAAGCTTAATTTGAAACAACTAATAAATATGCAATCACAGGGACCGTCTGTTCAAATAATGGATTTGGCGGCAGACATACTGCATGGTAACTTTGTACGCCAATTGCGAATAGATTAACAATTAAAATCTCAGAAATATGAAAACAAAAATCACAAGACTTTTACTTTCCGCAGTACTGATAATGTGCAGCACGGTGATGAATGCAGCAATAGAGCCTTCTGAACCGCAAAAGGATGAGAAGGGCACTTATAAGTTAAGCACAGCGGCCGAACTGTATTGGTTTGCCAAACATGTGAACGATGGGAGCGAAACTGCCTGTGCCATACTTTCGGCAGACATCACGGTGAACACTGGTGTTTTAGACAGTAATGGAAACCTGAACAGCGGCACGTTTGAGACTTGGACTCCGATAGGCAGTTGGGGCAGCGAATCCGACACTTACAAGGGCTTCGCCGGCGAGTTCAACGGCAACGGACACACCATCAGCGGACTTTACTTCAATGATGAAACAAAGGCACCTGTCGGGCTTTTCGGTATGGCCGACAATAATGGCTACATCCATGATGTCGGCATCAAGGACAGTTATTTCCGTGGCAAGAGCCATGTGGCAGGCATCTGCGGTGACTTAGCATACGGACGGATTGAGAATTGCTGGAACAGTGCGACCGTGATAGGCACAATCGATTGCGCAGGTGGTATAGCTGGTTCATGTTGGCATTCTTCGTCCATTTCAGGTTGCTATAACATCGGCAAGGTTTCATCAGCCAATAGCGATGTGTGTGGAGGCATCTGCGGCTCGGTGGCAAAGAACATTGATGAATCAATCTATTCCATCAGCAACTGCGTATCTCTTGAAGGCAAATGTGGCGTGGCATACAATATCGGCGAAGAGGGTGCAAAGGTCATTGATGTCTATATATTGGATGCCTCAACCTTTGCAAGTGGCAAAGCGTGCTGGATACTGAACGTAGAGAAGATAGACACCAAATGGCGTCAGCAGATAGGCACGGACTCATATCCGGTATTTACGGGCAACTATCTGGTGAACTACTATAACGATTCTTACTCCTACTATTATAATGAGACGATGTGCGAGCGCTCATCGAACCACATCCATAACTTTGAAGCTGCAATCCTGACACGATGCAATAACAGCAAATTCACCTACTGGCATTGCAAAGAATGTAACAAGAATTATTCATACGAGGGTGAAGGAGGACACGCAAATCAGACGAAAGAGTTATCGGCAAGAGAAATCAGCGCGCATATTGCTGAATGGGTGCCGGCTATACTGCCTACAGCCACCACCACAGGACGATACGGATATTGGCATTGCACCAATTGCGACAAGAATTTCTTTGATGAACAATGCACTGTAGAGGCGACCGATGCGGCCCTTACCGTCCCGGTAGCCAAGAACACTGAAATCTGGTACACAACCACAGACAACGAGAAACTGACACCAAATAAAACTGATAAATTCGGCGCGAAATACAACGATAATGTATATGAAAAAGGACTGGGAAAGATTACGTTTGATACCGAAGTTACAATTATTGGAGAACAAGCGTTTATGTACTGTTCACGCTTAACAAACATAGTACTTCCAAATTCCGTAAAAGAAATTGCTAAGTATGCATTTGGCTACTGTTCAAATCTGATTACAGCTCACCTACCTGAAGGCGTGTCCAACATTGGTACGTATGCATTCTCTGGTTGTTCCCAATTGCAGTCAATAACCATTCCTGGCAGTGTAAAGAGTATGGGAAAGTATGTGCTCTCTGGCTGTACAAGTCTCAGCAATGTAACGATAGAAGACGGTGCATATATAGGATATTATGTGTTCATGAATTACACAGGATCATTAACAATCAACGGTAGCCTATCGGGTGTAGGCCAATTTGCATTCATGGAATGCACAGGATTGCATTCCGTATCTGTCAAAAGTGGAAGCATTGGACAACAGGCATTTAAGAAATGCACCAATCTAAGCACAGCAACCCTTGATGGCGTTACTGCCATTGGAACTTCAGCATTCGAAGGCTGCTCCCAATTGCAATCAATAACCATTCCAGGCAGCGTGAAGAGCATGGAAAATGATGTGTTCTGTAATTGTAATAGTCTAAAAAATGTTACGATTGAAGATGGCGCATATATAGGAATGCGTGTTTTTCAGAATTACACGGGGGCATTAACAATCAACGGTAGCCTGTCGGGGGTGGGAGCGAATGCATTTGATGGCTGCACGGCATTGACATCCGTATCGGTTAAAAGTGGTAGCATTGGAGGCTACGCATTCTATTCCTGCACAGGATTGACATCAGTAACCTTATTGGAAGACGTAACTTCCATTTATAGTTATGCATTCTTTGAATGCTCTAATTTGAAGGACATATTCGTAAAATGGACCGAAGCAGAGAAAATGCCATATATCGACTTTACTGCATTTCATGAAATTGATCTATCAAAAGTCACTCTTCATGTTCCGAGCTACACCACAGCACTCTATCAGACCAAGAATATTTGGAAGGATTTCAAGATAGTTGAAGATGTGAACGTCATCATTACAAAGACCGACGACACTACGATTCGTCAGAAGATAGAGGCTAATGGTAAAATCACCATAGACGAGCGCAGTAGAAACATAAAGAGCCTTGTGGTATCGGAAGAAGTCGAGAATGTCAGCGTTACCTACTTACGTAACTTTGCCAATGCAGGCAAGTGGCAGGCATGGTACGTGCCTTTCGACGTCGATGTGGCAGACATGGCTCAGGCAGGGCTTGACGTGGCAGAGATATATGGCATATTGCTCGACAAGGACAATAATGCCGTAATTGCTTTCCTGAAAATGGATGCCGGAACAGTAAAGGCTAACACTCCATACGTGGTACGACCTAAGTGGTATGGCGATGTGACTATGACAACGACCACAAAACTCTACCCGACAAAGGCAACGCAGTTCGCTATCAACTCAGCAAAGGACACCTATACCATTGGCGGCATATATGAGCAGACCACTACCCCAGGCAACTGGTATGCAGTAAACACGAGCGGTCAGTTCCAGAAGATGGGCACAGGTGTTAACCTGCAACCGATGCGCATCTGGATGACCATCGACCCTCGCGATGACAACCCATACACACAGCCGTCGGAAGCAAATGCAAAGATGAATATAATGGTGATTGGCGATGACGAGTCGACTGGAATAGAAAGCCTCGCCCCAACCCTCTCCGAAAGCGATGGAGCTATCTACAACCTCAGCGGACAGAGAGTGACAAGCATCCAGAAGGGCCAGGTGTATATCATGAACGGTAAGAAATTTTTCGCAAGATAACAGAAGGAGGCCAGGCGTATGAAAAAGACCTATATTCAGCCAACGATGAAGGTTAGAGAACTGCATCCACATGCCGTCAGGCTGACCACCTCTCAGTTTCCAGACAGAGCAAGGATTATTGACGAAGAAGGAAACGCCAGTGATTATGATTAAATACAATCGATGTTAATTTTAAGGCTTCCACGCACTTCAAAGTGTATGGAAGCCTTTATTTTTAGGCGGATGTGTCCAGAAAAGGTACATAAGTTATACATAGGACCGATATAGAATATGTGAAAATCGTGGTTCAGCATAAGGGTGGCGAACGTGTGCCGTGCCACATGGCTGGTCAAGGGCTTCCGAAGGCCGGCACGCGATTCTAACATGTGAAGGAACTTGTTCAGGTTCTCAATGGACATCTTGGGGAGCTTGTAGTCGTACTTCTCCAAAATCGCCATGGCGGGAGGGAGAATTGGCGTGAAGAACTTGTGCCCGTTCTTGATGCGCTCCCCGTCGATGTAATGGCCGTCCTCCAGCTTCTCCGTCATAGTGGCGAAATCAAAGGCTTGGTTGTCGCAATAGGCAAGGCCGGTATATACGGAGAAGAGGAAGATGTCGCGGGCGTGCTCCTCACCGCCCGTCAGACCCTTCGCGTTCTTGATTTTCTCAATCTCAAACTCTTCCAAGGCTTCGCGTTCCTTGCTCTCGCCACGCTCGAAATGACACAAGGGGTGCTTGTACGGATTCTTGGGAATGTAGTCGTACTCATGGGCCTGGCGGCAATACTTGCGCACCACCTTGTGGTAGTTGTTCAGGCTCTGGTCCGTGCGGTTGGGGGCTTCTTCACGGAGGAAGTCATCAAAGCCCTTTACATTCTTCGGAGTGAGGTCGGAGAAGCGGCACAGACGGCCATAACGCTCTATGGCTTTGATGGCAACCTGGCGGCGGATAAGCGTACCCTTGGCCAGGCGCTCCTTGCTCATCTGGTCTTTGATGAACTCGATGAAGCCGGTAGGAGAAACGAGCATCTGCTTGACCTTTTTGTCTTCATTTTTCTTCTGGTCAATTCCGGCCAGATTGGTAAACACTTGGACTGTCATCCCCAATCCCTGCACTTCCATCTTCGCGGCTATGGAATTGTAAACGGACAATTCCTGCTCCAATTCCACGCTATACTGATAGCGCTGCCATTCGGAGGCCGTACACTTCTTGACGGAAATGTACTTCTTTTCGTAACGATTGAGAGTTACCAGAATCTCTACTTGACCCAAGCCTTTTGTTTCTAACTGACGCTTGCGGTCGAAAATTGCTCTTGCATAGACTTTCATCATAGCAGTAAATTTTAAGACGCAAACCTCCTTCCATCGTATCGGTGCAAATCTTAATCGCAAATTTGCTTTTTGCTGAGTTAAGAATTTGAGAGTTGGTAGAACACCTTGACCGATTTTGGTAGAACATTGGTAGAACACCCCTGTCAAGGTGCATACTTCCTCACGACGAAATTTGGCTTACAAATGAATGATTTGTAATTTCGTCCCGTAATGATAGCGTCTTAAATTTACTGATTATTAGAGTTTTACTTCTCCCGTCCATGAGAGAGAAGAAAGACACCCATTCTGAATGCGAACAGGTGTCTTCATTGTCTTCGTGACCCGTTTGGGACTCGAACCCAAGACCCATACATTAAAAGTGTATTGCTCTACCAACTGAGCTAACGAGTCGTAAATCGGGTGCAAAGTTACGACTTTTTTGCGAATGTGCAAGGGTATGGGGCTTTTTTTTGGCAAGAAAGAGGTGTGTCGGGTGGTTTTTGACAGGAGAAGGCGGCATTTGGGCATTGAATCGGGGTGGTTTGACGATTTTTACGAGGGAAGGTCTGGACAACAGTTTGGACGGCTGAGGCTGTCTGTGCTCTAGAAATGGCTACCCGAAATCTGCAGGGAACTGGCGGCGGATTACAAAAAGCTATCGGCGGAGTACGAAAAAATGTCGGCGGATTACGAAAAACTATCGGCGGAGTACGAAAAACTGTCGGCGGAGTACGAAAAGCTGTCGGCAGAGTAGGGTGGCATAAGATGGAACAGGTGTATTGACGGGGGTGAATGGGCGGAAAATGCAGGGAACGGAAGCATTTAGGAGGCCGATTTAGGGCTTGAGGTGAGTTTTTGGGCTGAATGCTTCGCCATTTCGGAATAAAGTTGTACCTTTGCCACGCAATTCCCGCCCGAATGGTGGAATCGGTAGACACGAGGGACTTAAAATCCCTTGGCAGTAATGCTGTACGGGTTCGAGTCCCGTTTCGGGCACTGAGGAAATTGAAAATACACTTTATAAACCTATCAATCATTAAAAAAACATGGCTTACGTAATTAGCGAAGATTGTGTTGCATGCGGCACTTGCATCGACCAGTGCCCCACTGGCTCTATCAGCGAGGGCGACATCTACAGCATTAACCCTGACACTTGCATTGACTGCGGCTCTTGCGCCGATGTTTGCCCCAGCGGGGCTATCAACCCAGGTACCTAACCTGCGGCAACCGCAAAGCAGAAAAGCCCCCCTGTCCCGTTATTGCGGTGCAGAGGGGCTTTGTGCTTGACAGTGGTGGCTTGATGTCGGTTTGCCGGTTTACTCTGAGTGGAGCGAGCCGTGGAAGTCGGTACAGGCGGCTGCTTGATTTGCGGGCTGCCTGCAGTAATGGGAATCCTTATCAAAGCGATCATGTATTTAGACATATTCATTCTTGTTGTCCTGCTCTATGCCATTTGGAAGGGATGGACGCATGGCCTGTTGCGTGAACTTGTAAGCACGCTGGGTTTCATAGCCGGCCTTGTCATTGCCTGCTTGTGCTATGGTACGCTGGGCGAGTATTTGGCCGTAGGAGGTACGCAGGTGAACATCATCACCAGCCTGATTGCCTTTTTCCTGCTGTGGATTGTGGCCCCCATAGCCTTGGGCGGCGTAGCCACTGTCATCACCTCCGCCCTCAACAAAATAGGCTTCATCAGCCTGCCCAACCGACTGGGCGGCGTAGCGGTGAGCCTCGTGAAGTACGCCGTGCTCCTGAGCGTCGTGCTGAATGTGATGCAGGGGCTGCACATACTCAGCCCTGAGCGCCAGGCTGGCAGCCACCTGCTGGAACCCGTTACAAGCATCACGCAGAGGATGGCCCGTGCGGCAGTGAGCAAGGCCACCACCGCGTTTCAGAACGATACGATTGAGAAGAACGATACAATCTGGGTGGATGTCAGCAGAAAGCCTGCTTCCACCCCACTCACTAACCCTTCAGCACGATGAACAGACTTTTCTCTACATTGCTTCTTCTTGCGACGGCCCTCAACATGGCGGCCGTGCCCGCCAAGCGCGTAACGCGTACCATCACACTGTCCAACGGTCAGAGCGTGACGGTAACCCTGCGCGGCGATGAACATTGCAAATACTTCCAAGCTGCCGATGGCCGCCGATTCAGGAGTCTGGATGGCAACCGCTTCCAACTTATCTCCGACGCAGATTTCGCCCGCATGACGGCGCATGCCGACGAGCGGCGCGGAAGGATTGAGTCCCTGCGCCAGACGCGGAGCGCCAATGCCCGTCGGAAAATCATAGCCCCTGCCAAGGAGGGGCAGTTTGAGGGTTCGCGCAAGGGCCTCGTCATACTCGTCAATTTCAGCGACGTAAAGTTGAAACCCACCTCCTCGCTGAGCTTCTACGACGCGATGATGAACAAGCCCGGCTTCAGCCAGAACGGGCACATCGGCTCGGTGAACGACTACTTCAAGGCACAGAGCTACGGCAAGTTCGACCTTACATTCGACATCGTGGGGCCTGTCACGGTGTCGAACACAATGGCCTACTACGGCCAGAACGACCGTAATGGCGAGGACATGTATGCCGCCACGATGGTGAGCGAAGCCTGCAAGCAGGCCGCTCCCTACGTGAACTTCAAGGACTACGACTGGGACGGCGACGGCGCGGTGGATCAGGTGTATGTCATCTACGCCGGCTACGGAGAATCCAACAACGCCAGCCCCAGCACCATCTGGCCTCACGAGTGGACGCTGACCGAGGCCATGCGCTTCGGCGACGGCGACGGCCCCCTAAAGCTGGGCGGTGTGACCATCGACACCTACGCCTGCTCCAACGAGCTGGACGGCACCTACGGCTCCGTGAACGCCGGCATCGGCAATGTGTGCCACGAGTTCAGCCACTGCATGGGCCTGCCCGACCTCTACGACACCCAGTACGACAACTTCGGCATGAACGCCTGGAGCGTGATGGACTACGGCTGCTACAACGCCGGCAGCTGCATCCCAGCCGCCTATACGGCCTACGAAAGAATGTACTGCGGATGGCTGAATCCCATTGAACTCACGGAAGGATGCGTGGTAGAAGGCATGAAACCCATCACCGCCCCCGACGGACAAGCATACATTATATATAATAGTAAAACCCCAAAAGAATACTACCTCCTGCAGAACATCCAGCAAGAGTCGTGGAACAAGGCCGCCGACGGCCACGGTATGCTCATCATCCACGTGGATTACAACGCCGCCGTCTGGCAGAACAACACCGTGAACTCCACCCCTGGCCACGAACGCTGCACCATCTTCCATGCCGACAACAACTCCTACATCACAGCTGCAGGGCTGGCCGGCGACCCCTACCCGGGACGCAAGAACAACACTTCGCTGACCGACACGTCCACTCCGGCGGCCACGCTCTTCAATGCCAACGCCGACGGGAAGAAATACATGGGACGCCCCATCACCGACATTGCCGAACAGAACGGCTTGATCAGTTTTGTTTTCGACGGTGGCGGCCGTCCTGCCCCCGAACCAGAGGGACTTTATACGCCCGCAGCGCAATCCGCACCCCATGCAGAAAGTATCTATGACCTTCAGGGAAAGCCCGTAGCCCCCTGGAAGAAAGAATGCAAAGGACTGTATGTCAGCGGACAAAAGATAGTATTGAAACGGTAAGCCCACCTCTTTCCAACAAACGCGGAAGAAGGTAAAGCTGGCCCGGGATAAAAAATAATGCCAGACACGCTTTGCAAATTCAAAAGAAAAGTGTAATTTTGCAGCGGCTAACGAAATCAACTATAATCAAAGAAAGGAAAACTATGGAGACTTTCTTCAAATCACACGCCTACCTCATCGAACACACCAACGCCCCCATTCGCAGGGCTCTGATGGATTCCATTGACTGGAGCTACCGCATGATTGGCATTCGCGGCCCAAGAGGTGTGGGACGCACCAACTTCCTCCTGCAATATGCCAAGGAGAACTTTGACACACGCCTGAGGCAATGCCTCTATGTGAACATGAACAATTTCTACTTCCAAGCCCGCGGCATCGTGGAGTTTGCAGGAGATTTTGTGGAAAACGGAGGACGTGTGCTGCTTATCGACCAAGCCTTCAAACTGCCCGAATGGCGCAACCAACTGATAGAGTGCTACAACAAATACCCCAACCTGCGCATTGTATATAGTACGACCTCCGTACAGGACAACGATGCAGAGCATAGCCCTCTCAACCACTTAGCACGCACCTACTATCTTCACGGCTTCTCATTCAGGGAATTTCTCAACCTCAAGTATGGTACGCACTTCCGCACCTACTCCCTGAACGAATTGTTGGAGAATCACGAAATCATAGCTCGCAGCATCCTGCACGAAGTGCGTCCCCTCGATGCGTTCAATGCCTACCTGCACTACGGCTACTACCCCTTCTTCCTCGAAAACAACAACTTCACTGAAGCACTCCTCAAAGCCATGAATATGATGATAGAGGTGGACGTGCTCTTCATCAAACAAATCGAGTTGAAGTATCTGGAGCGTCTGAAAAACCTACTCTATCTGTTGGCCGTAACCAACGACACCGCCGCCAATGTCAGCCAACTGGCACTCGACATTGGTACGAGCCGTGCCACGGTAATGAACTACCTGAAATACCTTGAGGAGGCCCGCCTCGTGAACATGATATACCGCGAAGGCGACTCCTTCCCTAAGAAGCCTGCCGCCGTAATGTTGCACGACACCAACCTTCTGTACAGCATATACAACTCCGACGTGAGCGAATTGCGCGTAATGACTACGTTCTTCACCAATACACTCTGGCGACACAACCGGATATGCCGGGGACACCGAAAGAACCTCTTCGTTATTAACGGCGAGTACGAAGTGTGCGTGTGCGAGCCCAACCGCCGCGTGAAGACAGGCCCCAAGAGCTACGCCGTGCGCTACGGCATAGAAATGGGACGCGACAGAGACATTCCCGTCTGGCTCTTCGGCTTCCTCCAGTAATTTTCCAATGTGGATAATGTGAGTAATGTGGATAATGTGAGTAATTCAAAAACTTACAGTTGTTCAAACGCCCCATCACCCACGGGTAATGCGATAGTGGACCTTACTACAAGGTTCTCTATTGCTGTTATGGAGTATACGGACTGTCTTATTGGCATGCACCGTTATTCACTGGCCGACCAACTGTTCCGCAGTGCCTCATCCATTGGTGCAAACGTGGCAGAGGCCCAAAGTTCAGAAAGCGCCGCCGACTTTATCCACAAAATGAAAATCGCTGACAAAGAGTGTCGAGAGACAGCCTATTGGCTTACCCTTTGTAAATACGGCAGACTCCCTGAATCCTCGCACTTAAGTCAGATGCAGAATGAAATATCCCGCTTACTCGGTGCTATCATTTATAGAAGTAAAACAAAGAGATAAAAAGGTTCTGACAATAATATTTTCGAGCCATATAATTAATAAACATTGTGGGTAATTGCGAAACAAACATTATTTCACATTATCCACATTACTTAAAGGACAATTTACTAACATACGGATATTGAGTACAAGTGCGCAAAAGTATCTTCTATTTTCACATTATCCACATTACTCACATTATTCACATTCAATAAACATGGCAAAGAAATTTATCACTTGTGATGGTAACCAGGCCGCTGCCCATATCGCGTATATGTTCAGTGAGGTGGCTGCCATCTACCCCATCACGCCGTCCTCCACGATGGCAGAGTATGTTGACGAGTGGGCCGCCCAGGGCCGCAAGAATATGTTCGGCGAGACCGTCCTCGTGCAGGAAATGCAGAGCGAAGGCGGCGCCGCAGGTGCTGTGCACGGCTCCCTCCAAGCCGGTGCCCTCACCACCACCTTTACCGCCAGCCAGGGTCTCCTGCTGATGATTCCCAACATGTACAAGATTGCCGGTGAGTTCCTCCCCTGCGTCTTCCATGTCAGCGCCCGTACCCTCGCCAGCCACAGCCTCTGCATCTTCGGCGACCATCAGGATGTTATGAGCACCCGTCAGACCGGCTTCGCCATGCTCGCAGAAGGCAGCGTACAGGAAGTCATGGACCTCGCCGGTGTGGCCCACCTTTCCGCCATCAAGGCCCGCGTACCTTTCGTAAACTTCTTCGACGGCTTCCGCACCAGCCACGAGATACAGAAAATCGAGTTGCTCGAGACCGATCAGCTTGCTCCGCTGGTTGACCAGCAGGCTCTCGCCGAGTTCCGCGCCCGCGCCCTCAGCCCCGAGCATCCCGTAGCCCGCGGTATGGCCGAGAACCCCGACACCTTCTTCACACATCGTGAGAGTTGCAACTCCTTCTACGACGCCGTTCCCACCATCGTTGAGGACTATATGCACAAAGTCAGCGAAATCACCGGTCGCAAGTACGAGCTCTTCAGCTACTACGGCGCCGACGATGCCGACCGCGTCATCATCCTTATGGGCTCCGCCTCCGAGGCTGCCCGCGAGGCCATCGACCACCTCACCGCTCAAGGCGAGAAGGTGGGTCTCGTCAGCGTACACCTCTACCGTCCCTTCAGCGTGAAGCACCTCCTCGCTGCCGTGCCCAAGACGGTGAAGCGCATCGCCGTGCTCGACCGCACCAAGGAACCCGGTGCCAACGGCGAACCCCTTTACCTTGACGTCAAGGAGGCCTTCTACGGCGTGGAGAACGCTCCCGAAATCGTGGGCGGTCGCTACGGCCTCGGCTCCAACGACACCACTCCCGCACAGATTCTCTCCGTATATGAGAACCTCGCCCTGCCCCAGCCGAAGAACCACTTCACCATCGGCATCGTGGACGACGTCACCTTCACCTCTCTCCCCCAGAAGGAAGAAGTTGCCCTCGGCGGCGCCGGTATGTTCCAGGCCAAGTTCTACGGCCTCGGTGCCGACGGTACCGTAGGTGCCAACAAGAACAGCATCAAGATCATCGGTGGTGCCACCGACAAGTACTGCCAGGCCTACTTCTCCTACGACTCCAAGAAGTCCGGCGGCTTCACTTGCTCCCACCTCCGTTTCGGCGACGAGCCTATCCGCTCCACCTATCTCGTTACCACGCCTAACTTCGTGGCTTGCCACGTTCAGGCCTACCTCCACATGTACGACGTCCTCCGCGGCATCCAGCAGGGCGGCACCTTCCTCCTCAACACCATCTGGGAAGGCGAGGAACTGGCCAAGAACCTGCCCAACAACGTGAAGCGCGTGCTGGCCGAGAAGCAGGTGAAACTCTACTATATCAACGCCACCAAGATTGCCCAGGAGATTGGTCTCGGCAACCGCACCAACACCATCCTCCAGTCCGCCTTCTTCCGCATCACCGGCGTCATCCCCGTAGAGCAGGCCGTGGAAGAAATGAAGCACTTCATCGTGAAGTCCTATGGCAAGAAGGGCGAGGACGTAGTCAACAAGAACTATGCAGCCGTTGACCACGGCGGCGAATATAAGGAACTCCCCGTTGATCCCGCTTGGGCCCAACTGGATAGAGAAGTGGTTGCCGCACATGCGGCCGAGGAGCCCGAATTCATCACCAACGTGATGCGTCCCATCAACGCCCAGAACGGCGACCTCCTTCCCGTGAGCGCCTTCAAGGGTATCGAGGACGGTACCTGGCCTCAGGGCACCGCTGCCTATGAGAAGCGCGGCGTCAGCGCCTTCGTTCCCACATGGAACGCCGACAACTGCACACAGTGCAACAAGTGCGCCTTCGTTTGTCCTCACGCTTGCATCCGTCCCTTCGTTATGACCGACGAGGAGGCTGCCGGCCTCGACGCCGCCACCCTCACCGTGCTCGCTCCCGCCCAAATCAAGGGCATGAAGTTCCGTATGCAGGTAGGCGTTATGGACTGCCTCGGCTGCGGCAACTGCGTAGATGTATGCCCCGGCAAGAAGGTGGACGGCCAGAACGTCAAGGCCCTCGAGATGGTAGCCCTGGAAGGCGAACTCGGCGAGGCCAAGAACTGGGACTACTGCGTCAAGAACGTCAAGTCCAAGCAGGACCTCATGGACATCAAGCTCAATCCGCGTCTCAGCCAGTTCGCCACGCCTCTCTTCGAGTTCAGCGGCGCTTGCTCCGGTTGCGGTGAGACTCCCTATGTGAAGCTCGTCAGCCAGCTCTTCGGCGACCGCGAAATGGTGGCCAACGCCACGGGTTGCTCCTCCATCTATTCCGGCTCCATCCCCTCCACGCCCTACACCGTCAATGAGAAGGGCCAGGGTCCCGCATGGGCCAACTCCCTCTTCGAGGACTTCTGCGAGTTCGGCCTCGGCATGGTACTCGCCAACAAGAAGATGCGCAAGCGCATTGAAAACCTCCTTCAGGAGATGATTGCTTCCGATAAGGTAACAGCAGAGTATAAAGCAGCAGCACAGAACTGGATTGACAACCAGGACGATGCCGATGCCTCCAAGGCAGCCGCTGCGGCGCTGAAACCTTTCATCGATGAGAGCGCAGCCAAGGGTTGCCCCACATGCAAGCAACTTCAGGAACTCTCCCACTACCTCACCAAGCGCAGCCAGTGGATTATCGGCGGCGACGGTGCCTCCTACGACATCGGCTACGGCGGTCTTGACCATGTTATCGCCAGCGGTGAGGACGTCAATATCCTCGTGCTCGACACCGAGGTTTATTCCAACACCGGCGGTCAGTCCTCCAAGGCCACGCCTCTCGGCGCCATCGCCAAGTTCGCTGCCAGCGGCAAGCGCGTGCGCAAGAAGGACCTCGGCATGATTGCCACCACCTACGGCTACGTCTATGTGGCACAGGTAGCCATGGGCGCCGACAACAACCAGTGCATCAAGGCTCTCCGCGAGGCTGAAGCCTACCACGGGCCTTCCCTCGTCATCGCCTACTCACCCTGCATCAACCACGGTCTGAAGAAGGGCATGGGCAAGGCTCAGGCCGAAGAGGCCGCAGCCGTAGAGTGCGGTTACTGGCACCTCTGGCGCTACAACCCCGAACTGGAAGAGCAGGGCAAGAATCCCTTCACGCTCGACAGCAAGGAGCCCCAGTGGGACAAGTTCCAGGACTACCTCAACAGCGAGGTACGCTTCCTCTCCGTCAAGAAGCAGTTCCCCGAGCAGGCACAGGAACTCTACGACGCTTGCCAGGCTATGGCCCAGAAGCGCTACGAGTCCTACGTCCGCGCCGCAAAGATGGAGTGGGCGTAAGTACGCCAACCATATCTCCATCCGGTTTGAGTCACGATAAGAGGCTCATTCGGTAAGACAATACTCTCTCTCATCAGCACTCACGGGCCGACAGGCTCCGTGGGTGCTTTTCTTTACACCACTCTTTCCATGAACACCAATTCCTTTCCCCTTCGCCGTGCCGGCCGCTCCGGCATCCTTCTCCCCGTCCTGTCCCTCGGCCTTTGGCACAACTTCGGCTCCGTCGATGACTTCTCCGAGGCCGAGCGTATGATACTCCACGCCTTCGACCACGGCATCTGCCACTTCGACCTCGCCAACAACTACGGCCCCGTACCCGGCTCTGCCGAGGAGAACTTCGGCCGCATCTGGCAGAAGCACCTCCGTGCCCACCGCGACGAACTCTTCATCTCCTCCAAGGCCGGCCATGACATGTGGCCCGGCCCCTACGGCACAGGCTCCTCGCGCAAGAACCTCATGGCCAGCATCGACCAGAGCCTCCGCCGCACCGGCCTCGACTACTTCGACATCTTCTACTCCCACCGCTACGACAGCTTCACTCCCATTGAGGAGACCATGCAGGCCCTCATCGACATCGTGCGCCAGGGCAAGGCCCTCTACGTCGGCATCTCCAAGTACCCGCCGCAGCTCCAGAAAGAAGCCTACCGCATTCTGCGCGAAGCCCATGTGCCCTGCCTCCTCTCGCAATACCGCTACAACCTCCTCACGCGCGACATAGAAAAGGAGAACCTCCCCCTTGCCGCCGCCGAAGGCTCCGGCTTCGTGGCCTTCTCGCCCCTCTGCCAAGGCCTCCTCACCGACAAATACCTCGGCGGCACCATCCCCGCCGGTTCCCGTGCCGCCCGTCCCGAAGGCTTCCTGCGTCCCGACCAGGTAACGCCCCAGGTCATCGACACCTGCCGCCGTCTCAATGTCCTCGCCCAGCGCCGCGGCCAGACCCTCTCCCAGATGGCCCTCGCCTGGGCCCTGCGCGACGAGCGCATCACCAGCGTCATCATCGGCACCCGCACCGTCCAGCAGATGGACAGCAGCCTCGCCGTCTTGAACAACCTCAACTTCACCCCCGACGAACTCGCGGAGATAGATGCCATAGCCCCGCGCCCGATATAAGCAAAGCGCCCGTATAAAGTCGCTTCGCCGGAAATAGTAATAACAGAAATAGCTCCTCCGCCCCTCCCAAGGGGCGGAGTTTTTTATTCAGTTAAGTTTCGCAGGTTGTGCCTGGAAGGCACTACAGCCTCGAAGAGGCGGTCATTAACCGGATACGAAGTGCCCGGAATAACTGGCAGACAGGTGGCTGCCTGGAAGGCAGTACCTTGTCTAAAAGTACGATGCATCTTCCCAAGGTAGTGCCTTCCAGGCACGCATAGAGAGTGAGACTATTATCCGGCAGCATCTCCTGCGTCGATGCAACCGGTTACTAAGATACTGGCTTCCAGCCAGAACAGATCTTGCGAAACTTGAGTCAATTATTTCCAAAAAACTCTTTCCGACGAAGCCGCACTATTGCTTGCAAAACCAATAAGAGCACTTCGGTACTTGCGCCTTGGGAATGTACGTACAAAGAGCCGATTGTCTGTCACGGAGGGGCTTCCTCTGTGTTTTTTCGCCGACAGAGCTATCGCGCGACCCGGGTCGCACGCTTGCACAACCCGGGTAGTACGCTTGCGCAACCCGGGTTGCACGCTTGCACGACCAAGGTTGCGCAACAAGAGAATACGGATGTAGAACTTGGGAAGGCGGGCTCTGTAACAACTAATGCGGAATATGCGGGCGACTTGGGGGGAAGTTTTTCCTGACCTCGCACTTTGTTTTAGGAGGCTTATCCCGAATGAAGCACGTAAGCGTGAGGGAAAGGACAGGAAACAGCCATTATTTAGGCCGCGAGCAAAGTTTTTTACGCGAAACGCAGGGCGGTGGCCACTTTTTCCATACAGGATGGGAGTTTATTGCGAGTTTTTTGCTACTTTTGCCGCCGTAACGGGTGCGGACGGTGAGCAAAGCCTCTCCCCCGTGCTTCACACTCTTGCCAGCGGGCAAGAACATACATATAGAAAAAGCGTTTATGGACGCTTGTTTTTGGTTCTTTGAAACTACCACATTCAAAAGGCTAATCAAAAACAATGCAGAAGTAGATGCTGCGGATGGATTATAGCCACCCGTCAGCGTGCAGAGGGTACATTTGTTCCCTCACGCACGCTCTTTGGGTGTATTATATCCTCTCGTAGGTATCTCTCTGACTCGTTGATTAGCCAGGCTGTGGTAGGCCTCAAAGAACCAGCGAGCAGAAGTAAGATACCTACGTTTTTTATGCCCGAATCACAGATAAAATCAAAGGAGCGCGTGGCAGAGCGCGGCGAGGTGTTCACGGCGGCACGCGAAGTAAATGCCATGCTGGACCTCGTGAAGCAGGAGACGGAGCGGATAGACTCCCGTTTCCTTGAACCGGCGTGCGGCACGGGAAACTTCCTCGTGGAAATCCTGCGGCGTAAGTTGGACGTCATTTGGCAGAACAACACCCAGCGCTATGGGCGCAAGATGGACCACGAAGAGATTGACCGCCAGACGGTGCAGGCCGTTTGCAGCATCTACGGCATCGACATCATGCCGGACAATGTGGAGGAGTGCCGCTTGCGCCTCTTGGAAATCATCAGGGAATGGTACCCGCACGCCCACCTCGGCGGAACTTTGGAGGGAGAGTTACTGCGCACGCTGGAATATGTGCTGGCGTGCAACATTCTGTGGGGCGATGCCCTCACGCTCTGCGAACCGGAACGCCCGGACCGCCCCATTGTGTTCGCCGAGTGGAGTTTCGTGGGCGAAGGCAAGGTGAAGCGCCGCAACTACACGCTGGACATGCTGCTCAAGAACCAACCCATAGAGGAAGCCAACCTCTTCAGCGACCTCGGCGACGAGGCTTTCATCCCCACGCCATGCAAGGAATACAAACCCGTGAAATACCTTAAACTCTATACGCAAGATGTTGCACAATAGTACCTACAACCCCGACATTCTCACCTGTCTGGCCAACCTCTCCAACGACGAGGTGTTCACGCCGCCCTCGGTGGTGAACCAGATGCTGGACATGCTTCCTGCGGAACTTTTCCGCAGCAGTACGACAACCTTTCTGGACCCTGTGAGCAAGAGCGGCGTGTTTCTCCGCGAGATAGCCAAGCGCCTTATGGCAGGACTGGCGGAGGAGATTCCCGATAAGCAGGAGCGCGCCAACCATATTTTCACGCGCCAGCTCTTTGGGTTGAGCATCACGGAACTCACGGCGCTTATCTCCCGCCGCTCCGTGTATTGCAGCAAAAGGGCCGACGGCCGCTATTCGCTCTGCACGGCCTTCAAGGACGAGCAAGGCAATATCCGCTACCGCCCTATGGAGCACACCTTCATGGGTGGCAAATGCCGATACTGCGGAGCTGCCGAGAATGTCTTCGGCAAGAATGTGCGCGGCGACCTTGAAAGCCACGCCTATGAGTTTATACATACCGATAACCCCGAAAAGCTTTTCCCAAAAATGAAATTTGACGTAATAATAGGAAACCCGCCGTATCAGTTGAGTGATGGAGGATTTGGAATAAGCGCGACACCGATTTACCATAAATTTATAGAACAAGCAAAAAAATTAAGCCCAAGGTATCTCTCTATGATTGTTCCTGCAAGGTGGTTTGCAGGAGGAAAAGGACTTGACTCTTTTAGAGACTCAATGCTTCATGACAGAAGATTGAGAATCATACATGATTATCCGCAGGCTTTTGAATGTTTCCCAGGAGTTCAAATAAAAGGAGGAGTTTGCTATTTTCTATGGGATAGGGATAACGAAAGTGACTGCGAAATCACGACTCATAAGAACAATGAGATTTCTACTTCTGCAACAAGACCTCTGTTGGAACAAGGATGTGATACATTCATAAGATATAATGAAGCTATCGGTATTCTGCACAAAATACAAACCTTCAAAGAAAAAACTATTTTTGATAAAGTCAGTTCACGACAGCCTTTTGGTTTAAGTACTATTTTTCATGGAAGGGAACAGGGGGCTATTAAATTATATGAGAACCAAGGTGTATCTTATATTGAAATGGAAGATATTTCAAAGAATTCAGATATTGTTACTCAATATAAAATATTTATACCTCGTGCAAGTAGCGGCAGCGATGCCTTTCCTCACCCAATATTAGGAAAACCTTTCGTAGGAGAGAAGAATAGCGCGTGCTCCGAAACATATATGTTTATAGGTCCTTTTAATTCCAAAGAAGAATGCGAAAGTATTGTATCATATATTAAGACTAGATTCTTTAGATTTCTAGTTATGTTAAAAAAGGTAACACAAGACACGACCAAAGCTGTTTACTCCTTCGTCCCCCTTCAAGACTTCTCTCACCCATGGACAGACGCCATGCTTTACGAGAAGTACGGCTTGTCGGAGGATGAGATAGCCTTTATAGAGAGCATGATACGACCGATGGAATAAAGATAACTTCCGAAAAAGTACACATTATATATAATAACACGCGCGATATTTGAAATAAGAGAGAGGAAAAAGGATTAAGGCTTGGCCATAAGCGGGGAAAGTGGTAATTTTGCGGCATAAACTCCTGCCGCTATGCCCGACCCTCGCAAAATACAGTTGCAACGCTACGACGACGGAACGCCCAGCGTGCTGCGCAAACGCGCTGTCTATACCGAGCTTGCCTTCTATCAGAAAAGCGACGCCCTCATTCAACTCACCAAAGCGTTCTGCGAGCGCTTCCTGCCCAAGTACGGCGACCGCACGGTTGACCAGATGGTGCAGGCCGCACGCTCCGTCAAACAGAACATAGCCGAAGGCATGACGGACGGGCAGACATCGTTTGAGGTGGAAATCAAGTTGCTGGGCATTGCACAAGGCAGCAATCAGGAACTGATGGAGGACTATCAGGACTACCTCAAACAACATGGTCTCTGTGACTGGGGAAAGGCCAGAAGTTCTAGAGAGGCTAGCAATTCTAGAGATTCCGGGGCCGTTCACCCGCGCTTCGAGAGGCTTCTCGCCTTTTGCCGAGCCCACAACAGACTGGAGGACTATCAGCCCTACTTCTCCCAATGGACAGACGAGGAGATGTGCAACACCGCCATCTGCCTGTGCCACATGGTGGATAAGGTCCTGACAACCTTCATTGCCAAGCGCGACCGCGAGTTCGTGGAAGAAGGCGGCATACGTGAGCGCATGACGGCGGCACGCCTTGACCGACGAGGCACGCAGAAACAAATCATCGAAGCACAGGCCCACGAGATAGAAGACCTCAAAGCCCAAGTGGCCAGCCTCCGACGCGAACTCACCCTGCTGAAGCAAAAAGGACAGAATAGCTAGAGATTCTAGAAAAACTAGAAGTTCTAGAGAACCTAGAGAATCTAGAAGCTCCAGCCTCCTGCTGGGAAAAGCCTCTCCCTTTTCATTTCGCGCCATAGACCTTTTTACTATGGCACAAAGTGATTTCTTTCCGGCACGGCCGGATGTCAATCCACAAATTTACGCTTACCGCGACCCGAACTACCCGGGCCAATTGAAAGTGGGCTACACCGCCACCAACGTGCAGCGGCGCGTGGCCGAGCAATATCCCACGAAACGCCCCGGCGATGCCCTGCCCTACTCCATTGAGTACCAAACCTGCAGTATGCGCGAGGACGGCACTTACTTTATGGACAAGGCCGTACACCGGTGGCTGCGCCGTCATGGCAAAGAGAACACGGGCGGCGAGTGGTTCCGCTGCACGGTGGCCGATGTGAAAGCCGCCGTCGTGGCCCTGAGAAACGGGGAGGACAACGAGGAAGGACGCACGGAGACCTTCGACATGCGCCCCGAACAGGAGAGAGCCGTGGAGATGACGGCACAGTACTTCCAATCCTACAAACGCGAGACGGGTCGCACGCCCCATTTCCTCTGGAACTGCAAGATGCGCTTCGGCAAGACCTTCGCTGCCTATCAGCTGGCTCGGCGAATGGGGTGGAAGCGCATATTGGTGCTGACCTTCAAGCCCGCCGTGGAGAGCGCGTGGGAGGAAGACCTTCGCTCGCACGTCGATTTCAAGGGATGGCAGTTCGTTAGCCGCACGACCGAACTGGACTACGACAGCGCCGACAAAAAGCGGCCCATCGTATGGTTCGGGTCGTTCCAAGACTTCCTGGGCAAGAACAAGGCAGGCGGCATAAAGCTGCACAACGAGTGGGCGCACATGGTGAACTGGGACGCCGTCATCTTTGACGAATACCACTACGGAGCATGGCGCGAGAGTGCCAAAGACCTCTTCTACAATGAGGACAAGGCCGAGCAGGCTGCGCAGGACGGCGAAGCCCTGGACTACTTCAGCGAGGAGAACATGCCCATCACCACCAGCCACTATCTCTACCTCTCCGGCACACCCTTCCGTGCCATCAACTCGGGCGAGTTCATAGAGGAGCAAATCTTCAACTGGACCTACTCCGACGAACAGGCCGCCAAAGCCGAAGAGCAAGCACGGCTGGCACTCTCCCCCAAAGGGAGAGCCGGAGGGGGCTTTTATGCCATGCTGCCACGTATGGTGCTGATGACCTACCAGTTGCCGGAGATAATGGTGAAGGTGGCGCAGGAGGGCGAGTTCGACGAGTTTGACCTCAACGCATTCTTTGAGGCAAAAGCCTCCCCCTTGACGGGAATGGAGGGAGCCACGTTCACCCACGAAGACGAAGTGCAGAAATGGCTCGATCTCATCCGAGGCGCGTATAAAGAAAACATAAAGAGCGACCTCGTCCTGCGCAGCGAGCGACCGCCCATGCCCTTCAGCCACGCCCCGCTACTGCGTGTGCTCAACCACACCTTCTGGTTCCTGCCCGACGTAGCGGCATGCTACGCCATGCGCAACCTGCTGGCAGCGCGCAACAACACCTTCTACCACGACTTCAAGGTGGTGGTGGCCGCGGGGCCCAAGGCTGGCATAGGCCTCGACGCCCTGCCGCCCGTGCAGAGGGCCATGGGTAACCCGCTGGAAACGCGCACCATTACCTTGTCGTGCGGCAAACTCATCACCGGCGTGAGCGTCAGGCCGTGGACAGGAATCTTCATGCTCCGTAATTCCAAATCGCCCGAGACCTACTTCCAAGCCGCCTTCCGTGTGCAGACGCCATGGGTCATCAAGAACCCGCAGGGCAACGACCCCGCACACAAGGAGATTATGAAGCAAGAGTGCTATGTATTCGACTTCGCCCCCAACCGTGCCCTGCGCCAGATAGCCGAATACTCCTGCCGCCTCAATGTGAAGGAGAGCAACCCCGAGAAGAAAGTGGAAGACTTCATCCGCTTCCTGCCCGTGCTGGCCTATGACGGTAGCCACATGAAACAGATAGATGCCGCCGGCATCCTCGACATCGCCATGAGCGGCACCTCCGCCACGCTACTGGCCCGCCGCTGGGAGAGTGCCCTGCTCGTGAATGTAGACAACAACACATTGCAGCGCCTCCTCAACAGCCCCGAGGCTCTCGCCGCCCTGATGAAGATAGAGGGATTCCGCTCCCTCAATAAGGACATTGAGACTATCATCAACAAGAGCGAAAAGATAAAAGCCCTCAAAAGGGAAGCCAACGAGCGCGACCTCTCGCAGAGAGAGAAAAAGGAACTTACCGCGGAAGAGAAGGAGATGAAGAGCAAGCGCAAGATGATTCAGGAGAAACTCATCAAGTTCGCCACGCGCGTGCCTATATTCATGTACCTCACGGACTACCGCGAGCAGACTTTGAAGGATGTCATCACGCAGTTGGAGCCGGGACTGTTCCACAAGGTGACGGGCTTGGAAGTGAGGGACTTTGAGCTTCTTGTGTCGCTCAATGTGTTCAACTCCGAACTGATGAACGATGCCGTCTTCAAGTTCAAACGCTACGAGGACGCCTCGCTGGAATACATCGGATTTGACAACTCCATGAAGGACCGTTCTCCCGTCGGCGGCTACGACACCGTGGAGACGCGTGCCGAATTTGAGGAAGAATACTTCCGCAATGAGGAATAACAGTTGATAACAGGGGGCACACTCCCATGATTCGCAACACCCGCCGAATACCTCGGCGGGCGTTGGCGCTAGAAGCAGGAATGTAGGAGGTGTAAGAAATGTAGCAGAAACTAGACAAAAAAGAACACCTAACTATTATCAAACAGTTAGGTGTTTCTTTTGGGCGGTGCGGACGGGACTCGAACCCGCGACCCCTAGCGTGACAGGCTAGTATTCTAACCAGCTGAACTACCGCACCAGTAGCGCGAATGGCCGTAAGGCTCATTTGCAAGTGCAAAAGTACGGGTTTTTGGATTAACTCCCAAATTTTTGCCCAACTTTTTGCAGCTTTTGCTAAAAAAAAGCGGTTTTAGGCTCCCCGCGCCAACGAAATGCTAATCCTGTGTATCAGAATCGCGTATTAGGATTGCGGTGTTTTCTTAGGCGGGGCGGCTGTGTTTTGACCTTGGAGGACTATTGCGGGCAGGGGCGGCAAGGCTGGACTTGGCTGTGCAGATACACGGCAGTCGCTTACTCGTAGGTCTGATGGCAAGCAATGAGTACGCCGGTGTGCGGGTTGAAGGTGCCCAGGGCGTAGTCGTGGCGGGAATTGGCGGCCAGCGTTTCTATCATTTCTCCGAAAGTGGTCTCAGCGGCATTATAGATGACGGCATCCACGGGGCGGTCGGGATCTGGCGTATCGGTGGCCAGGAGGTCAAAGCCGTTGCGCTCGGCGATGTCGGCCACTGCGTCGGCTTGGGGGGCCGAGGGGTCGTAGGCGTAGAGGTCGGGGCGGCGCGTGCGGTTTGACGTGAGGAAATTGCCTATGCCTACAAGCCACTGGCTGATGAGGGCGATGAGGGCGCGGGCGTAGATGGCCAGGCGGATGGGGATGGTGAGGAGTACGGACGAGGCGAAGTGCTTTTGGTAGAATATGAGCATGGCCTCGTAGAACGTATGGACATAGTGGTAGGTGTTTTTCTTGGTGGACTCGCCCTTATAGTGCAAGATGGGGGTGGGCACGAAGTAGTTGGTGTAGCCGGCCTTGAGGAAGCGGTAGGAGAGGTCGATGTCCTCGCCGTACATGAAGAAGGATTCGTCGAAGTAGCCCACGCCGTCAAGTGCCTGCTTGCGACAAAGCATGAAGGCACCGCTGACGATGTCGATTGGGCAAGGCTGGTCGGTCGGCAGGTAGCGCATGTAGTAGCGCCCGAAAATGCGACTTTTTGGAAGGAGGGCGCAAAGTCCTGTCATTTTGCAGAAACTTACCCATGGGGTGGGAAGGCCGCGGCGGCTTTCCAAGGCAAAGCGTCCGTCGGCGCTCACCATGCTTACGCCGGCTACGCCCATGTCGTGGTGGCTTTCGGCAAACCGCAGGACATCGGCGAGGGTGTGTTCGGTGATGACGGTGTCGGGATTGAGGAAAAGGATAAATTCGCCCTTGGCTCGTCGAATGGCCTGGTTGTTGGCTCGTCCGAAGCCTACGTTGCGTGCGTTCGGAATGACGTGCAGGGCGGGGTAGCGGTCGGCGGGGAAGCGATGGGCAATGTAGCCTGCGGAGTTGTCGGGGGAGTCGTTGTCCACGACGAACACTTCGCCGTCGATGTCGCCCTGCCGGAGCGAGGCATAGACGCTCAAGAGGCACTGTTCCACGTAGTGCCGGACGTTGTAGCTTACTATGATGATGGAGAGTTTCATTCGGGTAATTCAATGGCGAAGGTCGTGCCTTTTCCTATTTCGGAGGCTTCCACGTAGATGCGGCCGTGGTGGTATTCTTCCACAATGCGTTTGGCCAGGGAGAGGCCCAGCCCCCAGCCGCGTTTTTTGGAGGTGAAGCCTGGGCGGAACACGTTCTTGAAATGCTGGCGCTCTATGCCCTTGCCGGTGTCGGCCACTTCAATGAGCAGGTGGTCGGGCGTGCGGCTTACATAGATGGTGATCTGTCCCTGCCCCTGGATAGCGTCGATGGCGTTCTTGCAAAGATTTTCAATGACCCACTCCAGCAGAGGGGCGCACACCGAGGCCGTCATCTGCGGTTGGGCGAAAGCGGTGGTCATTCTCACGCGGTCGGACGTGCGGCGGCGGATGTATTCCACGACGTTTTGCACAATCCGGCAAAGGTCGGCGGGCTTCAATTCAGGGGCGGAACCGATTTTTGAGAAGCGTTCGGCAATCAGGTGGAGGCGTTGTACGTCGGTCTGCATCTCTGGCAGCAACTCGTCGTCGGGGTATTGTTCGCGGAGCACCTCTGTCCATGCCATGAGGGAGGATATGGGCGTGCCGAGTTGGTGTGCCGTTTCGCGGGAGAGGCCCACCCACACCTTGTTTTGCTCTGCGCGTTTGCTGCTCAGTAGGGCAAAGATGGCTACGGCTATGAAAAGCCCGACGACGCCCAGTTGGACATAGGGGAATTGGGAGAGGCGGGTGAGCATCAGGCTTTCGCCGTAGCATACGGTAAGGGTGTTGTCCTGCCGTCCGGCGGTGCCGCCGTCTGTGGCTTGGGCGGTGTCGCCTGCGGCTGCTTCAGCGCTGACAAGAGCTTGGGCGGTGTCGGTTTCGGCTGTGAGGCGGATGCTCAGTTTATGACCCTTGCGAATGATGGCTTGGGTGGCAGCCGAGTCGGCTACGTTGCGCGTCAGGGTTACTGCGCCGTGTTTGTCGAGTACGACGATGGGGATGTGCTCGTTGCCGTTGATGACTTTCAGCACGAGGTTGAGGTCGGTGCTCTCGTCGGCGTTTGAGAGCGCACGCATGGCTTCTGCCCACACGGCCACGTTGTTGCGCTCCTCGGCCTTGAGGTCTTGTATGAGGACGTTGCTCACGACCAGCGAGGCTGCGGCTATGACCAAGGCACTTGCCACCAGGGCAGCCTTGACGTGCGTCATGTTGTTCAACCAAGAGAGTTTCATGGGGGAGTGCGGCCTTGCTGCGCCGGTGGGGCTTTATGGCTGGGCGGGTGAGGCCGCTACCTGTGCGTTGATGTGCTCAATGTAGTCGAGAAGGGCTTCACGTCCGGTGCGCTTCTCGGATGAGGTGATGAAGTGGGGCGGCAGTTCTTCCCATTCCTCGCTGAGCGTTTGGAGGAATGTGGTTACGTTGCGCTGCGTCTCGGCTTGGCTGTTCTTGTCGGCCTTGGTGAAAATCAGGGCGAAGGGTACGCCGTGCTCGCCGAGGAACTGTATGAAGTCGAGGTCGATTTGCTGCGGCTTGAGGCGGGAGTCTATGAGCACAAACAGGCATGTGAGCGCCTCGCGCTCCAGGACGTAGTGCAAAATGAGGTTGTAGAGCTTCTCCATCTCCTTTTTGCCGCGCTTGGCGTAGCCGTAGCCTGGCAAATCCACCAAGTACCACGCTTCGTTGATGAGGAAGTGGTTGATGAGGAGGGTCTTGCCTGGCGTGGAGGAGGTCATGGCCAGCCCCTTCCGCCCCGTGAGCATGTTAATAAGGGAGGATTTTCCCACGTTGCTCCGCCCGATGAAAGCATACTCGGGCTGGGAGACGGTGGGGCACATGTCGGCGCGGCTGCTGCTGACTACGAAGCGGGCGTTCTGTATGTCCATGTTGAAAGGGGTACACAAATTTGCTGTGCAAAGTTAGGAAAATTCTTCTGAAAGGCCAAGGAATGTGGGTCGGAATATGATTTGTCCGGCGTGGAATGTAGCGCGGGGCGGGCAAATCGGCGGGTACGTGGCTTTCGGACGGGTTCGGTGCTCCGTGGCCTTGGTTGCTGCGGTTTTGCCGGCGGCTCAGACTCCATAATTATATGTACGCGTGCGTGCGCGTGTGCGAGAAAGTGCGTCGATTGCATCGATTGCGTCTCCCGATTCAGGCATACGCGCATACGCGTGCGCGTGAAGGCAATCCGTGGGCAGGATGAGGAATGAGGGGCGGGGCGATAATCAGACAGGCACCGATACGGGTGCATCGGTGCCTGTCGGTATGAGGCGGCATAAAGCTGACAAGCGGCCGCAAGGGACGGCTCAGTTTTTTCTGCGCTTGGCTTGCAGGCAGATTTCCTGCACGTCGGCGTACTGGTTCTGGCCGTATTTGATGCGGAGCACAAGGGAGATTTTACCGGGGTCGGACTTGCCGTCGCCAGCCATCTCGACAATGTAGCGCAGGGCGTGCTTGCCTTGGAGCGTGTCTATGGGGCAGGGTGCGGAAATCTCTATGTGCTTGGTCTTGTCGGCCATGACAACGGGCATGATGCCGTAGAGGGGCGTGTCGCCGGTGTTGATGAGGTCGAAGTAGATTTGGGCTGTCTCGTCCTTGCCCAAGGCTCCGTCGCCGTTGTCGTCGGCGAAGGTGATGTTGGCTATCTCAAGGGCGGATATGTCGGTGCTGTTCTGATTTGTCTTCCTGTAGTTGAAGTTGCGGGGGCCGTGGTAGTAGTTCTGATAGGCGTAGTTGTGTGCCACGCTGCCCATAACGGCTCCGTCCATCGCGCCCACGAAAGAGGTGAGGCGGTGGTTGCCTCTGTCGTCTCCGTAGCCGAAGCCGTGCCAGGTGGCTCGGCGGTTGGTGGTAACGGTGCGGTCGAAGTCGCTCTGTATGACTTGCCGTGCGATTTTCTTGCCGAGCTTGGCTCCTTGCACTTCGTAGTGCGTTACGTTCTGTGCGCAGAGGGCGGTTGCCAGAAAGAAAAGGGCGAGTAAGGCGGGGATGGCGGGTTTCATGGGAGAGAGCGTTTTTACCATTCGTTGTCCTCGTCCACCATACCTTCCTTGATGGCGGCTTCAATCTTGTCCATCATTACTTGCGAGTAGGCGTAGGCCATGATGAGCGCCTTCGATGAGGTCTTCTTGGCTCCAAAGGCATCTTTGGCGGCGAAGGGATAGGTCTGGTCAAGCGGCCACACCTCATTCACGTCCTTCTCCACGTGTTCGCCCTTGGAATCCTTGGTAATGCTGCCCAGTATGCCGCCGCCGATGGTCTTTACGACGTTGTAGGCTTGCAGGGAGTAGGTTACGCGGCACCGGCCTTCTTTTATATCTACGCGTATGATGGGGCGGATGGACACGTTATAGTGGTTCATGCCGCCGGTATGGGAGGCTATGCCCTCGCAGGAACCCTGTGCAATGATGCAGCCGATTTCCTTGTCGTTCAGCTTGATGGCGGAGTTGGCGTCGTTGAAGGTGGCGGTGAACCAGTAGTTCAGCGTGGAGTAGAGCTGGGCCACGCTGCGCCCGGGGGCTTGGATGACTTGGATGAACGTAAGGGAGTTGTTCTTGTCGAGGGTCAGGGTGGACTCGTTCTTGAGGTTGAGGGCGATGTCCACCCACTTGTTGCCATAGAGGTTTTCTGCGTATTGTTCAAGCTCCTCGGCACGCATAATCTGGGCGGAGGAACTGATGGCGGTCAGCAGAAAGGCCGCAAGGATAAAGATTTTCTTCATAGTGGTAAAGGTGTGTTTTTAAGTTGTTTGTGGATTTAGAATTCGTAGCCTAATTTGAGCGATACGCCCTTGGTGCCCAGCTTGTGGTCGTAGGGGTTGGCGTTGATGTCCCAGCTGTCGAACTGCAGTTCCTCGTAGGCAAAGCCCACGCTCACGTTCATGGCCTGCGTGCCGACGGTGTAGATGCGGCAGCCCAGGGCGGCGCTGGCGTAGAGGCCGTTGTTGTGCGTTACGAAGTAGCCTATCTTGGTGTCGAGGTAAGGCGTGATGCGCTTGTCCAGAATAGTCCAGCGCACGTTGGCAAAGAGCGGCAGGTCGGTCTGCCGTGAGCGATAGGTTACGAAAGGAATGGAATAGGAGTCGCCGAACTTGCCGGTGAAATGCAGTCCCAGACCTCCGCCGATGAAGAGGTAGGGGTTGAACTGGTAGCCGTGGGAGGTCTGCACTTCGTAGCGGTCCATGCGGTAGGGGCCCACGCCGAAGGTGTAGCCGCAGTCGGCGTAGCCGTTGTAGCCCCGCTGGAGGCCGGAGTAGGTGTCCAGCTCGTCGTAGAAGCCGTCCTGTACGGCCTGACGGTAGCGGCCCGACATGTCGAGTTCTTGCACGGGGCGGGAGTAGGTCTGCGCAGCAGCGGTACCGGCAGCCAGTGCCAGAAGGCTGGCCAGTAAGGTCTTTTTCATAATTGTCTTGTGCGTGCCGGCGTGCCACCCGCAGCCGGCGGTGTGCTTTTCAAGGTTTGACGGTGTGCGCCGAGGGGGTGGGGGCTCGAGGCCGTGGAAGGCTCTGCACGCTCACCTCGGCAGTTGCTGTTTTCCTGCGGAAGGGGGAAACGTGCCTGCAAAATTACGAAAAATAATGTAATCTGCCATACTCTTGCCGGCCAAATTGCCTCCGGAGGGCCTCTTTTAGGCAAATTTGGTCGGTAAGGGCGCGTTTTGCGCTCTGCCGATTCCGTTCAACTCCCTTATAGGATAGGGAATTTCCCCCTATAGGATAGGAAAACTTATCGTATAGAGTAGTTTTTCCTACTCCATAGGGCCGTTTTTCGTGCCTTTGGAAAAGTTTTTCGGCGTGTGCGGCTCGTAATCCGAATTTTTTAGCTAATTTTGCACTTGATACACACTGCGTCCCACGGACGCACCCCCAAAAGTGAGTAAGTACGCCGAAACAGCCATTAAGTGCCTGCGCGATGAGTCGGAGGCACTGCTGGGGTTGATACCCCTTATTGACGCAGACTTCGACCGCGCTGTAGAGATGATTCTCGCCTGCAAGGGCAAGCTCATCGTTACCGGCGTGGGCAAGAGTGGGCACATCGGTGCCAAAATCGCCGCCACCCTGTCCTCCACAGGCACGCCCAGCTTCTTCATGAACTCCCTCGATGCCTACCACGGCGACCTGGGCATGATTACCCCCGACGACGTGGTGCTGGCCATAAGCCACAGCGGCCACACCGACGAGCTCCTGCGCTTCATCCCCATCCTACAGGAACGCCGCGTGCCCATCATCGGCATGAGCGGTAACCCCCAGAGCCTCCTGGCCAAGTACAGCGATGCCCACCTCAATATCCACGTGGAGCGCGAAGCCTGTCCGCTCAACCTCGCCCCCACCACCAGCACCACGGCCTCCCTCGCCATGGGCGACGCCCTGGCCTGCGCCCTCATGGTGGCTCGGCAGTTCAAGGCATCCGACTTCGCGCAGTTCCACCCCGGCGGCACGCTCGGCAAGCGCCTGCTCACCAAAGCCGCCGACGTAATGCTGAGCGACAGCCTCCCCGTGGTAGGCCCCGACATGCCGCTGGGCGAAGTGGTCATCCACGTCAGCCGTGGCCGCCTCGGCCTCGTGGTGGTCGTGGAAGGCGACCGCATCCAGGGCATCATTACCGACGGCGACGTGCGCCGCGCCATGGAACGCTCCCAAGCCCGGTTCTTTGAACTCTGCGCAGCCCAAATCATGAGCCGCCAGCCGAAAACCGTCAGCCCCGATACGCGCATTTCCGACATCGAGGCCATTATGCGCACCCACAAGATACACTCCGTCATCGTGGCCGACCGGGACAACCGCCTCCTCGGCATCGTCGATTCCTTCCGCTGCGACCTCTAATCCCTAAACCTCCGAAAAACCCCATACCGCCATAGCGAAAACCGACGCCGTCTGCGCCTGAATGTCAGATGAGACCCCTCCGAACACTCTTTCTGCTGATTGCTGCCATCCTGCCCGCCTCCCGCGCTGCGGCACAGGCCGACACCGCCATCGTCCGTTACCTCAGTGAAAACTATAACGTGCGCTTCCAGCCCGGCAATGCCGTGCGCATACTGCCCAGCGCACTCCAGAAATACGCCGCCCTGGAGGAAGACCTCCGCCGAGCCCGACACGCCATACACATGGACTACTTCGCCATACGCTACGACAGCATCTCGCGCGTCGTCTTCGACATCTTGCGCGAGAAAGCCCGCCAGGGCGTGGAAGTCCGCATCGTGGACGACGCATTCGGCAACGGCAAGGGCGAACACGCCCTCACGGACAAACAAATCCGGGACTTGCGCGAAGAAGGCATAGACGTGCGCATCTTCTCCCCCTTCCGCTTCCCCTGGCTGAACCACGTGTTCCACCGCGACCATCGGAAAATCGTGGTCATCGACGGCACGGTGGGCTACATCGGCGGCATGAACGTGGCCGACTACTATATCCACGGAAAGGGGCAGGTGAAGGAGTGGCGCGACATGCACCTCCGCATTGCGGGACCCGCCGTGAGCGAGTTGCAGCGGGTGTTCATCAACTTCTGGAACAGCCTGACGGACGAGCAGGTGGGCGGCGAGGCATACTATCGCATGAGCTTCGACATGAAGGATGCCTACAGGGCCGGCTCTGCGCTGATTGGCGTTACCAACCGCACGCCCTCGCGCGGCAACGACTGGCCCACGCGCAACAACCGCATAGCCCGCGACGCCGCCTGCAAGGCCATCGACGAAGCCCGCCACCACATACAAATCGTAAACCCCTACTTCGCGCCCTCGCCCAAGGTGTGGAAAGCCCTCCGCAGGGCCTTGAAGCGAGGAGTCGATGTGGAACTGATGATCAGTGCGCAGGGCGACGTGCCCTTCACGCAGCTGGCCGTGGAGCACAGCGCCTACAGGCTGATGAAGCGGGGCGCAAGGGTTTACGTCTATGAACCCGGTTTCCACCACAGCAAGGTTATGACCATCGACGACCACGTCAGCTACGTCGGCAGCGTAAACTTCGACCACCGAAGCCTTTACTCCGACTACGAGTGCAACGTGATGATAGTAGATTCCTGCGCCGCGCACGACCTGCAGGCGGTGTTCGAGGCCGACAAGGCACGCTCCTTCCGGCTCACGCCCGAGACGCGCAAGACGCGCTATACACCCTGGCGCCGCTTCCGTGGGCGGCTCACCACCCTCTTCCGTCCGCTGCTCTGAAGCCGCCGGCCTGATTTCCCTATTCCGTAAAGCCTATGCGAAAAGTCTATATTCCCTTCTATCTCATCGAGTGGAGCGACATCCGCCCCTACGCCCTCGCCGCCGGCCACGGCCTGAAAGTGGGTGCCCACTACGCTTGGGTGGGCCTTTGCTACTTTGGCGAATGGCTGGGCATAGCCCTGCTGTTCCTGCTCAAGTGGCTGGTGCTCGGCAGCCGTATGCTGGCACGCGGTATGTGGCGGCTCCTCAAGGCCGTCTGGGAGACCGTCGTGGGCATCTTCACGGTGGCCGACCCGCGTGCGCAGAACGACGAAGCCGACGACGACGATGAGCCCGAGCCTCCCGCCTCCGTGGCCGAGGAGCCCAAGCGTGGCCCGCGCAACCTCTTTGACGGGGAGGACTGACCTACAGCCCCCTCTTACTTCCTCAGGGAGAGAGCTGCCCGTTCCTTGGAAAGCCGGCACGCTCGGAATACTTGCAAATCCCAGCCTATACAATAGGAAAAATTAGTCCGCCGACAGTCAAAACTCTCGGCGGACTAATTTTTGCTACTTTATAGGCTGGTGGAAAGAAGGCTCAGTGGAAATTTAGTGGGGATAAGCATAAATCTTGGCAAGTCTGAAGAGGAAGAATTTCTCATCCACGATGCCTCTCAGCGATGCTCTGAAAACCTTGACTTTCGCATTGAAAGATTCAACTGCCGCGTTGGGGCTCTGCTGACATAGAAGTTGAGAGAGTATGTCCGTCATAGTGTGCGTAGCATGTCGCAGCAATGACATTGAAGGAATGGAATCCCGCCGCACGCTCCCCGGAATCAGATTTACGTTATTATACTTGCGTCGTTCCGCTCTATACTTCCGTTCCAACGCTCCTATACTTGCGCCGTTCCGCTCTTATACTTCCGTCCTCTCCCCCACCCGTCCGGGCATTCGTCCCCAAGGGACAAAAAAAAACGGAGCCCCGGGGCATCTCTGCCTCGGGGCTCTCCTGAAAAGCGGCGGCGACCTACTCTCCCGCTTGCGCAG
>JAGHRT010000034.1 GCA_018066245.1 Candidatus Equimonas faecalis | reverse complement strand
GGTCGGCGGTGAGCCTCGGGTCGTCGGGCTTGACGTATGTCTGGAGCACGCTCCAGTTCTCCGAGCCTCTGCGGTACTGGAGTTCGATTCGGTCGAGCTGGCGTGCGTTGAGGTTGTAGTTGTAGAGCTGGAGTTCCAGCTTCCGTTCCAAGGAATCGCTGTTCACCCTGCCGGTCGTGGCGGCCAGATCTACGGTGGTTCCGCTGGCCAGATAGTGGACGGAGAAGTAGCCCGTTGAGAAGTGTCGCCACCAGTCGCAGTCGGGCCCGAAGTTCAGGGCTATGCTGTCGTAGTCGGTGATTTCGGGGTCGGTCTGCAGGAGTTCGATGGTCTTGTAGGTGGTCTGATTGGCGGGAACGCGGAGTGTGAGACCGGGCTCCAGCGGCTTGCCGTCCATGAGGAGACGCAGGCCGTGGGGGTTGGTGGCTTCGGTGGTGTAGAGGGAGAAGGTGCCTTCCTTGTCCACGCTGCTGTTGTTGTAGAGCTGTAGGGTGAGCAATGCGCTCTTGCCGCTTGGTACGCCGGTGATTATGGGGTTCTGAATAGTAAGCTGCGGCTCGTACACGTCCTGGGTGGCATTCATTATCACAAAGTCGGCATCCTCTCCCGTAAGGTACTTGGCGCGTACCTCACCCTCGTAGGGACAGCGCGTGGCTCCTGCAATCGTTACGAACACCGGGCCGTACTTGTCGGCATTGCTATAGACATCCACGCTCAGGTAGTCGTCCACGTCCTGGTCGGATAGGGTATAGGCAATCGTGTTGGTGGACTTGTGGTTGTTGATGTCCTCATTCTTGCCCTGATAGCCGGCCTGGAAAGACGCAATGCCTATCTGGCCCGCTTCATTGAAGGAAGTGGCCCACGTATTGCTGGTCGTGATAACACTGCTTGCTTCCCAGAATTTAGGATTTTTGGTGAGCGTATCATTAGTTACGGTGCGCGTCTGCGTAACGCCCGACGAGACCACGATATTCTCCACCTCAAAATCGTCCCTGTTGCGGATGGCATGGACTTTCACTCTTTCATTGTACGCTAGGTGCTCTTTCCATTTGTTGATTTGCCCGTTGTAGTAAGACACCGTGTCCATTGATGCCGAGAGGTCGGCAGGCGGGAGGTAGGTGTAGGTGCCGGACTTGCCGAAGTCGGGGCTGGACTTGGGCACATTGGATATGAAGCGTGCGCGGTTCTTGTAGGGAAGCGGCTCTTGACTGTCTGTTTCGAGGAACGCATCGCGCAGTTTGATGAACGAGGGTATGAGTTCGTTCTCGATATAGCTTTGAGTGACGGTGAAGAAGGTCTTGATGGAATCACGGGTGGTTTGTACCTCCTGCTTATCAAGGTAGAAGATGTCCTTGCCCGAGGTGTCCTTTTTCTTGTGAACGTCTATGTCGTTGGCCTTTCCCAGAAGGATGTTCTTGGAGTTGGATATGAATACATCGTCGCAGGTTCCGTCGTAAGCCTGGCCTGTTCCCGTGGTAATGGTCCGGGTAGCCGTGACCGTAGTCTGATGGGAGTGTGCAGAACCGTTAGTAGCCACTGCGGATAGTCCTATTTTAAAGTCGAACAGCGACTGTGTTTTTTGGCGCACCGTTACGAAAGGCGAGCCATTGTATTCGGTTATGCCGAATCCTGCTTTGGTAAGGCTGGACGCGCCGCCGCCAAACACGCCCCGGTCATCCCGGGTGTAGCCTGTCGTAACGGATGAGCCTTCCAGCCACTTGGCCTGTGAATTTGAGCCTGGGGGGTCGCGGAGCACCATTACCAAATCGTCGGGAGCCAACAGCACGAAGTCGGCGCCGAAGGGCTTGTTGCCGAGCACGACTGCATCGGACAGTTGGCCGTCCTGCTCCCAAGTGTAGGCTTCGTCGCTACTGTAGAGCGTAGCGGTGAAGGGCCAGGTGTAGGGTTCGGCCAGGTTGGGGAACCCCACGGCGAAGTAGTATTCACCATAGCCCAGACTGTCGAGCGCAATCACGCCGTCGCTGTTGTCGAGAAGGTAGTCGTTGCTGTTGCGGTCTATTCCGGTTGTGACTGAGAAGGGGTTGGCTATCTTCACCGTATCGCCTTCCAGCGGCAAGTGGTCGATGAGCCATTTCTTGCGGTCGTTGGGGTCTGCGTCCTTGTTGATGTATTCTTCGTAGGCTCGGAGTGAGAAACCGTAGTTGCCCAGTTGCGTGAAGATGGGGTGGCCGAATGTATATTGCACGCTACGGTTGCCGTCAGCGTCGGTGGTACTGGTGTAGAGGCATACGTATGTGGAGTCAATCTCGCCGCTGCCTCCTTCTCGTTCCTCCCTATATATATATAAGGAGTCGCCGAAGTGTCCGTCCCAAGGCAGGTCCTGCGTGTCGAGGCGGAGCTGCTCGATGTGGAGTTGGGGGCGTGACTTGTAGGTCTGCTTGAATGAGGCGCAGTAGTGGAAGCTATCGGCTGCCTGCGTGTAGGGATTGATGAGCGTGTCGGTATAGACGAGCAGGGGATTGGAGGCATCGATGTCGGCAAAGGTGGCATCGCTGAACGTGCAGGAGGCCGTGGTTACGTTCTGCACCTTGTAGAGCAAAGGCGGCAGCTTAACGGCAAATTCGCCGGTGAGGGAGTCTGTCTTGACGGTGATGTACTGTGTGGGAGTGGGCGAACCGTCTGTGGCACCGCCTGTCCAGGCTTCTCCACTGGCCGGTGAGGAAGCTGGGTCGTAGGTGCGCTGTGAGGTGGCGGGCACCAGTTTCACACTGGCCTCGTCCTGCTGTTTCTCCATGTTGAAGCTCTTGTCGCCATCCACCTTGAGGGTGATGACGGCCTGCCCGATGTTGGCTGTGCTCTCGCCAAATCCGAGGGGCTTGGTGCCTTCGCGGTTGCCGCCCACTACGCGTCCGGCCACCGTTACCAGCGTGCTGTCGCGAAATTCCAGCCCGCTGATGTTTCTGTCGAAGAGATGGCGCGTGTCCACGTCGTTGGGGTCGGCAGGATAGCGCCCGCCGTCGCAAAAGACGTGGCCCTGCTTCTGCACACTGATGGAGTGGTTGCCAATAGGTATGTCCACGGTGAATGCTCCCTGCGCGTCGGTCGCTATCATCTTGCCGTTGCGGATGGCTGCTATGCCGTCCACGAAAATCTGTGCATCGGCCACGGGGATGTCGGTGCGGTCGTAGCGCACGGAGCCGGTAACCTTGAAGCTGCTCACGTCGGTGAAGTCGAGGCCGTTGTGTACGAGGGAACTGGCTGAAACATAGCGGCTGACGGACGAGGGGTTAAATTCGTGACCGCCGAGCACGGGTATGACGCTGTAGTTGCTTCCGCTTCCGCTGAAGGGTATGCCGTGGATGGAATAGTTGCCTTCGGAGTCGGTCAGGCCGCTGAGGGAGAAGAGGGCATCGGGGGGCGTGTCGGTAGAGGTGGCCATGTACTTTATGTTGCCGTGCCGGCTGTTGCGCATGTCGTCGGTGGAGGAGTAGTCGTAGGCATAGGGCTGGTTGGCTATGCCCTCGTCAAGGTGCCAGTAGAGGGCGAGGTCGAGCTCCGTGCCGGCGAGGCGGTGGTCGGCGAGGCGGCTGATTTCGGTCTGGCTCAGGGCGTGTCCTACGAAAAGGCGGATTTCGTCGATCAGTCCTGCCAGACTGTTGGCGGCCTGGAGGGTGTGGTCGTTGGCAAACACCACTTGGTTGTCGCTCACTTTGTATTCGGCGGCACTGTCCAGCACGCCGCTCTGACTGCTCAGGGCGGTGTCGCGTCCCTGGTAGAGCGCTATGCTCCACTCGCCCGCCTCGGGATTGATGCTGAAGCTGAGTTGCTGCCACTGGTTGGGACGGACGCTGATGCTGTCGGCTATATGGGCCACTCCGTTTGTATAGACGGCGGGATGGTAGCTGCCCTGCTCCGTGCCGTCTTCGGGGGCGGCAGTGGCGGGAACGAGGGCCAGGCGGGCTGCACCGCCGATTTCGCCCAAGGTCATTTCGGACTGCTTCCATTCGGGCTTGACGTAGAGCTGTGCCGTCCAGGGATTGTTGTCAAGGAGCTTGGGCACTTCGTCCTCTTCGGGCTGCCAGGCCATATAGCTGCCTGCCCCGAGGCCATCGGTCTGCATGGAGTGGAACAGGGCGGGGGCGTTGTCGCCATTGGGCTGCAGGACCACGCGCACGCCCTCTACGGCGGTGCCGGATCCGAAACTGATGCGGCCGTTCATGATGCCGGAGGAGAGGGCGAAGCCGTCGAAGGTCTGCGTGCAGACTGAGGCAGTGCCTGACGACGTGCAGGGTGTGGAGCACACGAGCATATACTCGTAGTAGGTGCCGGTGGCCGCCTTGTCGTCGCGGTAGGAGAAGCTGGTGGCTTTCGTATCTTCCACGCTATATTGTAACTCCCAACTGTCCTGCGAACCCCATTGACGGCGCAGGATTTGCGAGGTTACGGGCTGTGTGCCCACTATGGAGAGTTTCCATTGCAGCAGCACGGAGCCGTCGAAGTCGCCGCGCGATGCGGTGAAGCTGAGGATGCGTGTGGAGTCGCTTATGGACGAGGCCACGGTGTGCGTGCTGTCGGTAATTACGTTCCGCCCCATCACGTTTTGCAGGCAGAGGTAGTATTTGGCCTGGTCGCAGGCTTGGAGGTTGGAGTCGGTGTAGGAGCCGGTCTTGGTGCCGGCGGACTTCACTTCGTGCTGTGCCAGTCGCTCCCATGTGCCCTGTGCGCCCACTTTGCGGTAGATGTCGATCAGGTAGGGGTGGCTTGTGCCTGCGTCGGCCAGTTTGTCGTGTGTCCACTCCAGCTTGATGGACTTGGGCTGCTGGCTTACTTTGAAGTCGGTGAAGGCAAAGTTGCGCTCGGTGCGGACGGAGAGTGTGTCGGAGAGCTGCTGCACGGGCCGGCTTATGTCTTCGTTCCACTCATCGGCCTGGAAGCACACCTGATAGCCGTAGAGGGCTTCATAGTCGAGGGATTTTTCTGAACCGGTGTCCTCAAACTCGTAGGTGGCGGTGGCTCCGTCGCTCACGTCGTACCTGACGGTGGCGATGCGCTCCATACTGTCGGTTCCCGGCTTACAGTATTTGCCTTTTTCGCGGAACACCACCCACTTGCCCTTTGTGGTGGCGTGGTCCTTGTCGGCTATGCCGGCCTTCCACGTCAGGCGGACTTTTTTTGTCCACTTGTCGTAGGAAAGTTTCAGGTCCTTCACTTTGGGATAGCAGTTCAGCCAGAAGTCGCCGATGTCGCGGATGAAGCGTGCTTCGTTATTGGCTACGTTCTTGCAGCCGTAGAAGGTGTTGAAACGATTGCTGACATCCTGTGCGATACGGGCGTAGATGTGGTGCGACTGGCTGGGGTCGAATCCGCTGATGCTGAAGTTGTCGGTCGTCTCCTTGCCTATGCTTGCGGGGTGGGTGAGTGTTACGGATTTGTAGGGGGTGGAGAATTGGCCGTTGTTGCGCTCGGCGTTGGGGTCAAAGCTCTGGTAGCGCGTGTTGTAGATATAGAGACTGTATCTCTCTTTGAATACGCCGACGAATTGTTCCACAGTAGAGTTGGCGGAGGTGGCGAACTTCGTCTGCATATCCACCGTGTCGGCTTTCCTGCCTGCCAGGCTGTACGATGGCGTACCTTGGAAGGGGTCGGCTATGGCGGGGATGTCGTTGTCCTGAAAGATTTTGGTAACGTGTTTCGGTGCGCCGCCGTTGCTTATCCATCCGCCGGAGAAGGTTACTTTGTGGCGGAAGCCCGGGTAGTTGTTCCGGAAATAGATTTCCACGTGGATGTAGTAGTCATCGTCGTCGCCGTCGTCCCACATATAGCCCACGGTGACGACGTCGCCGTGGGTGGTGGTCGTGCTGCCAATCCACTTGTTTTCGTTGTCCTTGTAGAAGTGTACGCGCCCCTTGGCGTTCTGCGACAGATAGTCCATGTACCTTGTCTCCAGCTTGGCGGTGTTATTCTTGAAGAAGTCGTTCATGTCGATGGGGGCGCAGTTGTCCACCTGAATCTTCAGCGGGTCCTGAATGTCCCAGAGGGAGACATGATACATATCGTCGTAGGGGTGACTGCCGGAGTTGTCGTCTTCGCCCAGTCCCACGTTGAAGCCCAGCATGGGCTTGGAGGGCGTGAGGGTACTCCAGTGGGAATTGTTTGTCCGGATGTAGTAGTCCCAGGCTCGGAGCTGCTGGGGAAGGACGCATAGGAGGAGTGTCATCAGACCCAATGACAGGGCTTTGGGGTGTAGGACAGAGTGCTTCATAGTTGCCGGGGATGTGAACCTTTCCCCGTTCTCCCTTTGGGAGAGGGCTTGTGGGGAAGGGTTATCTTGTTGATACAGAATTTGCGTTGCAAATTTAATGTTTTTATGCGAAGTAAAGAAAAAAAGCGGCCTTTTTTCGTGAGTAAGGTCGCTTTTTGCGGATAAACGGCTCTTTAGGAGCTATAAAAGGCCTGCTTTCAGGGCTATGCGCCCGTGAAGGGCAGGGGCTGGAAAAATTCGGGCCGGTGGTAGTCGGGCTGGGGGGCTTGGATGGGGAAGAGGGTTACGAAGTGGGGCTGGGGGAGGAGGTCGCCGCACTTGTAGATGTTGCCCACGTAGTCGGTGCGGAGGCCGTCGTCGTGGAGTTCGGGCATGAGGGCGAAGGGCACTTCGAGGGTGAGTTCCCACGCGGTGGGTTCCTGCCGCAGGCCGAAGGGTGTGCGGCCCAGGGTGGCGGTGCGCCTGACTTGGCTGAGGAGTTCGGGCTGGAGGCGCTGGCGGTCGTTGCGCCCTGTGCCGCAGCCTATGAGCATGGTGCCCGCGCAGTTGCACTCTATGTTGTAGTAGCGTTCGCTTTCGGGGGCTTTGATGAAGCACTCGGCGCAGGAGTCTTCCCACACGTTGCCGTTGTCGGCTTCGGCGGTGGCTCGCACGGCGGGTTCCTTGACGGCGTAGTGGAGCAGGAGGCAGGTGGCGTTGCGGCTGATTCGGACGCTTACTTCGGGTTTCAGGGGATAGGCGTCGGCCCAGGGGGTGTGGTTCAGTGTGGTCATGGCGGATGCTGTGGGGGTTAGGAATTGTTGCGGCGGTGCAGTCCGAAGGGCAGTGTGCGGAAGCCGAAATGACGCTCGGCGGACTTGTCGTTACTGTCGGCGGACTTGTCGTTGCTGTCGGCGGACTTGTTGTTCGCCTCGGCGGGATAGGCTATGCGTGTGTGATAGACGGTGCGGAGGCTTTCCACGAACACTTGCTTGGCCAGGCTGATGTCGCGGAATGAGATGGGGCATTCTTTGAAGTAGCCGGCGGCCAGTTGTCCGTCGATGATTTTATCGACGAGTTGCTGTATGCTCTCGTCGGTGTATTCTTTCAGGCTGCGGCTGGCTGCTTCTACGCTGTCGGCCATGGTCAGTATGGCGTGTTCGCGGCGGAAGGGGAGGCGGCCCGGGTAGGTGAAGTCGGCGGGATTGACGTGGTCGGCTCCCCGGCGGTTCACGGCCTGCTGGTAGAAGTAGCCTACGCGTGAGGTGCCGTGATGCGTGAGGATGAACTGGCGTATCTCGTCGGGCAGGTCGTACTTGTCGGCCAGCCGCATTCCTTCGGTTACGTGGCTGATGATGATGGCGGCGGACTGTTCTTCGGTGAACTGGTCGTGGGGATTGTGGCCGGCCTGATTCTCGGTGAAGAAGGCGGGGGAGACGGTCTTGCCTATGTCGTGGTAGAGGGCTCCTGTACGCACAAGCAGGCTTTCGGCCTCAATCTTGTGGGCCACTTCCACGGCGAGGTTGGCCACCTGCATGGAGTGCTGGAAACTGCCGGGGGCCACCTTCGACATGCGGCTGAGCAGGGGGTGATTGATGTTGCTGAGCTCGATGAGCGTTACGTCGCTGGTGAACTTGAACAGGCGCTCGATGAGGAGCATCAGGGGGTAGGCGAGGAGCAGGAGCACGCCGCTCACCAGCTTGTAGTAGATGACTTGCGTGTCGAGGGTGTGGAAGTCGTTGCCTTGCGTGAATTCGAAGAAGATGCCCAGCACGCAGCTGGTGGCGGTAACGACGACGGCGCTGCGCAGGATTTGGGCGCGGGCCGTGAGTTCGCGGAGCGAATAGACGGCCACGAGGCCTGCCGTGAGCTGCGTAAGGATGAAGGTGTAGGGCTGGTGGAGCGAAAGGCTTGCCAGCAGGACGGTGGCCAGCAGGTGCATGACGGCCGTGCGGCTGTCGATGAACACGCGTATGAATATGGGGGCCATGGCGTAGGGCAGCAGATAGACGCTGAACCAGTTGTGGGCCACCATGAGCGCCGTGAGCACGGGGAACAGGGTGAGCAGGGCGAAAATCAGCGCCACGTGGTGGGGCGATGCCAGCACGTCGCGGCGGTAGAGCCTGAGATACACCACCATGAGCAGGATAATGCCCAGCGTTACGCCTATCTGTCCGGCCAGCACGTAGCGGGTGCGGCCCGTGTCGTCCTGGCGGAGTTCGCATTCGCGCTCGAAGGAGCGGAGTATGTTGTAGGCCGCAGGGCTGACGATTTCGCCGCGATCGATGATGCGCTCGCCGCTCTGCACCATGCCGAGGGTCTGGCTTACTTGGGCCAGGGCACCCTCCTGTGCGCCTCGGGTGCGGAGCGAGTCGTAGCTGAGGTTGGGCACGAGATAGTGGTTGAGGTTCAGGCGCGAGAGTTCCTGCCGTGGGAAATGCACGGTGTCGGCCTGCATGATGAGGGCGTAGGCGGCCAGGGGCGTGAGCAGGGAGTCGGCCTTGCGCGAGGCGGCGAGGGTGCCCTGCATCACCCGCACGTTTTTGGTGCGGTGGAGCCGCATTTGCTCTTTGGCCTGATTGGACACGATGCCGACGGCATAGACTTTCTCCAGCAGCCGCCCGACGTGAGCCACGTGGTTGTAGGACACGCCGTGGAAGCGTCCGTCCTGCCAGTCGGACAGCAGGTGGCGGCCCTGCCGCTGCGCCATGGAATCGGTCAGCTGAAAGAAGGGCTGGAAGTCGGCCAAGGCGCTGTCGCGGTCGGCCTGGAGCTGATGGTCGCTTTTGTAGATGGGAAAGTCGTAGTCGGCAATGAGCGTGTTGTACAGCCAGGGGCGGCCTTGCTCATAGGCATAGCCGAACTTGTTCTGCCTGGGCAGCACGAGGACGCACAGTGTGAAGCAGCACACTATGGCCACGATGAGTGTCGGGGTGGGGCGGCGCATGGCGGTGGGGGCTGGGTGATGAATAATGTATAATGTACAATGTAGAAGGTGCCGGTTGGGAGAACTTTCCGTGGGGGCGGGCACGCTCGGCCTTGTACGCGGTGGGGGAGGGGCGGCTAACGGCTGAGTTCCAGCATACGCCGGATGGGAATCAGGGCCTTTTCGGCCACGGCGGGGGCCACTTCTACGGCGGTCCGGCCCAGCGCGAGGCTGTCATAGACCTTCCGGAGGGTGATGAGGCGCATGTAGCCGCATTCGTTGCAGGAGCAGCCGTGGGCGGTGCGGCCCTGTGAGGCTGCGCCTTCGGCGGAGTCATCGGCCGTTTCGGGGGGCACGGGGATGAAGGTCTTATGGGGGGCCTTGGCCTGCATTTCGTGGAGGATGCCGCTCTCGGTAACGACGAGGAACTCCTGTGCCGTGCTTTCCACGGCGGAGCGGAGCAGGGCGGCGGTGCTGCCCACTGTGTCGGCCATCTGTATGAAGGGTGCGGGACATTCGGGGTGGACGAGCACTTTGGCCTCGGGATGCTCTTTTTTCAGGGCTATGAGGGCTGTGAGCGAGAAGCGGGAATGGACGTGGCAGGCTCCGTCCCAGAGGAGCATCCGGCGGCCTGTGATGCTGTTGATATAGGCTCCCAGATGGCGGTCGGGGCCGAAGATGAGGGGCTGGTCGGCGGGGAACGACTCCACTATGCGCCGGGCGTTGCTGGAGGTTACCACGATGTCGCTGAGGGCCTTTACGGCGGCGGAGGTGTTCACGTAGGACACGACCTTGTGCTCCGGGTGTGCCTTGACGAAGGCTTCGAAGTCGGTGGCGGGGCAGCTCTCGGCCAGTGAGCAGGTGGCGGTGGGGTCGGGGGTGAGCACGGTTTTCTGCGGACAGAGAATCTTGCAGGTCTCGGCCATGAAGTGTACGCCGCACATGACGATGATGTCGGCTGACGTTTGGGCGGCGTGTTGGGCCAGTGCGAGGCTGTCGCCCACGAAGTCGGCTACGTCCTGCACGGCCCCTTCCGTGTAGTAGTGGGCGAGGATGAGCGCGTTTTTCTCCTTGGCCAGCCGGCGGATGGCTTGCGCGAGGGCTTCCTCTGTCATGGGTTGTGTGGTGTCCATGTATGGGTGGGTGCTGTCCGCCGGTGCGCCTCCCCGCTCGGGGGAGGCGGCAGCGGATGTTGGGGGCTTACTTGGCCAGCTGGAGGCCAACGTACATGCCGTTGTAGTTGCCGAGGAGGGAAGAGAGCGTGTTGGCGGCAGTGCTCTTGGTAAGGGCGCCTACGCCTTGGGCCAGTGTAAGGATTTTGGTGCTCTCGAAGAGGAGGCTCAGGGTGCCGTTGTTGAGGGCTACCTTGGGGGTGAGCGTGCCCAGTCCTGCAAGGTAGGTCATCTGCATCTGGGAGCGCTGTGCGTCGAGTGCCCACTGGCCGCTCAGGGTCTTGCCGGCCACGGTGCCGGTCCAGGTGTGGTCGCTGTTGAAGGTGAAGGCGCAGGAACCGGGCTTGATGCCGATTTTCTGGAGATTGGTGTCGAGCTTGTTTTCCAGTGCGCTGGCGGCCACTTCGCCGCCGATTTGGCTGAGCACGTTCTGGCTTTCAAACACGCAGTCTATGCCCCTGTACTGCCAGTTGCCCACGATGTTCTGGTCGTTGAGCGTGTTGGCTCCGGTGAGGTTGCCGATGAGGCGGCCGAGGAGGTTGGTGCCTGCTCCTGCGAGGGCGGTGGTGGTGGTGTTGGCGGCTCCGCCGCCGAGAAGGCTGCCGAGGGCGCTTGCGCCCGTGCCGGTCTGGCCCATTCCTGTGCAGCCGGTGAGTACGGTGGCGGCTGCGGCCATGCTTAGGATAAGCTTTTTCATTGTGGGTTTATTGTTTGGTTTGACGTATGTCTATGGGTGTGTTTTCCTGTCGGCGGACTTGTTCGTCCTGTCGGCGGATTAGGGCATCCTACAGGCGGACTTGTTTTTCCTTCTTTATGGAGCGCGGAGCAGGATTTGGTTGCCGCACCTGCGGCTCGGCGGACTTGTTTTTCCTTCTTTATGGAGCGCGGAGCGGGATTTGGTTGCCGCACCTGCGGCTCGGCGGACTTGTTTTTTCTGTCCTTACGGTGGTCTGGAGGAGTCGGGCTGGCCTCATTACTCGCGGCCTGCTCGTTTGCGGGCGAGGTGGTCGAGTATGGTCTTGCGCATACGCATGGACTTGGGCGTTACCTCCACATACTCGTCCTCCTTGATGTATTCCAACGCCTCCTCAAGGGAGAAGATGGTGGGGGGGATGATGCGGGCCTTGTCGTCGGCTCCCGAGGCACGCATATTGGTGAGCTGCTTGGCTTTCGTTACGTTGATGACGAGGTCGTTGTCGTGGACGTGTTCGCCCACCACCTGTCCGGCGTACACGTCGTCCTGCGGCGAGATGAAGAAGCGGCCTCGGTCCTGCAGGTGGTCGATGGAGTAGGCGTAGGCCGTTCCGCCTTCGAGGGCAATCATCGAGCCGTTCTGGCGGCGCAGGATTTCGCCCTTGTAGGGCTGGTATTCCTTGAAGCGGTGGGCCATTATGGCTTCGCCCTGGCTGGCTGTCAGGACGTTGGTGCGCAGGCCTATGATGCCGCGCGAGGGTATGAGGAACTCAATGTCGGTGCGTGAGCCCAGGCTTTGCATGTTGATGAGCTCGCCGCGCCGCCTGGTGACCATATCCACCATTTTGGAGGCAAATTCTTCGGGGACGTTGATGGTGAGTTCTTCGATGGGTTCGCATTGCTGCCCGTCGATGGGCTTGAAGATTACCTGGGGCTGGCCTACTTGCAGTTCGTAGCCTTCGCGCCGCATGGTTTCGATGAGTATGCTCAGGTGCAGCACGCCGCGTCCGCTGACAATCCAGCGGTCGGTGTCGGTGCCTTGTTCCACGCGCAGGGCGAGGTCTTTCTCCAGCTCTTTTTGCAGGCGGTCGTTGATATGGCGGGAGGTGCAGAACTTGCCTTCCTTGCCGAAGAAGGGGCTGTCGTTGATGCAGAAGAGCATGGACATCGTAGGCTCGTCGATGGCGATGGTCGGGAGGGCTTCGGGCTCCAGCGCATCGCAGATGGTGTCGCCAATCTCAAAGCGCTCGAGGCCCACCACGGCGCAGATGTCGCCGCTCTCCACGCGGTCGGTTTCCTGCCGTCCCAAGCCCGTGAAGGTGTGTACCTCCTTGATTTTCGTCTTCTCCTGCGTGCCGTCGCGGTGGCAGATGGTTACCTGCTGGCCCTTGGCTATGCTGCCCCGGTGTACGCGGCCCACGGCTATGCGTCCCGTGTAGTTGCTGTAGTCCAGCGAGGTGATGAGGAGCTGCGTGGTGCCTTCCAGACGCTGGGGGGCGGGGATGACTTCCACGATTTTGTCGAGGAGGTAGTTGATGTCGGCGGTGGGGGTGTGCCAGTCCTCGCCCATCCATCCGTTCTTGGCTGAGCCATAGACCACGGGGAAGTCCAGCTGTTCCTCGCTGGCTCCGAGTTCAAACATGAGGTCGAACACCATTTCATAGACCTCCTCCGGGCGGCAGTTGGGCTTATCTACCTTGTTCACCACTACGATGGGCTTCAGCCCTATCTCCAGAGCCTTCTGGAGCACGAAGCGGGTCTGCGGCATGGGGCCTTCGAAGGCATCGACGAGGAGCAGGCAGCCGTCGGCCATGTTGAGGACGCGCTCCACTTCTCCGCCGAAGTCGGCGTGTCCCGGCGTGTCGATGATGTTTATCTTGGTGCCGCGATAGTCTATGCTGACGTTCTTGGAGAGAATCGTTATGCCGCGTTCGCGTTCCAGGTCGTTGTTGTCGAGCATCAGTTCGCCGGTGGGTTGGTTCTGGCGGAAGAGGTTGCCCGCCATAAGCATCTTATCGACGAGCGTAGTTTTGCCGTGATCGACGTGGGCGATGATGGCAATGTTGCGTATTTCTTGCATTTCTTGTCGTTAAATTTGAGCAAATTTACCAAAAACGCCCAAAATGGCCAAGGCGCGTGGCGCTTTTTTGCCGTTTGGGCTGTTTTACGTGGTCGCTCAGGCGGTTTTTTGCCGCGTTGGCTTACTTAAATATGTTCTGTGGATGCATCAGGCTTGGCCTGTGAAGGCTGCTGCTCCAGCGATGCGACGGTGCATTTCAGGGTACTTACAAATTGCTTTACGAGTGGGAGCATTTCTTCTATTTGCTCTTTGGTGAAACTTTTGAAGTTGTCGTAGTCGGCGTTGGAGCGGTTGCTGAACATAGTTCCGTAGAAGGCTTTCCATTCCAAGCCTATTCTGCCCGCCTTAATGAAGTGGAGGCTGAACATGTTGCGCACTCCTTCGTGCCGGTGTACGTCTTCGATACCGATGGCCAGCAGGGCGGCGCTGGCCATGTGGAAACAGGCGTAGTACAGCCTATTGACTGCCGAATTGTAGAACCCGTGTTGGTAGTTCAGTTCGGCCACGGCTATCATTTCTTCGGCATCTTGTGTTTTTGCGGCGATGATTTGTTGCCGCTCTTCTGCGGGTATCATAGCTCGACCTTGTCTCGGTTTACATGATAGGTGAACAAGGAGTGGCGGGTCTCCCACGACTTTTGGGTTTCGATATGGGTATTTATCTGTACTCCTGTTTCCAGTTCAATGTCGTATAGGGGGGCGTTGATGGCCATCTGGTCGTGGAGTGAAACTGTGTCGCGGCTGACCAGAACGAGCAGGTCGATGTCGCTGTCGGGGCGTGCTTCGCCCCGAGCCTCGCTGCCATAGAGCCAAAGGGTATAGTCAAGCCCCTGGGGCCTGGCTGCCTTTTTGATTTTCTCCACAATGTCTTTACGGGTCATAGTCAGTATGTTATTCGGTGGCAAAAGTACGACTTTTTTTTCATACTTCCAAACTTTGCGGATGAAAAGGCCGGCTCCTTGTGCGGGGGGCTGCCTTTGCGGACATTGGCAGGGGATTCGGTGAAAGAGAGGTGTGGCTTTCTCGTTTCCCCTGTTCGGTTTTCAATGCTTTTTTGCTTCAGGGCCAGTCGTCGAGGCGGGCTCGGCGTTCGATGCGCTCTTCCAGCGGGTCGGGGAGGTTCACGAAGAAGTTGTAGCCCGTGAGGCGCTCGATGTCATCGACGGTGCGGATGCTCTTGGCCATGGTCTGGTAGCTGTCGTTGTTGGCGTAGATGAAGCCGATGGCCTTTTCGTGGCCCTTGCGGGTGGAGCAGACGCACTTGAAGAAGGCGTCGGGCACGCGCACCTTGTGCTGGCGCCCGATGGTGCGGGCTTTGCGTTCCTTGTAGTAGATGGGACCGCAGACTATCAGCACTTTGCCTTCCTTCCTGGCCCAGCGGCGGCAGGCTTTCTCCAGCTTCTCCCAGCCGTAGCGGTTGAGGTCGGCGGACTGCGGGCACATGTTGCTCATCAGGAAGCAGTCGTGGAGGGCCTGTGCGCCCCATTCCATGTCGGCGGCGGGGCACATGTGGCCACGGGTGTAGCCTGAGCCGGTGTAGTCGTTGGTGGTAACGCGCTGGCGGGCGGGGATGTGGTCGTCGGGGAAGAAGTCGCGGCTGCGCTCGAGGTGGCCGCGCGTCTCGCTGGCGGTGAGCTCCCAAGCCACCCAGTTGGGGCAGAGCGTGGTGGTGTTGAAGGACAGCGTGTAGCCTGTGTGGCTGACTATTGCCTCGCCTTCGGCTGTCTCGGGCAGCTCCATGAGGCGGGCCTGTCCTGCGGGGGATTTTTCGGGGGCTGGCTGAGCGTGTTTTCTATCGGCGGACTTGTTTGTCCTGTCGGCGGACTTGTCTGTCCTGTCGGCGGACTTGTTTTGACGCTCTGCCGACACGAAACTCTGCACCTGTGTGGCGGCCTCTGCGCCGGCAGGTTCGGGCTCCTTCATGCCGCAGGCCGTGAGGGCCGGCAGCACGGACAGGAAGGCCAAAACGCGTGTGAGTGTGCTCATTATTAATCCGGGTTGAAAGTCCCCCCAAAGGGGGGATTTAGGGGGGCTTTACTTGAAGATGTTTTTCAGCACCTCCTCGGAGATTTTGCGGGTGGCTGTGGTGGTTACGTTCTTGGTTACTTTGCCGAGGATGTCGGTGCCGGCGGACTTCTTGCTTGTGGATTTTGATTTCTTGCCCGTTACGGCGTCGCTCACCGTCGTGCCTATGCTGCGGGTCAGGGTGCCGAGTATGGCGCTTATGATTGCGCCGATGATGCCCTTTTTCCACCACGACGACTTCTTCTGCGATTCCCTCTCGGCCTTGGCCTGTTCCTTGGCCTGGCGGGCGGCCTCTTTCTCGGCTTCCTTCTGGGCTTTGGCCTCTTCCTTTGCCTGCCGCTCGGCCTCCTTGGCAGCGGCTTCCTCGGCGTTTTGGGCGGAGAGCGTCTCGTAGGCGCTCTCGCTGTCCACCGCCTGCGCATAGGCCTTGATGCGGGCTGGCGCGGCGTTCTGGACGTCGATGCGCTGGCCTTCGGTTACGGCTCCTATCTGGCTGAGGGGAAACAGCATACGGGCACGCTCTACCACGGAGGGCGCACCTTTTTCGTCGAGGAAGCTGACGAGGGCTTCGCCTGTCTCAAGGTTCATGATGGCCTCGGCGGTCTGGAAGTCGGGATTGGCTCGGAAGGTGTCGGCGGCGGCACGCACGTCCTTCTGGTCCTTGGGAGTGAAGGCACGCAGGGCGTGCTGCACGCGGTTGGAGAGCTGGGCCAGTATGGTGTCGGGTATGTCGGTGGGCGACTGGGTTATGAAGTAGATGCCCACACCCTTGGAGCGGATGAGGCGAATCACCTGCTCCAACTTATCGACGAGGGCCTTGCTGGTGCCGTCGAAGAGCATGTGGGCCTCGTCGAAGAAGAACACGAGCTTGGGCAGGTCGGGGTCGCCCACTTCGGGCAGGCGGTCGTACAGCTCCGTCATGAGCCACATGAGGAACGTGCTGTAGAGCCGTGGGTTCAGCATGAGCCTGTCGGCGGCCAGCACGCTCATCACGCCCTTGCCGCCCTCGGTGTCGAGCAGGTCGCTCACGTCGAAGGCCGGTTCGCCGAAGAACTTGTCGCCCCCCTCGCTCTCGATGGCCAGGATAGACCGCTGGATGGCTCCTATGCTGGCCGTGCTCACGTTGCCGTAGCTGGTGGTGAACAGCCCTGTGTTCTTGCCCACGAAGTCAAGCATCAGGCGCAGGTCTTTGAGGTCGATGAGCAGGAGTTGCTTGTCGGCGGCAATTCTGAAGACGATGTTCAGCACGCCGGCCTGGGTCTCGTTCAGGTCCATAAGGCGGGCCAGCAGCTGCGGCCCCATCGAGGAAATGGTGGTGCGCATGGGAAATCCCTGTTCGCCGAAAACGTCGTAGAACCGCACGGGACACGGTTGGAACTCTGGACTCTGGATGCCGAACTCCTGACAACGCTTCTCGATGAAGGAGGTCATCTGCCCCTTTTGGCTGATGCCCGAGAGGTCGCCCTTCATGTCGGCCATGAAGCAGGGGACTCCGGCTTGGCTGAAGGTCTCGGCCAGCACCTGGAGCGACACGGTCTTGCCCGTGCCCGTGGCGCCGGCAATGAGGCCGTGGCGGTTGCACATTTTTCCTGTAAGGCACTGCGGCCCATTGGCCGAGTGGGCCACGTAGAGCTTGTTGTCGAGGTACATAGTGGAGGAAGGAGATTTAAGAGTTATGAATTAGGAATTATGAATTGCAGGCTGAAAAAAACTATGCTCTTTTAACTGTTCTCTTTTAATTGCTTCAGCACAAGGCCGGCCAGCGTCAGGCCGAACTGTGCCGTGACGTGCATCATCGTGCCCCCGGGCTGGCTGCCCTCAAGCACTCCCGGCGCATACACACACTGGAACTTGCGGCGCGGATAGCTCCCCTCCTTTTTAATACGCGTACGCAGCGCACGCGCAAGGGGGCAACCCTCCACCTTCCAAAACTCGGCCACGCGCACCGCCGTAGGGTCGAGTTTGCGGGCCGCCCCCATGCTGCTCAGGAATACGGGGCGCGTGGGCAGCCCTGTGGCGGTGAGGATGAGGTGGAGCTTGTGCGGGAGAGAGTCAATGCAGTCCAGAATGAAGTCGTAGCCGTCCAGGCGGAAACTGTCGCTTGTGTCGGCAGAATAAGTGCGTTGCAGGGCCACAATGTCGGCCTGCGGGTTGAGCGTAAGAAGGTGCTGGCGCAGAGCCTCCACCTTGGGCTGGCCGATGGTCTGCACGGTGGCCATCAGCTGGCGGTTGATGTTGGAGGCTTCCACGCAGTCGCTATCGACGAGGGTAAGGCAGCTCACGCCGCTCCTTACCAAGGCTTCGGCGCACCAGGAGCCTACGCCACCCACGCCGAACAGGATGATACGCGCCTCCCCGATGCGCCGCATGGCCTCCTGCCCCACGAGAAGTTCCGTGCGCTGATAGAGCCCCGTGGCGGTGGCCATCTTCTGGTAGTCGTGGCCGAAGATGTGGATGTCGCCCTGATGGCGGAACCCCAGGCTCTCGTAGAGGCTACGCGCCTTACTGTTGTCGGGATCCACGGCAATGGTGGCCTGCGGAATGCCCAGGCGGGCCGCTTGGTTCAGGGCTTCACGAAGCAGCGCCCGCCCGATGCCCTGCCCGCGCCATGCGGGGAGGACGGCCAGGCTGTCGATGTAGTACTCGCCGGCGGCGGCTTCGTCGTCCATGTCCCTGAAATCAGGGCCGAACAGTTCATGCACCAGCGTGAAGGTGCGCTCCTTCATGGCGCGGTAGTGCTGCCCGTCGTAGGCCGTAACCATGCCCACGGGCTCACCCTCGGGCGAGAGGGCCAAGATGGTGTTGCGGGCACTGTACAGCACGTCGCTTCGGCTGCATATTTCTTCGGCGAAGGCGCGGATGCGCTCCTCGGGGACATCGTCCATCAGCATGGCGGCGTGAAATCCCCGTGCGATGAACAGCGCGTCGGCCGGCGTGGCTTGGCGGAAGGTAAGCATTAATGGAAAATAGGCTGCTTTAGCAACTGGCTACAATTGTAGTCGTTTCGTTTTTATTGTAGGAGAGAGCGAAGAATGTTATTGTATGTTTTGCACTTTTCTGCTGTTCGTTCCTCAGCACACTTCGCTTCCGGGCATTACGGGGCGGGTGGTGGTGACGACGCTGAGCTGGCCGTCGTAGTTGAGGGCGGAGAGTATCATGCCCTCGCTCTGGAGTTCCTCGTGGCCCACCTTGAAGGTGCGGGCGGGGAGGTTGGCTATATAGACCACCTGCTTGCCGATGAGCTCCTCGGGGTCGTATTGCATGGCGATGCCGGACAGGATTTGCCGCGTGGCCTTGCCGCCGGCCTCGTGGGCGTCGAGGATGTCGAAGCGCAGGAGTTTCTTGTTCTTCTTCAGGCGTTCGCAGCGGAGCACGGTGCCTACGCGGAGGTCGAGCTTCTGGAAGTCGTCGATGCTTATGGGCTCCTTCACGGGTTTGGCGGTGTAGTTTTGCTCCTCGTTGCGGCGCTTGATTTCGGCCAGCTTGTCGAGTTGGGCCTGAATGACGGTGTCTTCAATCTTCTCAAAGAGGAGTTCGGGTTCGCCCAGCTGATGGCCGGCGGGAAGGAGGTCGGTGCTGCCCAGGCGCTCCCATTCCAGTTTGTCGATGCCCAGCATCTGGCGCAACTTCTCCGATGAGAAGGGCAGGAAGGGCTCGAAGGCTATGGCGAGGTTGGCTGTGAGCTGGAGAGAGAGGTTGAGGATGGTCTTGACGCGCTCGGGGTCGGTCTTGATGACTTTCCAGGGCTCGGCGTCGGCGAGGTATTTGTTGCCGATGCGGGCGAGGTTCATGGCCTCCTTCTGTGCGTCGCGGAAGTGGAAGGTTTCCAGGAGCTGCTCTACTTCGGCTTTCACGCCGCAGAACTCTTCGATGGTGCGGCGGTCGTCCTCGGTCAGTTCTCCGCAGGGAGGCACGATGCCGTCGTAGTATTTCTTCGTGAGTTGCAGGGCGCGGTTCACGAAGTTACCATACACGGCCACGAGTTCGTTGTTGTTGCGGGCCTGGAAGTCGGCCCATGTGAAGTTGTTGTCCTTGGTTTCGGGCGCATTGGCGGTGAGGACGTAGCGCATCACGTCCTGCTTGCCGGGAAAGTCGTCCAGATACTCGTGCAGCCACACGGCCCAGTTGCGCGAGGTGCTGATTTTGTCGTCTTCGAGGTTGAGGAACTCGTTGGCGGGCACGTTTTCGGGCATGACGTAGCCGCCGTGGGCGTGCATCATCACAGGGAAGATGAGGCAGTGGAACACGATGTTGTCCTTTCCTATAAAGTGTATGAGGCGCGTGTCCTCCTTCTGCCACCACTGTTGCCACGTGCCGTATTTTGCGGGATTGGACTCGCAGAGGTCCTTCGTGTTGCTGATGTAGCCAATCGGTGCGTCGAACCACACGTACAGCACCTTGCCGTCGGCTCCTTCCACGGGCACGGGGATGCCCCATTCCAGGTCGCGCGTCATGGCGCGGGGCTGGAGGTCCATGTCCAGCCACGACTTGCACTGGCCATATACGTTGGTCTTCCATTCAGGATGGCCTTCCAGAATCCACTCCTTCAGCCATTGCTGGTACTGGCCCAGAGGCAGGTACCAGTTTTTGGTGGAGCGTTTCGTCAGGCCGTGGCCGGGATTGTTCTTGTTGGTGGGGTTGATGAGCTCGTCGGGCGAGAGCGTGCGGCCGCACTTCTCGCACTGGTCGCCGTAGGCTCCCTGCGCATGGCAATAGGGACACTCGCCCACGATGTTACGGTCGGTCAGGAACTCGCCCGTAACCTCGTCGCAGTACTGTTCCTCGGTGATTTCCTCCAGCTTGCCGTCGTCGTAGAGCTTGCGGAAGAAGTCGGAGGCAAACTTATGGTGCGTGTCCGATGTGGTGCGCGAATATATGTCGAAGCTGATGCCGAAGCGCTCGAAGCTATCCTTGATGAGCGTGTGGTAGCGGTCCACCACCTCTTGCGTGGTGATGCCCTCCTGCCGGGCACGGATGGTAACGGGCACGCCGTGTTCGTCGGAGCCGCAGACGTAGATGACTTCGCGCCCCTTCAGGCGGAGGTAGCGGGCGTAGATGTCTGCGGGAACATAGACGCCGGCGAGGTGGCCGATGTGGACGCCGCCGTTGGCGTAGGGCAGGGCGGCCGTGATGAGCGTGCGGGAGAAATGTTTCTTTTCCATAAATCCAATTAGAGTATTTGGGCGCGAAATTACAAAAAAACGCCCAAAAAAGCAAAAACTCCCGCCGAGATTTGCCCATAACCAAAGATTTTCTTACTTTTGCACCCACTTACGGCCAAATTATCACTAAGGAGAGATGGCAGAGTGGTCGATTGCATCGGTCTTGAAAACCGACGTACTGAGAGGTACCGGGGGTTCGAATCCCTCTCTCTCCGCGAAACTCGCTGATTTTCAGCGAGTTTTCTTTTTTACACCCAATTTTACACCCAAAAATTAGGGTATCATCAAGCCTTATAAAGTATCATTTATAGGGGTTTAGCGTGAAAAATGGCTGTAAATCCGAGTTTTCAGGTTTTACAGCCAAAAATTTATCTACACCCAATTTTGAGGAAATCTACACCCAAAAACGAAAAATCGCAATTTTCTGAAGCCAAGGTTAAAGAATTGGAGAAATACTATGTATTGTTGGCTGTATTTCAAGATTTTTTTGTACCTTTGCAAACGAAACATCAAGAGCAGTCGCTTTTTGCGAACTCGCCAACCGAGCATTTTTACGTGCCACGGTGGCCAAGGTACGATGTGGAAGACAATGTTAAACTTCAAAAACAACGTAAAATGGAAAAGAATCTCTTATCACAATTCGCTTCGCAATTTGCTGAAGCATCCCTCACTTCACTTGTTGAATCATTCAATGCACAGGTTGGAAACCGAGGTTTCAACTCTGCCCGTGCAGCGCACGACCATGCACTTCTCGATGAACTCGTACGTCGTGGCGTTGATGTATCTGCAATTTCTGACGGACACTCAATATCATTTGCCCATAATGTTGCTCTTGATGAAGCTGCCATGAAGCTGGTTTTCCAAGGCTAACTACACCTTATTATATATAATAAGTCCGCATCCACCGTCTGCTCTTGGTGAATTTGGACTTTTGATTTCTCTCTCACTTACTTCCTGTAACCCGTTGTGTCATCTGCAACCATTGCGTAATCATTCAACTCCGGCATTTCATATCACTAGCCTTTGTTATGCTCCAGAACGATGTTGTATATAACAAAGACCGCCAAAGACCAGCGACAGTTCTATTCTCGCGATCTCACTAAGTGGTGGAGTAAACAATCGTCAATACCAATCTTCATTGAATAATATTAGTGATTGTATCACATTATAATCGTCAAACGTATTCAACATTACACAGATAGGTTTTTAGCCTTGGAATAAATCTGAAAACAAATCCAATAAAAGGAAAGAAAAGTACACAAAAAGCACTTTATATATACTGATATACAACTATATAGATAAACATAACCCTAATTT
>JAGHRT010000032.1 GCA_018066245.1 Candidatus Equimonas faecalis | reverse complement strand
GGCTGAAAGTCCGACCGGCTGGGCCGCTGAACTTGGATGCGGATGCTTCTTCGCTGAGCATCCCAGCGGAAGGTCAGCCGCGGAGGGCTGAAAGTCCGACCGGCTGGGCCGCTGAACTTGGATGCGGATGCTTCTTCGCTGAGCATCCCAGCGGAAGGTCAGCCGCGGAGGGCTGAAAGTCCGACCGGCTGGGCCGCTGAACTTGGATGCGAGTGCTTCTTCGCTGAGCATCCCAGCGGAAGGTCAGCCGCGGAGGGCTGAAAGTCCGACCGGCTGGGCCGCTGAACTTGGATGCGAGTGCAAAGGTACAAAAAAAAGTTGAAAGCGGAGGCTCCCTCGGAGGAAATCTGCCGCTTTCAGCCTTAATCCTAAAGTATGCGATACTGTATGGCAGGCTAATATACCAGCCTGACGTTGTCCACCCAAAGCGTATTGCCCACGCTTCCCACGTAGGCCCCGCCGTGGCTGGAGTCGAAGGCGAGAACGAGATGGGTGGGCTGGTCGCTCTCGCTGCCCCAGCCTTCTTCCACGACGGGCACCATCTTGCCCTTGGAGTTTTTGGCGTAGCGCTGCACCTCGTTCAGCTTCATGAAGCTCTGGAAGTAGGACGATTTGCTGATGTCGCCGTAGTGGATTTCGTAGGTGGCGTCGTTCACCCAGTCGGACGTGTTCTTGCTCCAGCGCACGCCCATCGTGCCGAGTCGCAGGGCGTGGATATTGCCCTTGCTGTCCTCCCAACGCTTCTGCACATGGGCGTAGCAATCGCACATGTCGATGCCGGCCACCGTCGTTTGCGCCCCCGTACCCTTGCGGATGCGGTTTTTCTCGCCCGACAGCTTCACCTTGTAGTCGAAGCGCACGGCCTTGGGCCTACGGTTTATTTTCATGCCGCAGTCGAGCTTTTTCATGGGGTCGCCCACACCGCTGATGGGTTCTTGGATTTCGCCGAGGAACAGGCTTCCGGCAGCCAGCACCTTAATATTGACCATGCCCAGCACTTTACACTGCACGAGGTGGGTATAGAGTTTGGCGCAGCTGCCGTGGCCGGGGCGGGCTTCCTTGTAAACGCTGATGTTGGACTTCACGATTCCCGCCACCTTCGCATAGACGTTGCTTGTGGCCCAGGGGCTTCCGCCCTGATTGGCATAGGCCTTGTTCTGGGTCCAGTGCGCCGAGGGTGCCACTTCGTAGAGCGTAACCGTCTTACCGCCCAAGAGCTTGCTTTCATGAACTTCGCGCGTCAGCCAACTGTCGAATTTGCCAAACTTAATGTACTCTTCCGTGCCTGCGGCGGCTTCGCTGCCTGTGGGCTGGGGGGCATAGGGAAGGGCTTGCATACGGAGGCCCGTTGCTGCCAGCAGGGCAAAAAATACGACTTTTCTCATGGGGAAATGGGGTATATGGGTGATTTTTTATGTTTTTTTTAGTAATCGGTCGCAAAGTTACGGCTTTTTTCCGTAATTTTGCAGGCAGAGTTTAGAAAACCCCTAAATTTTTCTTCAAATGAAGCATTATTATGCACTATGCTTGGCATACGGCCTCTTTTCTCTGAGTGCCGCTGCCGACAACGCAGAAGAAGCCGTAACGACTTCCGAGGGCGTGGAAACTCCCGCCCTGACAGTCTCTCCCGAAACGCCTGCCGTGGGTACGGATGCACCCGAGCCCGCAGGCTTCCTCACCGGTATGCTGAACAGCAGCATTGAAAAGGCCATGCCTCAGGCCGACCCTGCCGAGAAGCCCGTGTTCAGCCGCACCACGACCGGCTGGGCGAGCGCCCCGAAGTTCGGCGGTTACATCATCGGCAAGTATGACTACACCAGCTATTCCGAGCAGAACGGCCAGCCCGCACCCGGCACCAACAGCTTCAGCGCACGCCTTATCCGCGTCTATGTGGACGGCAGCATCTTCAAGGATTTCAAGTACCGCTTGCAGGTGGAATTGCAGGGCGGCACCCCTGGCCCCCACGTCAAGGACTTCTATGTGAGCTGGAGCCACTGGAAGGAATTGGAAATCAAGGCGGGTCAGTTCAAGCGTGCCTTCACCTTCGAGAACCCCTACAATCCCTGGGACGTGGGCGTGGGCGATTACTCCCAGCTGGTGAAGAAGCTGGCCGGCTTCAGCGACTATATCGGCAACGAAGCCGGCAATACGGGCGGCCGTGACATCGGCGTGCAGGTGGCCGGCGATGCCTTCCCCGTGGGGCAGGATCAGCACCGCTTGCTGCACTATCAGCTGGGCGTCTATAACGGTCAGGGCATCAACAACACCGATGCCAACAACCAGAAGGACGTCATCGGTACGCTTCAGGTGCAGCCGATCAAGGACTTGTACGTGGGCTTCTTCGGCTGGACGGGCAATGCCACCTACTCCGGCGTTACCGTGCGCCGCGAGCGCTATGCCGTAGGCGCAAAGTATGAGCACAACGGTTGGAGCGCCCGTGCCGAATACGCCCATCACAGCGGTACGGCAGGCAGCCGCGCCGATGCGTGGTACGCCACCGTGGGCGTGCCCTGCACGCCCTGGCTGAAAGTCTATGGCAAGTACGACGTGTTCCGCAAGCAGGCTTCCTGGCGCGGCGCCACAAGCATCTACAGCATCTGTCCCAACTTCCAGATACACAAGAACCTGATGCTTCAGCTTCAGTACAACTTCGTGAACGACCGCACGAAGACTTCTCATCACAACTACAGCCAGCTGTGGGTTGAGACCTACGTTAGATTCTAATATCCCTATTGACAATATCCCCTCTCCGCCCGGCAGCCGGGTGCAGAGGGGACTTTCGTTTTCATGCTCCACCAAGACGTAAAATACGTGAAGGGCGTGGGTCCCGTGCGGGCCGACCTGCTGCGGCGTGAGCTGGGCATCTGCACGCTGGGCGACCTGCTGTATTCCTTTCCCTACCGCTACGACGACCGTTCCCAGACGCAGCGCATCTGCGACCTGATGGAGGGTATGCCGGCCGTGCAACTGCGCGGACGCATCACCGAGTTCTTCAAGGAGGGAGTGGGGCGCAAGCAACGCCTCATAGCCCTGCTGACCGACGGCACGGGCTTCTGCGAACTGGTGTGGTTCCAGGGCATCAAGTTCGCCGAGAAGTCCTACAAGGTGGGGCGGGAGTACATCGTGTTCGGCAAACCCACGTTTTTCAAGAACAGGTTCAACATCGGCCACCCTGAGATGAGCGAGCCCTCCGCCACGCCCACGGACGCCGGACAGGGGCTTGTGCCGCACTACCACACCACAGAGCGCATGAAAAACAGCGGCCTCGCATCGCGGGCTTTCCACAAAATCGTGCTCGCTGCCCTTCAGACCGCAGGCCTCCTGCCCGACGGGACGCAGCGTCAAGGACAGCCCGCCGTGTCCGAGACCCTGCCCGACTTCTTCCTGTCCCAACGGCAACTGCTGCCCCTTGCCGAATCCTTGCGGCGGATTCACGCGCCACGCTCCGCCGACGAGTTGCCGGCAGCCGAGCGCAGGCTCAAGTTTGAGGAGCTGTTCTACCTCCAACTGGGCATCCTGTGCTATGCCAAGCGGCAGCAGTTGCACATTGCCGGCTACCGCTTCACACAGGTGGGCGAACCGTTCCACCGCTTCTACAGGGAGTGCATCCCCTTCCCCCTGACCGAGGCGCAAAAGCGCGTGCTGCGCGAAATCCAGGCCGACATGGCCTCCGGCCGCCAGATGAACCGCTTGCTCCAGGGCGACGTGGGCAGCGGCAAGACCATGGTAGCCCTCATGACCTGCCTGCTGGCCATCGGCAACGGCTTCCAGACTTGCCTCATGGCTCCCACGGAAATCCTTGCCGAGCAGCACCTTGCCACGCTCCGTCACCTGCTGGGCACGCTCCCCGTGCGGGTGGAACTTCTCACAGGCATGGTGAAGGGCACACGCAGGCGCGAAATTCTGGAAGCCACGGCACGGGGTGAGGTCGATATACTCGTGGGCACGCACGCCCTCACGGAGCCCACGGTCTGCTTCCTGAACCTCGGCCTCGCCGTAGTAGATGAGCAGCACCGCTTCGGCGTGAAGCAGAGGGCAAGCCTGTGGGAAAAGAACGCCCGGCCGCCCCACATTCTCGTAATGACGGCCACGCCCATCCCCCGCACGCTGGCCATGACCGTGTACGGCGACTTGGAGGTGAGCGTCATCGACGAGCTCCCGCCCGGCCGCAAGCCCATCAGCACCCGCCACTACTATGCCGACGAGCAGGGGCAGCTCCATGCCGGCCTGCTCCACGAGTTGCAGGCAGGACGGCAGATTTACGTGGTCTATCCCCTCATCGAAGAGTCGGCCAAGCAGGACTTGCAGAGCCTGCAAGAGGGCTACGCACGCCTGGTGGACGAGTTCCCGCAGTACAACGTGGGCTGCGTCCACGGCAAGATGAAAGCCGCCCTCAAGGACGAAGCCATGAGCCGCTTTGTAAGCGGACAGACCCACATACTGGTCAGCACCACCGTCATAGAGGTGGGCGTGAACGTGCCCAATGCCAGCGTGATGGTCATCGTGGACGCGCAGCGCTTCGGCCTGTCGCAGCTCCACCAGCTCAGGGGGCGCGTGGGGCGCGGAGCCGACCAGAGCTACTGCCTGCTCATCACCAGACGCGACATGGGCGACACGACGCGCCGCCGCATGAGAATCATGGTGGAGAGCACCGACGGCTTTGAGATTGCCGAGGAAGATTTGAAGCTGCGCGGCCCCGGCGACCTGGAGGGCACGCAGCAGAGCGGAATGCCCTTCGACCTGAAAATAGCCAACGTGGTGAAGGACTCACGGCTGATGCAGGAGGCACGGCTGGCCGCACGACAGATTGTGGAAGCCGACCCCCAGCAGCAACTGCCGCAAAACCAGCTGTTCTGGAACCGCCTGCGCGAATTGCGCAAGGACAAGACGGACTTTTCCGAAATATCGTGAAGGCCGAGGCAGCCTTCCGACAGGCATCAGAAGTCAAAAGACAGAAATAAAAAGTCAAGGGCCGGCATTTCGTAGTCCGCCGAGAGTTTTTCGTAGTCCGCCGAGAGTTTTTCCTATCGGCGGACTAATTGTGCGCAGTCTATAGATTAGCGAGGCGAAGTCCGCCAACAGACTACGGTTTCAGCAGGCCAGCCGCTTTTTTCCTTAAAAAAACTCACACCCGCGCATAATAAATGGAAAAGTTTTGCGTTAGTGAATTGTTATGGCACGCCGTATTCCCTCCATCCCGACCATAGTGAGCCTGCTCCTTGTCGTGGCCTCGCTCCACGCCAACGCCCAGCAAGACCCACTCTATGCCCAGTACTGGATGGTGGAAACGCAGTACAACCCCGCAGCGGCGGGCAAGTCGGACCAACTCAACATAACCGCCGCCCTCCAAACCCACGCCGCCGGCTTCCAGCAAGCCGGACAGACCCTCTTTGCAGGGGCCGACGTGGCCTTCATGCTGGGCAAGACACGCCACGGGGCGGGTGCGCTGTTCCAAGCCGACAACATCGGCATCTTCAGCCACAAGAAGTTCGCCGTGCAGTATGCCTACCAGTTCAGGATGGGACAGAAGAAGGCCCACCACCTTAGCCTCGGCGTGCAAGCCGACCTGCTCCAGGAAAGCGCCGACGGCTCCAAGGCCGACCTTGAAGACCCCTCCGACCCCGCCTTCAGCTCAAGCCAAATGACCGGTTCAGGCTTCGACCTCAGCGTCGGCCTGCTCTATCAGTGGAAAGACCTGAGCGTGGGACTTGCCCTAAGCCACGCTCTCGCCCCGACCGTGGATTTGGGCGACAAAAACCAGTATCAGACCAAGCGGCACTACTACATGAACGCCGCCTACACCGTCCACACCGGCAACCCCTACTTCAAAATGGTGCCCTCCGCCATCCTTCGCACCGACCTGCTCTCCTGGCGCGGCGACCTGACCGCCCGATTCATCTTTGAGCGCGACACCAAAAACTTCAACTTCGGAGCCAGCTACGCCCCAAAGCACAGCTTCACCATCTTCGCCGGCTGCGTGTTCCACGGCATCAACATCTGCTACTCCTATGAGGCCAACACCCAAGGAATGGGGCTCGGCGCAGGACAGCACGAGGTGTCGCTGGGCTACAAGCTGGACCTGAACCTCGGGAAAAAGGGCCGCAATCTCCACAAAAGCGTCCGCTGGCTGTAAGCCGAAGCCCCGCTCCCCCCGACCACCCTTTCGCACATTATTAATATATAAGGAATATGAAAGCACTAACAAAGATACTGACCGCCTGCGCTGCCACCGCCATGCTCATCTCCTGCATGGGCTCCGGCAGCCGTGCCATGCAGAATGGCGGCGAAGTGACGGGCTCACGCGGAGCCACCGTCATGGAACCTTCACCCTACGGAATGGTGGAGGTGAAGCGAGGCTACCTCAAGGTGGGCCTCAGTGAGCAAGACTCCCTCTGGGGTACGGGCTCGCAGACCAAGGACATCAGCGTCGACGGCTTCTGGATGGACCAGAACGAGGTAACCAATTCCATGTATCGGCAGTTCGTGGAATGGGTGCGCGACAGCATCGTGCGCGAACGCCTCGCCGATCCCTCCTACGGCGGCGACGAAACCTTCAAGATTGAGGTGGATCGCAACGGCGACCCCGTCAAGCCCCACCTCAACTGGACCAAGGCCATTCCCTGGCGCAAGCCCAACGAAGATCAGGAGCGTGCCTTGGAAAGCGTCTATCGGACGCACGAGATTGACGGTACGAAAATGCTCGATGCCCAGCAGATGAACTATCGCTACGAGGTGTTCGACTACGAGAAGGCCGCCCTGCGCAAATACCGTCTCAACCCCGAAGAGCGCGACCTCAACACCGACCACACCGTCAATGCCGATGAGCAAATCATCATCAGCAAAGACACCGCCTACATCGACGATGACGGGCGCATAGTGCGACAGACCATCACGAGGCCCCTCTCCTCGATGTACGACTTCCTGAATACGTACATCGTGAACGTCTATCCTGACACGACGTGCTGGGTCAATGACTTCACCAACGCCTACAACGAAACCTACATGCGCAACTACTGGTCGTCGCCCGCCTACAGCGACTACCCCGTGGTGGGCGTAACGTGGGAGCAGGCACAGGCCTTCTGCGCATGGCGCACCGCCTATCTCCTGCGCGGCCTCGGCCCCCAAGCCCGCTATATTCAGCGCTACCGCCTCCCCACCGAAATCGAGTGGGAGTACGCCGCCCGCGGCAAGGAGGGCAACCCCTATCCGTGGGAGTCGGGCGACATGACCAACGACAAGGGGTGCTTCAACGCCAACTTCAAGCCCGACGAGGGCAACTACACCGAGGACGGCAACCTGATTACCTCCAAGGTGGGCATCTACGGCGCCAACAGCAACGGCCTCTTCGATATGGCAGGCAACGTCGCCGAATGGACAAGCACGGTCTATACCGCCAGCGGCGTGGCCGCCATGGCTGACCTCAATCCTGAGCTCCGCTACGACGCCGCCAAGGAAGACCCCTACATACTGAAGCGCAAGAGCGTGCGCGGAGGCTCATGGAAAGATCCCCAAAGCCTCATCCGAAGCGCATGGCGCTCATGGGAATACCAGAACCAGCCCCGCTCTTTCATAGGCTTCCGATGCGTGCGCTCCAAAGCCAGTACAACATCCGCAACTAACAACACCAGTAAGAAGAAATAGCCATGCCCAAGAAAGCAAACCCTATAGTAAACCTCGTGGCCCGTATGCAACGCTGGATGGACAGCGTGCCCGGCCAGACCTTCCTCAACTATGCCTACAACTGGGGCGCGTCCATCATCATCCTCGGCACGCTCTTCAAGCTCACCCATATAGCCGGAGCCAACCTCATGCTCTTTGTGGGCATGGGCACGGAGGTATTCGTGTTCTTCATCTCGGCTTTCGACCGTCCTTTCGATAAGACGGGCGAAGCCACCGTAGCCGACGACTACGTGGAGGAAGAAGAAGGCGAAACTGTCGGCGGAGTAGGACAAACTGTCGGCGGAGTAGGACAAACTGTCGGCGGAGTAATAAATCCTGTCGGCGGCCCCGTGAGCGGAAGTCCTGTCGTGGGCGTTCCCCTCGCCGGCTCTCAACCCGCTACCGGTGCGGAAGGTGAGGCCGTGGCAGCCACGGCAGGCACAGGCGCAGGCGGCACCGTCATCATCGGTGGCGGACAGGGCGGCGGTGGCACCGTGGTCATCGGCGGCGGAGCCGCAGGCGGAAGCCAGGCCGTTCCAGCCACAGGCAACGCCCCCCAGGCCCCCCTCTCTGCAACCGACCAGATCATTTCCGATGCCATCAGCGCAGCCATGCCCGAAGGCGGTGAAGAGTCCGACCGACTGGCAAAAATCATCCGTATGGCCAACGACGAGTTGCTGCACCGTGCTCAGGCCGTGCTCTCCCCCGACATGGAGGCCGCCTCTCAGGATTACATCGAAAAGCTCCGCACCCTCACCGACACCCTCCAGAAGGTGGACGAGCAGTCCTCTCGACTCACCCGCGACTCCCAGGAGATGGAAAACCTCAACCGCACGCTCATCGGCATCAACAAGATTTACGAGCTCCACTTCGCCAGCATCAGCAAGCAGGTAACCACCATCGAACAAATCAACGACCAGACGCGCGAACTGGCCAAGAAGATTGACGAAGTGAACCAAATCTACGCACGCATGATGCAGCAGCTCAACATCATGGCCAACCCCGCCGCAGCCGGCGGCGAGGCATAAATTAAAAGTAAAGGAGACCAAGCGCTCACTGCCTACCCTTTTAATTCCTAACTTTTAACTCCACACACCGTGCCCGTAAAGAAAAGAACCATATCTCCCCGCCAGAAGATGATCAACCTGATGTACGTCGTACTGATGGCCATGCTGGCGCTCAACGTCTCCAACGACGTGCTGAAAGGTTTTACCCTCGTGGGCGATTCCCTACAGCGCACCACGGAGAATGCCGAGAAGGAGAACAAAGCCATCTACGACGACTTCAAGGCGCAGCTGAAGAAAAACCCCGCAAAGGTGCAGGCGTGGTACGACCGCGCCTCAGCCGTCAAGCAAGCCTCCGACCGCCTCTACGACTTCGCCGACAGTCTGAAGTGGGCCATCGCCCGCCAGGCCGACGGCAAGGACGGCACACCCCTCGACCTCCAAAACAAAGAGGACTTGGAGGCTGCCGGCCACATCATGCTGGCTCCGTCGAGGGGAAAGGGCGAAAAACTCTTCAAGGACATAAACGCCTACCGCGAGTTCATAACGGCCTACGTAACCGACCCGCGCCAACGCGCCATCATCGCCTCCAACCTCAGCACCGACGTACCGCAAAAAGGCGACAACATAGGCAAGAACTGGCAGGAATATATGTTCGAGGCCATGCCCTCCATAGCCGCCGTAACCATGCTCAGCAAGTTGCAAAGCGATGTCCGCAAGGCCGAAAACGAAGTCCTGCACACGCTCGTCAGCAACATAGACCTGAAGGACATCCGCGTCAATGAGCTGGGAGCCTACTGCCTGCCGGAGATGACCACGCTCTTCCCCGGCGACGAGTTCCGCAGCCGCATCTTCATGGCAGCCGTCGATACGACACAGCGGCCTGAAATCTACGTGAACGGTCGCCGCATCAGCCCCGACGGGTCCTACAACTTCCGCGTGGGCTCCCCGGGCGAGTACACCTTCTCGGGCTATATACAGATGCCCAACGCTGCCGGCGACATCATCCGCCGCGAGTTTACGCAAAAGTACAACGTCATAGCGCCGCCCAGCGGTGCCACCGTGGCTGCCGACCTAATGAACGTGCTCTATGCCGGCTTCGACAATCCCATCAGCGTAAGCGCAAGCGGCATTTCCAGCGACAAAATCACGGTGAGTATGCAGGGCGGCACGCTCACGTCCAAGGGCGACGGCCACTACATCGCCCGCCCTGCCGCCGTGGGTAAGGACGTTACGTTCTCCATCACCGGCGTGGTGAACGGCAAGAGCCAGCCGATGGGCAACGTTACCTTCAAGGTGCGCAAGTTGCCCGATCCTACGCCCTACATGGTGGTGGGCGACGACCACTTCAGAGGCGGTCGCCTCGCCAAGGCCAGTATTCTCGGCGTGAAGAGCGTGGGTGCCGCGATTGACGACGGGCTTTTGAACATTCCCTTTAAGGTGCTTTCCTTCAAGACCGTCTTTTTCGACCGCATGGGCAATGCCGTGCCCAAGCCCTCCGCCGGAGCCAACTTGACCGAAGACCAGCGCAACTCCATCCGCGAGCTGCGCACCGGCAACCGCTTCTATATCTCCGAGGTGCACGCCATTGGCCCCGACGGTATAGAGCGCACGCTGCCCTCCGCAATGGAAATTATCGTTAAGTAAAAACAAGGAACAAGATGAATACCACTCCGTTTTTCAGAAAAGCCGTCCTGTGCGCAGTAGCCTGTGCTTCATGCGCCACGCTCACACAGGCCCAGCCGGCTGCACGGCGGGCTCAGAAAGAGACGCAGCAGTCCACCGTCCAGAAGCTTGCCGTAGAGGGCCGCGAGTTCCCCACGGCGCAGGAAATGCCTGCCGATGCCTCATGGCGTCGCGACGTTTACCGCTCACTCGACCTCAATAAAGACGCCAATGCCACCCTGTATTTTCCCACTATGCCGCAGGGCGGCCGCATGAATCTCTTTACTTATCTTTTCAAGTTGGTGCTTCAGGGCAAGGTGAAAGCCTACGAGTACACCTTGGACGGCAATGAGCATTTCGATGCCAAGCATCAGATGAAGCCCACCAAGATTATGGACACCTACGAGATTTACTATGAAAAGGTGGATAAGGATGGGAAGACGAGCATCCGCCTGAACGATGCCGACCTCCCCTCCGAGGCCGTGAAGCTCTACTTCATAAAAGAGAGCAGCTACTACGACCAGCACACGGCCTCCTTCCGCACGAAGGTAACGGCCATCTGTCCTGTCCTCCAGCGGGGCGACAGCGAGTTTGGCGGCTCAGAGCTGCGCAACCCCATGTTCTGGGTGAACTACGAGGAGGCTGCGCCCTATCTGAGTAAGTTGGAGCTGATGGGGTCAAACCTCAACAACGCCGCCACCGTGAGTGCCGACGACTACTTCACCACCAACCGCTACGAAGGCGAGATTTACAAAGTCACGAACCTTCAGGACAAAATCCTGGCCAACTACTGCCCCACCGACTCGGCCATGACGAAGGAACAAAAGCGCATTGAGAAGGAACTGGCCGACTTCCGCCGCCACGTGTGGGGGCACGACAGTATTCCTGCCGACACGACGCTGACCGACAGTCTGGCAGAGGCTGACGCGAAGTCCGCCAATCGCACCACGCGTGCCGCCGCCTCCCGCAAGCGCGACCGCAGCGCATCGGTGAAGTCCTCCTCGTCCAAATCGTCCAAGCCTGCCAAGAGCAAGGCTCCCAAGTCCAGCAAGTCTTCGGCCAGCGGGAGCAAACTGAGTGTGCGCCGCCAGCGCCACTAAGCCGCCTGCAGCCGGCCTCCCGCCACGGTCTCCTCTGACTCTCCCTGAAAGGAGAAAAACTTGGCTTATAGAGAGACATGGACTTCCGGAGCATCCGGAAATCCCATCCTATAGACCAGGGGAAACTGTCGGCGGACTAATTTCCGCTATCGTATAGACTAATAAAAGCTATCCTATAAACAAGGAAGAAACATTCCACCAATACATCTTACCATGGGTCTGATTAACTTCTATAAACTGCCAGTCAATACCCTCGTCGGGGCGGACTGGCATACTTTCCAGCGAATAACAAAAGGCCGCAAGGTGGAAAAAGGATGGCGCACCAAGTATGTGCTCACCAAGTCCATTTGCCGCCTGATGTCGCTCTTTACCCCCATTCAGCAGCGGCGGTACCGCAAATTGTTGGAGCAGGGCATCCTGAGCGATGAGCCCGTATTTATTCTCGGGCACTGGCGCAGTGGCACCACCTTCCTGCACAATGTGCTCTGCTGCGACGAGACCTTCGGCTACTGCACCACCTACCAGACCGTGTTTCCCCACCTCGTGATGTTCGGCCAGCCCTTCTTCAAGCGGGTGATGAACTGGATAATGCCCGACCGACGGCCCACCGACGGGCTGGAGCTCGCACCCGACCTTCCGCAGGAGGAGGAGTTCGCCCTGTCCAACTTGATGCCCGAATCCTACTACCACTGGTGGTACTTCCCCCAGGACGAAGAAGAAATGGCACGCCGCTTCCTCCTCATGGACGACCTCACCGACGAGGAACGCCACGAGTGGCAAACCAAGTTCCGGCAGTTGGTAAACATCAGCCTGTGGAACACCGGAGGACAGCAGTTCCTCTCCAAAAACCCGCCCCACACGGCCCGTATCAGGGAAATCCTGAAAGTCTATCCCAAGGCCAAGTTCATCTATCTCGTCAGAAATCCCTACACGGTCTTTGAGTCGAGCCGCAACTACTTCACCAAGACGCTCATCCCCCTCAAGCTCCACAACTACTCCGAAGCCGATGTGGAGCAACAGGTGCTCCGCACGTACAAGCTCATGTACGAGCGCTACGAAAGAGATAAGACCCTCATTCCCGCCAAGCACCTCGTGGAAGTCCGCTTCGAGGACTTCGAGGCCGACCCTATGGGCGAATTGGCACGCATCTACAACAAGCTGCGCCTTCCCGGTTTCAACGCTGCACGCCGCCGCATGGAGACTTACGTCCTGTCGAGGAGCGGCCACCAGAAGCGCAAGTACAGCTACGACGACCGTACCATACGCCTCGTGAAAGAGCATTGGCAGGACGCCATCACCCAATGGGGCTACGACGAGGCCCACGGCCAAGACTGACCCCTCCGCCGGCAGACGTTGCCGGCAACAAGAGCAACCGCAATTATCCTCCCGAACAATGCACCGCTTCCCTCCCCTCCGCCAAACCCTCAGAAGGACACTCCCCTCCCCCACCGGAGAGGAGCGTTGCATAGTGCGGTCTCAAAAATGGGGAAAAGCCGTGTGGCGCAGTGGAGCATTGTGCCTCCTGCTTCTATGCTGCCTTCCGGCCCTCGCCCAGCAGCGGCGCGTGCAGAACAAGCCCTACATCGACGAGCGCCGCTGGCACTACGGTTTCAACGTAGGCGTACACGACCAGTGGCTCACGATGCAGGGCAACGGCTATATAGATCCCGCAAGCGGCGACCAGTGGACGGCGAAAAACGACCAGACCGGCTGGGGCTTCTCCGTAGGCGTGTTGGGCGAACTCAAGCTCCACCGCTATCTGGCCCTGCGATTCAACCCCACACTCCACTTCGGATCCAAGCAAATCCTTTTCCAAAACCAACGCACAGGGCTTCACGAATCACAGGAAATGCGGAGCACCTACGTCGGCATGCCGATTGACCTTAAAATCAGTGCGCCCCGCTTCAACAACTACAGGCCCTACTTCCTCGCCGGCCTTGCTCCGATGTACGACCTCAGCACCGGTAAGCACGCCATGCTGCGGGCCAAGCCCCTCAACCTGTTTCTCGAACTCGGAGCCGGCTGCGACATCTATCTGCCCTTCTTCAAGTTTATCCCCGAACTGAAATTCTGCCTCGGCCTCGGCAATATACTCGACAAGAAACGCAAGGACCTGACCGACCCCTCGCAAACCATCTACACGCAGAGCATGGACAAGGCCACGGCTGGTATGGTGGTGGTCTCCTTCTATATAGAATAAGGTGTACACACCGCACCTAAGAAACCCCTTCCCCTGAAAAAACTGGCATTTTCCCAGCACTTTTCAGGGGATTCCTTCAACCGGTTCACACCATCCCCCCGGCCATCCCCCGCCTCCCAAAAGGAAACCTGCACCTGCCTTTCCCGCGCCCCAGCCTCGGCTTTTTGCGCACAAGGGACATTTTTTAGCGAAAAATCCAGCCTACTCTCGGAAAAAATCACTAACTTTGTGCGCAAATTTATACCCTTCCAACTATGATTTCCAACTTCATTGCCGACAGAATCGTTATGGACGGCCTCACCTACGACGACGTCCTGCTTGTCCCCGCCTACTCCGAAGTGCTTCCGCGCGACGTGCAGCTCACCACGCACTTCAGCCGTAACATCCAGCTGCAAGTGCCCTTCGTAACAGCCGCCATGGACACCGTAACCGAAGCCCCCATGGCCATCGCCATCGCACGCGAAGGAGGCATCGGCGTAATCCACAAAAATATGCCCATTGAGGAGCAAGCCCGCCAAGTGGCCATCGTGAAACGTGCCGAAAACGGCATGATTTACGACCCCGTAACCATCAAGCGCGGCAGCACCGTGGCTGAAGCTCTGGCCATGATGAGGGAATACCACATCGGCGGCATTCCTGTCGTGGACGACGACATGAAGCTCGTGGGCATCGTCACGAACCGCGACCTGCGCTTCCAGACCGACATGCTCCGTACTATCGACGAGGTAATGACCTCCGAGAATCTCGTAACCACCGACCAGCAGACCGACCTGCACGCTGCCAGCCGCATCCTGCAAGAGAATAAAATCGAGAAACTGCCCGTGGTGGACAAGTCGGGACGACTCGTAGGACTAATCACCTATAAAGACATCACCAAGGCCAAGGACAAGCCCGCTGCCTGCAAGGACGACAAAGGCCGCCTGCGCGTGGCCGCAGGAGTGGGCGTAACGCCCGACACCCTCCAGCGCATGGAAGCCCTCATCAAGGCCGGAGCCGACGCCGTCGTCATCGACACGGCCCACGGCCATTCCAAAGGCGTAGTCGATAAGCTCCGCGAGGCTAAAGCCTCATTCAGCGGCGTGGACATCGTCGTAGGCAACGTAGCCACGGGCGATGCGGCACGTATGCTTGTGGAAGCTGGAGCCGACAGCATCAAGGTGGGCATAGGTCCTGGCAGCATTTGCACCACCCGTGTCGTAGCCGGCGTAGGTGTTCCCCAGCTTTCTGCCATCTACGACGTAGCCCAAGCCCTCAACGGCACAGGCGTGCCCCTCATCGCCGACGGCGGCCTCCGCTATTCCGGCGACGTGGTGAAAGCCCTCGCCGCCGGTGGCAACTGCGTGATGATTGGTTCGCTCGTGGCCGGCTGCGAGGAAAGCCCGGGCGATACGATTATCTTCAACGGGCGTAAGTTCAAGGCATACCGCGGTATGGGCTCGCTCGAAGCCATGGAGAACGGCTCAAAAGACCGCTACTTCCAAGGCGGCGTGAAGGAAGCCAAGAAACTCGTGCCCGAAGGCATCGCCGGACGCGTACCCTACAAGGGAAGCGTACAGGAAGTCATCTACCAGCTCGTGGGCGGCCTGCGCTCCGGCATGGGCTACTGCGGCGCAGCCACCATAACCGACCTGCACCATGCCCGCTTCACACGCATCACCAACGCAGGCGTGCTGGAAAGCCATCCTCACGACATCACCATCACCTCCGAAGCTCCCAACTACAGCCGCCACGAATAGCCAACGGCACGGCTTACACAAAAGCAGACCAAACCTCAAACAGAAAGCAACCATCCGATATGAAAAAGCTCTTTATTCTCCTGAGCCTTGCACTGGGCGGCATAGCCGTCCACGCCCAAAAAGCAGACCCTGTGCTCATGACAGTGAACGGCAAACCCGTAACACGTGCCGAATTTGAATACGCCTACAATAAAAACCAGGGCGAGGAGGGTGCCGTGGAGGATGTCCCCCTTGAGAAATACGTAGATATGTTCATCAACTACAAGCTCAAGGTGGCTGAAGCCGAACGCCTCCACATGGACACCCTGACCAGCTATAACGAGGAGTTCCGCACCTATCGCGACATGCAGCTCACCCCCGCACTCACCGATAGCGTTTACATTGACTCCGTGGCCCGCGATGCCTACCAGCGTACCGTGGACATGCTGGCCGGAAGGGAGCTTCTTCATCCCGCCCATATCCTTGTGCTCTCGCGGCAGAACGCCACGGAAGCCGAGCGCACCGCTGCCCGCCAGCGTATCGACTCCATTTACAACGCCTTGCAGGCTGGCGCAGATTTTGCAGAACTGGCCACTAAGTTCTCCCAAGACCCGGGAAGCGCACACCAAGGCGGACAACTCCCCTGGATAGGCCCGGGCAACACCATCCCCGAATTTGAAAATGCAGCTTATAAACTACAGGCCGGCCAGACTTCGGAAGTGGTAGAAACCGCTGTGGGATTTCACATCATCAAGATGATAGAGCGAAAGCCTCTTGAACCTTTTGATTCGCTTCGCACGCAAATTTACGCCAGCCTAAAACGGCAAAACGTAGAGGAAGCCTCCGCACAGGCTAAACTGCAAAAGCTGATGGCCCAGACGGGTAAAAGCCGCGAGGACATCCTTTTGGAAACGCAGGCTGAGCTGGAAAAGACCGACCCCTCCCTCCATTGGCTGGTGCAGGAATACCATGATGGCCTCTTGCTCTACGAAGTGTGCAAGCAGCAGGTGTGGGATCCCGCCGATGCCGACACCAAGGGACATGAAGCTTGGTTCAAGAGCCACAAGAAGCAGTACAAATGGGACAAGCCACACTTCCGTGGCTTCGTCTATCACACTGCCACTAACGACAAGAAGCTCCGCAAACAGGTGGAAAAGCTTCTGAAAAAATATGCCGACGGCGATTGGCGCGGAGAGCTGAAAAAGACCATCAACAAGGATTCTGTTGTCGTCAGCGTCCACGGCCCCTACATCGTAGCCGAGGGCGAGAACGCCTATGTGGACGAAGCCGTGTTCGGCCAGCCCCAGACGCGTCCACTGAAGAAGTTTCCCTTCATCGGCAAAGTGGGCAAAGTGCTCAAGCAGCCCAAGGAATACACCGATGTCAAGCAGCAAGTCATCGATGACTACAAGCGCGACTGCGAGGAACGCTGGGTGGAGGAACTGCGCAAGCGCTACTCCTTCAGCGTCAATGACGACATACTCCGCACGGTAAACAACCACGACTAACCCCCACACTCATCCCTACGATGAAAAAGACAGTTCTGCTCATCCTGCTTTCCCTGCTGACCATCTGTCCCGCAGCTGCTCAGACCAACGTGGTAGATCAGGTTGTCTGGGTAGTAGGCAACGAGCCCATACTACTAAGCGAAGTTGAGGAAGCCCGCATCGAAATGGAAAGGCACGGGCAAATCATGGATGACCCGTATTGCAGCATTCCAGAGCAGATTGCAATTCAGAAGCTCTACATTCATCAAGCCGAGCTTGATTCCGTGGACGTCAGCGAAAGCTATGCGATTCAGTATGCCAACGAAATGGTGAACCAAGCCGTAATGGAGCTTGGCAGCAAGGAAAACGTGGAAATACTCTATCACCGCACCATCCCACAGCTCCGCGAGATGTACAAAGACTTTGCCCGCACAAACCAACAAGTGCAGGGCGTGAAGAACAATCTAAAGAAGGACATCAAGGTAACGCCTGCCGAAGTGCGCGAGTACTATAAGCACATGAATCCTGACAGCATTCCAATGATTCCGATGAAGGTAGAAGTGCAAATCATCACAAGCCAGCCCCACGTCAGCCGTGCGGAGGTAATGCGTGTCGAGGAGAAGTTGAAAAGCATCGCCCAGCGCGTCAATGCCGGCGAGACGACCTTTGCCACACAGGCCCGCCTTTGGTCGCAGGATCCAGGCACGGCTGTAAACGGTGGAGAGTGCGGTTTCCGAAAGCGTAACCAGTTTGTGGAGGAGTTCAGCAATGTGGCCTTTTCCCTTACCGACCCCAAGAAGGTGTCCAAGATTGTGAAGACCGAGTACGGTTATCATATTATCCAGCTCATCGAGAAGAAAGACGACATGGCCAATGTGCGCCATATCCTTATAAAGCCCGAAGTCAGCGACAGTGCCTACACGGCATGCGCCCAGCGGTTGGATTCCATAGCCGCCGACATCCGTGCCGAAAAGTTCAGTTTCGACGATGCAGCCCTGCGCCTGTCCGATGATAAAGACACCCGAAGCAACCGAGGCCTGATGTACAAGCGCAATGAGTACGGAGCACCCGCCACATCGCGCTTCGAGATGAAAGACCTCCCGCAGGACATCGCCCTGGCCGTGGACACGATGAAAGTGGGCGACATCTCCCGAGCCTTCCGCTATACGAACGAGAAAGGGCAGGAAATGGTAGCCATCATCCGCCTTAAAAATCGCATCGAGCCGCACAAGGCCACGCCCGTCGATGACTACCAGGTATTGAACGACATCGTGTATAATGAACGCGCTGAAGCCAAGTTCAAAAACTGGATTACCGAGAAAATCAAGAACACCTACGTGCGCATCAGTCCCGACTGGCGCGGGTGTAAGTTCCAGTACGAAGGATGGATTAGATAACTGCCCAGAAAGCACAAACCGTGAAATCCGGACAACCAGCCTACACATTATATATATATATAGCAGGGATGATAGCCGCAGCCGTCATCCTTGCTACGGCTAATGCGGCCACGCCGCGCAAGCGGACCACCGACGACAAAGTGCATCTGATGAATGCAGATGTACTGAAGTACGACCAGTATGAACATCCAGGCGCACAGATTCTGGTGGGCAACGTCATTATCACCCACACGGGGATGAAGCTCAACTGCGACAGCGCAGTGGTGTACGAGGCTTCCAACTCCTTTATGGCCGTGGGGCATGTGAAAATGACGCAGGGCGACACGCTCTCGCTTACGGGCGACTCCATCTACTACAACGGCGAATCTCAGATAGCCGAAGCAAGGCGAAACGTTGTGATGACACATCGCAAGACAAAGTTGTTTACCGACAACCTCAACTACGACCGCGTGGAGAAGAAGGGCTACTTTTTTGAGGGTGGCCGGATGGTGGATGGCGACAACGACCTCACCGCCGACTGGGGCGAGTACCACACCGACACACGCCAAGCCACCTTCAACGACCGCGTGCAACTGGAAAATCCGGAGTTCCGCCTCGTGAGCGACACCCTACACTACGACACCACCACGAAGTGGAGCCAGCTGACCGGTCCCTCCAACATCTACAGCGGCGATTCCCGCATCTACACAGAGAACGGCTTTTACAACACCAACCTGAAACAAGCCCGACTGTACGACCGCCCCCAACTGTTCAACAAGGCCAGCAAGATGTTAGGCGACAGCCTCCACTACGACAAGAACACGGGGCTTTCGGAAGCCTTCGGCAACGTGTCCTACACCGACACGCTCAACCGCAACACCCTGCAAGGCGAATACGGATTTTACAACGAGCTGACGGGCGAGGCCATGGCCACCGGACGCGCCTTGGCCAAGGATTTCTCACAGTCGCTCACCGACACGCTGTTCATCCACGCCGACACGCTCCGCGCCTATGCCTACAACATGGACACCGACTCCCTCTACCGCACTCTGCACGGCTACTTCCATGTACGGGCCTACCGCAGCGATTTCCAGGCCGTGGGCGACTCCCTCGCAGGCAGCACGCAGGACAGCACGGTAACGCTCTACAAGGATCCCATCGTATGGAGCGGCAACCGCCAGATACTGGGCGAAACCATCACCGCCTACCTGAACGACAGTACCGTGGATTCCGTGTATGTGGACAGGCAGGCTCTGTTGGTGGAACGCCTCGACACGCTGCACTTCAACCAAGTGGCGGGTCGCCAGATGCGGGCCTACTATCGCGGCAAGGTAATGCACGAGAACGTAGTGGACGGCAACGGCACCGTCGTTTACTACCCCTACGAGCAGGACAGCCTCATACTCTATCAAGTCTATTTCCAGTCCGCCCGCCTGCACGTGCTGTACGACCGCCAGGGGCAACTCGACTCCATCAAGGGGCCTGCGGGCGAAGGCCTCCTCTACCCCATCGGACTTGCGCCCAAAGAGCACACATGGCTGCCCAACTTCGCATGGTTCGACTACCTGCGGCCCGTGGACAAGTACGACCTTTTTGAATGGCGCAGCAAGAAGGCGGGCACCGAACTCAAATGGGTGCCGCGCCGTCAAGCTCCACTCCAGCATCTCACCCCGCAGGCTGTACCTGCCGCCGCGCCCCCACAACCCCAAACAAAGGAGGAAAGCGACCATGAATGACATCATCCACCTTCTCCCCGACTCCGTGGCCAACCAGATTGCCGCAGGCGAAGTCATCCAGCGTCCGGCCTCCGTTATCAAGGAACTGGTGGAAAATGCCATTGACGCAGAAGCCACCCACGTACAGATTCTCGTAACCGATGCAGGCCGTACTTGCATTCAAGTTATTGACAACGGCAAGGGAATGAGCGAAACCGATGCCCGTCTGGCCTTTGAGCGCCACGCCACCAGCAAAATCAGCAAAGCCGACGACCTTTTCGCCCTGCGCACGATGGGCTTCCGGGGCGAAGCCCTGGCCAGCATTGCCGCCGTGGCCGAAGTGGAACTCCGCACCCGCCGCCCCTACGATGACCTCGGCGTGTGCCTCAACATAGCCGGCTCACAAGTAGTCAGTCAGGAGCCCATCAGTTGTCCTGTGGGAGCCAACTTCGCCGTACGGAACCTCTTCTACAACGTCCCCGCACGCCGCAAATTCCTAAAGGCCAACCACACCGAAATGGCCAACATCCTCGTGGAATTTGAGCGCATAGCGATGGCCCATCCCGACGTAGCCTTCACACTGTCCAGCAACGGGCAGGTCGTACACCAACTGCCGTCGGGCAACTTCCGCCAGCGCATCCTCGCCCTCTTCGGCAAGCGCACAGACAGCCAGCTTCTGCCCGTCGGCACGGAGACCGAACTGGTGCAAATCAACGGATTCGTGGGCACACCCGAGAGCGCAAAGAAGAAAAACGCCCACCAGTATTTCCTCACCAACCAGCGCTTCATGCGCCATCCCTACTTCGCCAAAGCCATCCAGACAGCCTACGAGCGGCTCATCCCCGAGGGCTACCAAGTCCCCTTTTTCCTCAACCTCACCGTAAGCCCCGCAGAAATCGACGTAAACGTCCACCCCACCAAGACGGAAATCAAATTCACCGACGAGCAGGAAATCTGGCAAATCCTACTGGTGGCCGTACGCGAAAGCCTCGGACGGCACAACGCCGTACCGTCCCTCGACTTCACCGCAGCCGACCGTCCCGACATACCCGCCTTCAACGCCGACAAGCAGGCTGCACCGCCCACCCTGCACTACAACCCCGCCTACAATCCCTTCCAACCATCCACCGCCCCAAGCGGCAGCAAAAACAAGTCCGCCGACAGTTTTCCCAAGTCCGCCGATAGTTTCAACTGCCCCACCGACTTTTTCCCTTCAAGGGGAAGCGAAGAAAAAGTCTCTGCCGACACCAGTCTCTTCACTGCCGTCCAGTCCGCAGAAGCCCTGGCCAAAGCCCAACTGAGCGAGACATACTACCAGCATCAAGCCCAGTACATCATCACATCCGCCGAACAAGGCCTTCTCGTCATCGACCAGCACCGAGCCTCCATACGCATCCTCTACGACACCTACCGGCAGCAAATGCACTGCCACCGCAGCGCCACACAAGGCCTCCTTTTCCCACAAATCCTCCAACTCACTCCCACACAGGCCGCCACCATCGAAACCATCACCGACGACCTCGGCTCACTCGGCTTCAACATATCAAACCTCGGTGGCCACAGCTACTCCATACTCGGCATCCCCGCAGGAACAGAGGGCCTTGACCCCATAGTCCTTCTCCAATCCATCATCGACGAATCCCACGCCGCCATACCGGGCGCCACCCAAACACCCGCCGAAGAAGCCCGCGAGACACTCCACCACCACATCGCACTCGCACTCGCCCGCAAAGCCGCCATCCCCCAAGGCGAAATCCTTACAGCCGAAGACATGTCCCGCCTCACCGGCCAACTCCTCGCCTCTACCCTCCCAGGCTACACCCCCGACGGCCACAGAATCATCGTACCCCTCTCCCCCGAACACCTCTCCCGACTTTTCGGATGAGCCCACGGCTGCCACATACGAAAAAAGCCGTTCCATAAACCCAAAAAGCAACTCCGACACCGCTTAAAACACCGCCAAACTCCAAAAAAACGCCCTTTTGCAAAAAAAATCCAAAAAAAACTTCGCTCTTTCCAAAAAAATGCCTAATTTTGCGCAGTCAAAAAGAAAAACCATCAAAGCCCCAACTTTTAATTAACCTCTTATAAACCTTTAAAACCATTAGTTAACATTATGAAAAAGTTTATGATGCTCCTTGCTGTCGTAGCCGTAGCCACGACCGCAATGGCACAGGGTACTACCGAGGTTCCCACCCGCAAGTACCATGTCGTAACAAACAATTTCTGGGCTAACTGGTACATTCAGGCCGGCTTCAACGTGAACGCCACCTATACCAGCCAGGAAAAATCCGGCCTCAGCGGCAACCCCTTCACCGGTACCCGCGGCGACCTCGGCTTTGAGGTAGCCATCGGTAAGTGGTTCACCCCCGGCATCGGTCTGCGCACCAAGTTCAACGGCCTCTGGGCTAAGGACGTGCTCGAAGTCGGCCACGATGCAGGCAACCGCCCCGCCCGCAAGTACTTCAACATCCAGGAAGACGTAATGTTCAACCTGACCAACCTCATCGGTGGCTACAAGGAAAATCGCGTATGGAACATCAGCGTTTATCCCGGTATCGGTTACATCCGTAACATCTCCAAGGGTCAGGTAAATGCTGACTACAGCCTCAACGTCGGTGTCATCAACACCTTCCGTCTGGCCAAGCACTGGAACATCTACCTCGACGTATGGGGAACCTTCGCAGAAGGCAGCCTTCTCAAGAACGGCGAAGGCACATATCACCATTGGCGTAAACTCGGCGATGACAGCCCCAAGACCTACTCCCGCTATTGGGACAAGTTCCTCAACGCTTCTATCGGTGTAACCTACAACCTTGGCAAGTGCACTTGGGATGTTGCTCCCGATGTGGACGCTCTCATGGCCATGAATCAGGAGCAGATTGACGCTCTCAACGCCGCTCTCAAGGATCAGCAGGATGAGAACGCTCGTCTCCGTGATCTGCTTGCCAACCAGAAGCCCGCTCAGCCCGAGAAGGTCGTTCAGACCGTCAAGGAACTGGTTAGCACAAGCGCAAGCGTCTTCTTCAACCTCGACAAGACGAACATTGCAAGCCGCAAGGACCTCGTGAATGTTCAGGAAATCGCCAAGTACGCTATCGACAACAACAGCAAGCTCGTCGTTACCGGCTATGCAGACAGCAAGACCGGTGGTGTTGAGCACAACCAGTGGCTCTCCGAGGAGCGTGCCAAGACTGTTGTCAACGAGCTCGTTAAGATGGGCGTGAAGAAGGAGAACATCGAATCTGTTGCCGCAGGTGGTGTGGACATCCTCAACCCCTACAGCTACAACCGCCGCGCTACCGTGAAGGTTGCTGAATAAGTTCATCTTCCCTAATGATAGAAGGAGGCAAGTGCCATGCGCACTTGTCTCCTTTATGTTTTTGTGTATTGAATACGGGGAGAAGAGGAAATTAAAAAGTAAGACGCAGAGCAGCGGTATTGCACTCGGAGAGAATATTGTGGCGTTTGACTTGCAGAGAAAGCTGGAGGCCATGGAGAGATTGGGAATGAATGCTCAGTAAGGCGCGGACAGTGGCGCATTGTCGCATAACATCGTTGGCCAACGTTACCTTCGTGTCGCCCACCTCCCTGAACTGACTCGTTATCAAGCAGGCCGCACCGCTTCCTTCAACCATAGTCTGCAGATGAGGCAGAAAACTGTACAGCGCCGGGGCGTTGCTATTGCTGCCAAGAGCGGAAGACTGTTGCAGACCATCCAATGAGTCTATGACAAGGAGGTTTGCTAATTTTTTATAGAGGGCTTCTTCAACGCTTTCCTGGACCACTTGAAAGGAATCGGGGCGAAGGAGAACGAGAGAGTCGGGAGCTACGCCCTGCCGTATGGCCCAGCGTGCGTCAAAAGCACACTCCGTGTCGATGATTAGGCAAGACAGTCCCTGCGACTGGGCAGAAGCGATGCAACGCAAAGCGAACCAAGACTTTCCTGCACCGCTTTCGCCGCAAATCTCGGTGATGTGCCCACAAGGCAAGCCCCCGCCGAAGACTTCATCGGCGGCAGAAATACCTGTAGAGATAAACACGGGGGACGTTGCAGCGAGGCCATTTTCAGTCAAGCAGGAACAGGTATCCGCTTCCGAAGGCGAATGTGAACCAGAAGTAGGCGAGGATGGGCCAAACTTGGGAAGAGGAGAGCCAAGGCCGTGCGAGTGAAGACCAGAGCCAGACAATGGACTTTTAGACTTGGGGGAATACATAGGAGCGTATAAGAGAAAAAGCCTTAGCCCTGCGGCAGTGGCGCGGAGCTAAGGCTTATGTGGGGTTTGGGCTACGCCTATTTATCCTTCTTGCCGAAGATGCTGAAATGGACGTAACGCTTGGGATGCGCTTTGAGGTCCGTAACCAGCGAATCGGCACTTTGGACAGTACGATTGAGGTTGTCGTGGAGCTGAGTGTCGTTCAAGAGGAGGCCGAGGGTGCCGTCGCGCGAATTAAGTTTGCTGTCGATGTCGGCACTCAACTGATCGAAGCGACCAATCAGGGCGTGGGTGGCAGCGAGGGTGCTGTCCACGCTGTTGAGAGTGGACTGGAAGTCCATTTCGTTGAACTTGCCGCTCATACTGTTGAGGTTGCTGACTGTGCCGTCCACCTGCGCCATCGTCTTAGGTAAGTTGGACGTTACTTGAGCAAGGTCGGCGCTGATTTTCTGCAGGTTGGCAAGCGATGCGGCAAGGGCAGGATTGGCTGTCAAGGCGTTGATATTCACGAGTATGCTGTCCAGTTTCGGCAGCAGGCGTTGGATGTCGGGCACCATTGCTCCGGCGAGGTCGAGTGCTCCTTGGCGCGGGCCGCCTTGTATGGTGTCGTGCAGGGAAAGTAGGGCGCAGGGATTGGGGCCCAGCATAAGGTTGAGCGTAACGCCGCCCATGATACCTTTCTCCAGCTCAGCCACCGTACCGGCGGGGAGTTGCATTTCGCTGTCCAGCTCTATCTCGGCCACCACGCCGTCGTTGTCGGAATAGTTGTAGTTGATATTGCGCACGATTCCTACGGGGAAGCCGTTGGCATAGACGGCATTTGTTACTTGCAGGCCGGCGCAGTCGCGGAATTTCACATAGTAGGTGCGGCTGGAGCCGAACACGTTGATGCCTTTCAGGAAGTTGATGCCAACGAACACGCAGATGGCGGCCACTATGGCAGTGAGGGCGATTTTTATTTCCTTAGTCCAAGATTTCATGGGGAGTGGGGTGTTGCGAGGGGTCGTAATGTTATTGTTTGTCTTTAGTTTGCTGTTTGCGATAGTTGAGAAAGCCCTGATAGATGCTTTGCGCGAGGTCGCTACGCCCGGCCGAGCTGTTGAGATAGGTTTCCTCGTCGGGCGTATTTATAAAGCCAAGTTCGGTGAGCACGCTGGGCATACTCACTTCCCGCAGTACGAGGAAGCCTGCCTGATGGACCCCTTTGTTGGGACGGCCCCGGCTGACGTACTGGTTCTGGATGCTTTTGGCGAGTTCTACGGACTGCTTCATGTAGGTGTCCTGCATGATTTCAAAGATGACGTAGGACTCGGCAGAGTTGGGGTCGAAGCCTTCATAGGTCTGCTGATAGTCTTTCTCGTACTTAATGACGGCATTCTCGCGCTTGGCCACGGCCAGATTTTCGGCGGCGCGGTGCATACCGAGCGTATAGGTTTCCACGCCGTGGGCGTAACGTCCCTTGGGCAGGGAGTTGGTGTGGATGCTTATAAAGAGGTCGGCCTTAGCCTTGTTGGCTATTTGGGCGCGTTGCTGCAGGGGGATGAACACGTCGGTCTTTCGGGTGTAGATGACTTTCACGCCCGGGCAGTTGTCTTCCACCAGACGGCCCACTTCCAGGGCTACGGCAAGGTTGATGTCCTTTTCCTTACTGACAGCTCCGACGGCTCCGGCATCCCGTCCTCCGTGGCCGGCATCGATGACAAGGGTGAATGATTCGGTGAGCAGCACGGCTAGTGCAAGCGCAAGGGGGAGAAGATGTTTCATAGTCTATACTATTGCGTGGCAAAGTTACGAAAAAGCGAATGAACAGCCAAATGAGCGCAGCGAAATTTGAGCTTTTCCGAGCGCGAGTAACTAAAACAGAAGGTTAATGTTACGAAAAAAGTGCAGAATGGGAAGGGAATAGCGAAGATTGTTGCGGAAAAGCCCCGAAGTGCTACATTTGGTACACACAACTTAGCCTTTGGGCGGACGCATCGTGCGGATTCCGGCATTTTGGGGCGGACAAGGCGGATTTATTGGCCGATTTTCACTATTTTTGCGGCTGACAATCATCTAGAACCTTCAAGCTATGCAACTTTTACTTTTTTCCCTTATGTTTTTGGGCGGCCTCGCCGTGATTATCAAGGGTGCCGACTGGCTGACCGACGGTGCAGCGGCCATTGCCCGCCGACTGGGCATCCCCACCGTGGTGGTGGGCCTCACCGTAGTGGCGATGGGCAGCAGTATGCCCGAGTTTGTGGTAAGCGTCATGTCGGCAGTGAAAGGCGAAACCGACATAGCCTTGGGCAACGTGGTGGGCAGCAACATTTTCAACATAGTAGGCATACTGGGCATTACGGCTCTGGTGGCTCCCATTCGGGTAACGCGCGGCAGCATACGCAACGACGTGCCTTTCGCCCTGCTGGCTGCCGTGGCCACCGTCATCGTGGCTTGGGGCGGGCGGATTGAGCGCACGGAGGGCTTGCTGATGCTCTGCATCTTTATGGTTTTTCTGAGCTACACGCTGGCCATTGGCTCCGACTCCACGCCCGGCGAGGACGCCCGGGAAAAGGAGGGCAGCGTATGGAAGCCTGTGGGCCTGACACTGGTAGGACTGGCCGGACTTCTGGCCGGTGGCGAATTGCTCGTGGAGGGCGGCGCAGGAGCGGCCCGCCTGATGGGTGTGCCCGAAAGCCTTGTAGCCCTCACTTTCATAAGCATGGGCACGTCTGCTCCCGAACTGGCCGCATCGGTCATGGCTGCCCGCAAGGGCGACTTCGGCATTGCGCTGGGCAACGTGGTGGGCAGCAACGTGTTCAACGTGTTTTTCGTGCTGGCCTCGGCGGCTACGGTGTCGCCGCTCAGCACGGGCGGCATCACGATGGTGGATTTGGGCATGGCGGTGGCGGCTTCGGCTGTGCTATGGCTGTTCTGCCGTTTCGGACGCGACCACTACGTCATCAGCCGCACCGAGGGCGTGCTACTCATCCTGATGGGAGTGGCCTACTACGCTTGGCTGATAGCGTGAGAGCGCCTACTGAAAATGCCTGATGCCTAATGGAGGCTTCGCCAGCGGCTGGCCATTGAAACCTGTCCGCCATACCGCAGGCACGACCACCCTATTCTCCGCACGACGGCCCTATAGGCCAGTTGAAATTAGTCCGCCGACAGTTCTCACTCTCGGCGGACTAATTTTTGCTACTCTATAGGCTGGGAAAAAGAGTTCGGTTGCCGCACCTGCGGCTCGGCGGACTAATTTTTGCTACTCTATAGGCTGGGGAAAAGAGTTCGGCCTGCGCACATGCGGCTCGGAGGCCGGGCTGAAAGCGGCCTACGGAACGGGAAATGCGGGACTTAATACCACTGCACGTTGGAGCTGTAGGAAGAGCGCTTGTCCCACTTCAAAGCATCAATCAGCTCCGAGGCGCGGGCTCGGAAGGTAAAGTTGTAGGACGTGTAGGGGGCCAGCACCACAGAAGCCGTCATCTCGAAGCAATGCAAGTCGCGCGAGAGCGAAGCGGTGGTGGTGGAGAGCTTGTGATAGTTGAAGTCGTAGCCGCTGCTCCAGGTGATGTTCCATCCCTCGGCAATGCGCAGGTAGCCCGAAAAGTTGAGCGAATGCGTAAACTTGTAGGGGTAGCGCATACGCTTGGGGTTGATTTTCGCCTGGCGGTTTTCGGCCATCGTGATGCCGTAGCTGAAGGAGATGCTCCACGGCAAGGAGAAAGTCAGGTAGCCGTCGGCATCCACCTTCGCCTTCTGCTCTTTCTTGCCGCCCTTCTGCGCCTTGCGGATGTCGGGGTCCACGTTGGACTCCTCCGCATCGTCGTCGGCCTCGTCCTGCTGCCGCCCGTCATCCTTATTCTTGCTTTCCCGCCACGGCCTTTGCCCCGTTATTTTCTCCCAGAGTTCGCTGAGCTTCTGGTTGTTCAGTGTGTAGCTGATGTTTTGCGACATTCCCTGGAAGCGGCCGAAGCGTCCGTGGCTGTACTCCGTGGAGTTGCCCACTACGACGTTGCCGTTTCTGTCGAACTCGTAGGCATAGGTGGCAAAGACGGCGTTCATCGAGAACGTATAGCTCTTGGTGAGTTTCAGGCGGAGGCGCACGCTGAGGTCGCTCCACGGCTTCACCTTCGCCGCCATGTTGTACGACATACTGGCCGAAAGCTCGTCTATCAGGCTGATTTTCTTCACTCCCGTAGAATCGCGGTCGGAGCGCACCTTCATTTCCAGATTGTTGCTCAACGACATGGACACCATGCCCTGCTTGCCGCTGGAGGGGTAGCCGTAGAGCATTCCCTGATAGGGGGAATAGGTTACCGTAGATACATTGCCCTCGGCATCGGTCTTTACGTAAGACGTGGTGTAGCCATAGCTCTCTTTCGTGAAGTCGGGCGCGAAGCTCACGCTGACGGCGGGTTTCAGGACGTGGCGCACCATCACGACTTTCTTCTGCAAGAACTTGGCCACGGGCCGGTAGAAGCCGTAGAGCGTGGTGTTGAGCGAGATGCCCGCGCTCCAGTCGTAGAGATTGTGGAAGCCGTAGGTGGTGTCGCAGACCTCCCGCTGGCGTTCCACGTCCCAGGAGCGGTTCACCTTTTCCTTATACATGATGTCGCGGAAGCTGAAGTTCGGCGTCACATTAATGTACTTGAACAACTGGAAGGTGGCATCGACAGGAATGCGGTGCTGCATGCCGTTCCTCCAGTCCCGAAGGAAACTGGAATGAAGCAACTTGCTCTCCTTACCGCTGAAGGAGTTTGACAGCTGGCCGGTGTAGGAGAAACTGATCTTCTCGTACCACCGCTCGCGGCCGGCCTGGCGCTTACGCTTGAAGGGATAGACGCGTGAGAGGTTGATGGAGAGTTCAGGCAAGGAGACGGAGAGCGAAGAGTCGCGCATGTTCTGCGTCAGATTGCCCGAGGCGGACAGGCTAAGGCCGATTTTGTCGAAAGTCTTGCTCCAGCTGACGGACGAAGCCCTGGTGGACTGCGAATAGGACAGGGGGTTGTACTGCGACTCAAGGTTCTTACGCTCAAAAGCCTGGCTGGCGAAGTTCACGCGGGCGGAGAAGTTGTAGCCGTTGGAGCCGTTGCCCTGCTTCTGGTGCGACCACTGCACCTTGATGCTCTTGGTGACGGAATAGTCGGGCATGTTCTTTTCACCCTCGACGGTGTGGAGGTAATTGACGTAGAAATTGCCCGAATAGCGGTAGCGCTTGCGGTAATTGAACTCCCCGCTGACGCCCCAGGAGCCCTTGGTGTAAATCTCACCCAAGGCCTTGAAGTCCATGTAGTCGTTGATGGCGAAATAGTAGCCGCCGTCGCGCAGATAGAAGCCGCGGGAGTATTCGTCGCCGTAGGAAGGCATGACGATGCCGGAGCTGTACTTTTTCGAGAAGGGGAAGAAGCCGTAGGGCACGGCGAGAGGCAGCGGCACATCCTCTACGACGAGGTAGGCCGGTCCGAAGATGATGTCTTTGCCCGGGCGGGCCTTTGCCCGCGTGAGCTGGAGGTAGAAGTGCGGATGCTCATCATCGCACGTCGTGTAGCGGCCTTTCTCCATGTAGATGGTGCCGTCGTCGTCGCGGCGGGCGCGGTCGGAAATCATGTAGCCGTTGCCCTGCTGCGTATTGACGTTGTGGATGAAACCGCGCTTGGTCTTGAAGTTGAAACTCATGGCATCGCTCGTGTAGCTCTCCCCTCCCTGCTTATAGACGGGGCGGCCGTCCATATTGCCCAAGGAGTCGGGTTCCGTGGCGTTGGCATGGACAAGCGAGGAGTCCATATTCATGGTCATGCGGGCTGCGGTGAGCTGCATGTTCTGATAGGTTACGTCGGCGTTGCCATAGAGATGGGCCAGACGGGTCTTGGCCACATACACGATACTGTCGGAGGCCGTGAAATGGATGGGGGCATCGATGCCTGAGCGGCGGGGCTTCAGGCTGTCGGAGGCGGTGGAGTCGGCCTGCTCCTTGGCGATGCTGTCGGCCTGCGGCAGGATGGTGCGCGGCCGCAGAGCGACGGAATCAGCGCCCCCGCCGAGGCTGTCCACTGTCGGCGGACTAGTTAAAACTGTCGGCGGACTAGTTGAAACTATCGGCGGACTAGTTGAAACTGTCGGCGGAGTAGTTTCGCCTGTCCTTAGGGCGGTGTCGGCTTCCGGCAGGGAATCGTTGGCCCACGTTGCCACAGGCACGCCCCCGCCCCGGGCAAATACAAGGCTCAGGGCAAGGCTGGAAAGGAGTATGGCAAAGAGGGCACGTTTCATCAGCGCATCAGCATTTCTATCTTACGGTGGGCCTGTTCGTGGGCATAGAGGCGGCCTTCCACCTCGCGGAGTTCGGTTTCGAAGCGGTCAAGGCGTTGCTCGGCCTCTTGCTTGCGCTGCAGCCACTGGGCAGGGCTTTCGTCCTTGCCGCCGAGTGTGGCGGCGGGGGAGCACTGCAGGCCGGCCAGCACGCGGTCGGTGTCTTCCTGGCGGGTGGCGGCCACGGCTTTGCGCAGGGTCGATTCGTCCAGGCGGCTGCGCAGGCGCACCCAGTCGCAAGGGCTTTTGTAGATGTCGTCCACCACTGAGCGCTGGAGTACGGCCAGGCCCTCGGCGTTGTGGTTCTGTATCCAGAGGTCAATGTCCAGATTGGCCTGGCGCAGGAGTTCCTGACACTTCTCTTGCTCGGAGCGCAGCGTGTCCTGCCGGCTCTGGCAACTGCGATAGGCCTCCTGCGCCTCTTTCAGGCATTCGTTGGCATCTTCCATCTGCTTGTCGGCCTGCTGGCAGTCCTGCGTCAGAGCCTGCTCCACGGCGGCGGGAGCTTTCTCGCTGAACAGGGCGTGCAACTTCTCCTTCTGGCTCTCCAACTCGCGGCGCACGGCATCGCGCTGGTTCCTCTGGCGTATTTCCTCCTGCCGCGCTTCGGCCACGCTCTGCTCGGCGGCCTTCAGGGCCTCGCGTATGAGTGCGGCAGAGCGGGTCTGTTCGGCATGGCGGTTGCGGGCGTTCTGCCACTCGTGGTAGAGTTTGGAGATTCGGGAGCGCAGCGCGTCGGGGTTGTGCTGCCATTCGGTGAACCAGCCGGACAGGGTGATGATTTTGTCGAGGTCGGCGTAGAGAACGCCCATGGCTTGGTCGCTCTCCCGCATCAGTTGTTCGAGGGAGAGGCGGTGTGAGTCGGCCACGGCGGCCTCGGTGTTGAGCTTTTCAAGTTGTTCGCGCTTGGCCTGGAGCTGGAGGTCGGCCAGCTGGACCTGTTCCTCCAACCGGCGGACGCGCAGCCGCAGGTCGAAGAACTTTTCCAGTTGTCGCTGGGTTTCGTCGGCATCGCGTATGATTGGTGCCCGCACAACGTCGAGTATGGTGTCGGCGGACTGCCCCAGTATGGCCAGCTGGGAGCGGTGTTTGTCGTATTCGCGCTGGAGGGTGGCCTTCTCGCTTTCGTGCTGGCGAATGCTCAGGCGCATCATTTCCCGCTGCCGCCCCGCCTCGGCCTGCTGGGCATGGAGTTTTTCGTTAATCAGGCGTTCACGGCCCATGGCCGTAAGTTTATCCTTCACCAGGTCGTAGAAGCCTAACATCACGCTGTGGGCGGAGAGGCCCTTCACCTGGGTGTGGGCTTCTTCCAACTGCTTGAGGGCATCGGCCTCCTGCAATCGCATTTCCTTGAGGGCCCGTTCTTTGGAGCCGAGGTTGAGTTGCGTCTGCTGGAGCACGGAGTCGGCCTGCTTGAGCTGGCGTTCGAGGGCGGCAAGGGAGCCTTCTATGCGGTAGCCGCTGGTGAAGTCGGCCTGTCGGCGCCGGAGGGCTTCGTGGGTGTCGAAACGGCGCTGGCGGGCCACGTCGGCGGCATTGCGGGCCTGCTCGCGCTGGGCCTTGACTTGGGAGAGTTCCTGCTCACCCTTGATGAAGGCTTCGCGGGTGCGGGTGAGGACATCCTGCAAGGTGGCAGCTCGGTCGTACAGGGGGCGCAGGCCGGTGAGGCGGTCGTGGAGGGCCAGTTTGTCGCGCTCTGCGCTTTCGCCGGCCCAGGCTCGGCTGGCGTTTTGGGCTTCCTGCTGATTCTGTCGGAGCAGGGCGACGGCGGCATCGAAGCGCTGCTGCCACTCGCGGCGGCGGTCGATGTCGGCTATGAGCCGACGCTCGTCGGCTATGCTTTGCCGGAGGAGCTGGCGCCGCTCACGAGCTTCGCGCAAGGCGGCGTCCTCAAGGGTGAGGCGGCGCAGGCCTTCGGCTTCGTTTTGTGGAATTTCGGGGGTGTCCATTCGGGAAATGCGTATTTGGCTGCAAATTTACTAAAAAATAAGGAAAAGGGCATCTATTCCCAAGCAAAAGTTGCACAGGGAAGCTCCACGAAGGCTTTTCATAGGGTTGGATGCCATTTTGTCCTCACGAAACTTGGTCGTTTCGGTAATAATTCGTACTTTTGCCGGCAGAACCGACAAGGCTTGCCTATAGGTTGCGGCTCCGTAGCTTAGCTGAATAGAGCGTCAGATTCCGGTTCTGAAGGTCCTGGGTTTGAATCCCAGCGGAGTCACGTAGTGTGCCGCCTGCCTACCCCAAGTAGGCGGGCGGCTACTCTTTTACCCGTGGGCAGCGGCGCAGGGCGGGCGCGGCGTAGCCTGTAGGACGGCTTTTCGTAGTCTATCGGACAGTTGAAACTACTGTATAGAGTAGGAGAAGCTACTGTATAGAGTAAGAAAGACTACTGTATAGAGTAGGAAATGCTCCCTTGCAGAATAGTACGGGCTACGCTGCAAGGGAGCATTCGGCGGTGTACGGGCTACGCGGGATTTACCCTACGCTGCCTTCAAGGCTCACGCTGAGAAGCTTCTGTGCCTCAACGGCAAACTCCATCGGCAGCTTGTTGAGCACGTCTTTGGCGTAGCCGTTGATGATGAGGTCCACGGCGGCTTCTTCCGGAATGCCGCGGCTTTTGCAGTAGAGCAGTTGAGCCTCGCTTATCTTGCTGGTGGTGGCTTCGTGCTCTACGATGGCATCGGGATTCTGCACGTCGATGACGGGGAACGTATGGGCCCCGCACTCGGAACCGAGGAGGAGGGAATCGCAGGAGGAATAGTTGCGTGCCCCGAAGGCGCGAGGGTCCATCTTCACGAGGCCACGGTAGGAGTTCTGGCTCCTGCCGGCGGAAATGCCCTTACTTATGATTTTAGAGCGGGAGCCCTCGCCGATGTGAATCATCTTGGTGCCCGTGTCGGCCTCCTGATGGTTGTTCGTAACGGCCACGGAGTAGAACTCGGCCTGCGTGTCCTTGCCACGGAGCACGCAGGAGGGATACTTCCAGGTGATGGCCGAACCCGTCTCCACCTGAGTCCATGAGAGCTTCGCACGGTCGCCGCGCAACAGGCCGCGCTTCGTCACGAGGTTGTACACGCCGCCGCGTCCCTCGCGGTCGCCCGGATACCAGTTTTGCACGGTGGAGTACTTCACCTCGGCATCCTGCTCCACCACAATCTCTACGATGGCCGCGTGTAGTTGGTTTTCGTCGCGCTGCGGTGCCGTGCAGCCTTCCAAGTAGCTGACGTATGCGCCTTCGTCGGCCACGATGAGCGTGCGCTCAAACTGGCCCGTGCCCTGCGCGTTTATACGGAAGTAGGTGCTCAGCTCCATGGGGCAGCGCACGCCCTTGGGGATATAGACGAACGACCCGTCGGAGAACACGGCGGAGTTCAGGGCAGCGAAAAAGTTGTCGCGGTAGGGCACCACCGAGCCTAAGTACTTGCGCACCAGCTCGGGGTTCTCCCTCACAGCCTCGCTTATGCTCATGAAAATGATGCCTTGCTCGGCCAGACGCTCCTTAAACGTGGTCTTCACCGACACCGAGTCCATCACAGCATCCACGGCCACGCCCGCCAGCTGCATACGCTCCTCAAGCGGGATTCCCAGCTTGTCGAACGTCTTCATCAGTTCAGGGTCGATTTCCTTGGGACCTTTCTTGCGGCTTGTAGGGTCGGCGTAGTACGATATGGCCTGATAGTCAATCTCGGGCAGGTGGACGTGAGCCCAGTCGGGCTGGCGCAGCGTCTGCCAGTGGCGGAAGGCACGCAGGCGGAAGTCGAGGAGCCACTCGGGCTCCCCTTTCTTCGCCGAGATAAGGCGTACCACGTCCTCGTTGAGGCCGCGTTCAATCACTTCGGTCTCCACGTCGGTCGTGAAGCCGTACTCATACTCTCTGTTGGCCACTTCGCGGACCAGGGCGTTAGATTCCTGCTCCGCCATCAGCGTATGATTTTCTTACCGCCCTGAATGACCACGCCACGGGCGGGCTGGGCAACGGCACGCCCCGTCAGGTCGCGGGCCACGCTTGACTGGCCGCCACGCAGGCTGGCGGAGGAAATGCCCTCAGGGGCTATGAATTTATTGAAGGCATCCTTCGTCCAAACCTTCAAGCCCTTGTTCAGGCCACTCACGCTGCTGACAGTCCAGACGCTTTGCTTCTTGCGAGCCACCGTCTCGGAGTCAAGCCAATGGGCGGGGTTGAGGAAATTGGTGGCGGCCATCAGGCGGCTGCCGTCGGTCTGGCCGCAATTAAAGTAGAAGGAGCCTATCCACTCCTTACTGTCCGTGAAGTCTGCCTCGCCGACAGCTGCAATGCTCACAGGCTTGGGCGTATCGCTGAATACGTATTCTGTCTGCTCTCCCTCCCCATTGACGAGGAACTTGCCCACTCCGAGATTGTAGAGGTAGTAGTTGCCGGCCTCATCCTGCGGAATCTGCCAAAGAGTGGTGGGATGGCCCAGCTCTGCGTCTTCCCAGTACAGCTCATCCTTACAGCCGGCAGCGGACTTCGCTTGGATGCCGCGCAGCACGGGGTGGGTGGCATCTTCCCCGTCGGCCACAAGATAGCCTCCCGTGCCGGCTCCGTTCATCAGCAGGTAAATAGAGGAGAACATCAGGCTGCTGAGTTTCGTTGTCTGCTTGCGAGTGCCTACCATCACGGTGCAAGTGCGTGCCAGGTCGGTTCCGTCCACGCTTGAGGCTGTGATAAGTGTGGTTCCGGCCGTCTTAGCGGTAATGTTTCCGCCGTTGTCCACGGCTGCCACTACGTTCTTGCTGTTTGTCCAGCTGACATACGGCACGCTCGCATCGGCAGGCGTAACTGTGGGCGACAGGGCGTACTTTCCTCCTACGAGGAGGCGCACGGTGTCGGCCTCAAGTATGATGTCCTCTACGGGCTTGTGATTTGTAACGTCGGCCAGGCTCACAGGATAGAACTGCCAGCTGGCATTGCCGCCGACCTCCTTGGTCGTACCCGTCTCCCAGCCCACAATGTTGTTGCCGTTGCAATCCATTCTCACGTTGGAAGTGGAAACTAAGCAGAAGTGCCCGTCCTGTACTTGACCGCTTGTATCGACGATTGTACTGATGGCGTAGGTGGCGGCGCTGGATGTCGTAGCGTTTCCCGTAGCGTTCTGTCCGAAAGCGGGGAGGTAGTTGCCAAGGCCCGTCTGGATGGAATAGCGGGTGCCTGCGGCATTGGGCACAAGTCGCACGACCGTGCTGGCCAGATACTCGGAGCGTTTTCCGTCGGGGAGCCACGTGCTTGTGCCTACGGCTACGCCTTTTCCCTTGTCGCAGAGGGCTACGCTGCGGCCCTCGTTCCACATGACGTACCATTGGCCAGAGGTGAGTTCGGTGGCGGGATGTTTGGTGTCGGCGGTGAGGGACTTCATGTTCAGGTCGGCGCAGGGCTTACCCACGGCGAGATTGACGGAGGGAACGACGGTGGAGAGCGTCTGGAAGGTGGGATAGCCGCTCATTTCGTCCATGGCGAAGTAGCCATTGCCCTGACCGCTCCAACCGAGGTTGCAGTGGACGTAACCCTTAGCGTCCGAGCCGTCAATGACGAAGGCATGGCCGTTCTTCTCGTCTTTGTCGGATCCGGAGAACACCAAGGGGCGGCCTGCATTCAGCTCAGAGGCTATGAGGTCGGCGGGCATGTGTGTGCCATTCTTGGGCTGGTAGTAGCCGACGGTCTGACTGGTGAGGTCTTCAAAGTGATTGTTGATGCTGTTGCTGACCGTGGGACATGCTGCGCCGCTTCCGGTAGGCGTGTAGTTCATGTTAGCCATCACTCCGCAGGCGTACATAAGGTTTCCCAGTGCATCGAGCTGTGCCTTGGTGCCTTTCACGGGGTCGTAATTAACGGGGATGTTGTCCCAGTCGAAGGGCTGTGCGCTGAAGTCGTAGGAGAGCACTTGGGGATTGTCTTCCACGGTATTGGCCCACGTGTATGATTTTGTGCCGTGGGCTTTGCGTGGCAACTTGAGGTAGTAGAGCACCTGTGCGAAGGCGGTGGCGACGCAGCCCGTTATGCAATACTCCTTGCCATACTCCCCCTGGACCATCGGGCACTTGGTGTTGTAGGGCCAGGCCTGGTTCCAGTTGGTCTTGAGGAGGGGCTTGACCTCACGGAGCACGGAGCAGGTCTTGCTCCTTACCTGCCGGCGTGTGCTGGCGGTGCCTTGCTTCAGGTCGTCGGCCATGCCGGCGTTGAATGTCTTGAGGAGCCAGAGGAACTCGGGTGAGGGGTTTGCCATGTCGAGGGGGGAATCGCCGTAGCCGAGTACGGGCGTGAAGGCATCGTCGTGGCTGACGATGGCCCAGCCTGCGTCATCGTAGGCGAAGAGGGTGAGTTGCTCCATCGTCTTGACCGCTTTCAAGTCCTGCACCTCCTGTGCTTTGGTGCGGAGGCGGGTGGAGTTGGTCTGACTGAGGGCTTGTGCGGCCAGTTGGCGCATGGCCGCATCGGTGCGGCGGTCGGCCTGCACGGACAGCAGGGCGAGCACTGCGGCAAAAAGGGTGAGTGTGTAGCGTTTCATAGGGTAGTTGCTCTTGGTTTATCTAATCGTTTTTGCGAGTGTATAGGATAGTTTTTCGTAGTCTATACGGTAGTTTTCCGTAGTCTATACGGTAGTTTTCCGTAGTCTATAGGACAGGCCGCAGGGGTCTATCTGATGATTTTTCGTCCGGCACGGATGCTGATGCCTTTCAGGGCTTTACCGCTGTGCAGCGCACGGCCTGCGAGGTCGTATTCCCCGGTCTGTGCAGCCTCGGAGCGGGTCTGTGTGGAGTGAACGCCGTCGGTGCTGAGCAACTCGTCCAGCTGTGCGGTGGTGAGCAGGTCGAGGCCGGTGGCGAGGCCGTTGGTTTCCTCCAACTTCCACACGCTTTGCTTCTTGGCTCCCGAATTGGTGCTGTAAACCCAATGGGCGGGATTGGGATAGGCGGTGCCGGCGCACAGGCGGCTGCGGTCGTTGCTGCCGCCGTTGATGTAGAAATAGCCGGCCAGCGTGCTGGCACCCGTAAAGTCATCGCTGCCCACCACGCTTATGCTGACGGGTTTGGGCGTGCGGCTGAACACGTATTCGGACTTCTCCTCTGCGCCGTTGGAAAGGAACTGCCGCATTCCCACGTTGTAGAGGTAGTACTGCCCGTCGGAGGCTTTCATCAGCTGCCACTGGGTGTAGGCGTTGCCAAGCTGCGGGTCGTCCCAATAGAGGGGGTCTATCCACTCAGGAGTGGCCTGTTTCTGCACGATGCCGCGCAGCTGGGGATAAGCGGTGGTGGTGTCGGTGGCAATGAGGTAGCCCTGCGTGTAGCCCACGTTGCTCAGGAGATAAGTGGCGGTGTTCTTCAGATTGCTGACGGCCTCGACGTTGCTCAGGGTGCCCACATAGACGGTGGTCGTGCCCTGCGCCTTGCTGCCATCGGCGGCCCGGGCTGTAACGGTGGCCGTGCCGCGTGCCCTGGCGGTAACGATGCCGTAACTGTCCACACTGGCATAGCCCGCTTTGTCGCTTGCCCATATCACGTCGCCTACGCTGGCATCGGCGGGCAGTACGCTGGCCGAAAGTTCGGCTGTGCCGCCCTTCACCATCCTGAGTTCGGCCACGCTGTTCTCTATGGTCTGCACGGGTTTGGCGGCGGGGTCGTCAGCCACGGTGGCGGGATAGAGCAGCCAACTCTCGGTGCCGCCAATCTCCAGGGCGGTCTGGGCCTCACGCCCCTTCACGATGGCGTGGCCGCACTCCATGACCACGTTGTTGTAGCCCACCAGTGCGGCGTGGCCGTCGTTGAGGAATTTCACGGAGTAGGTGTCCTGTTTGTTCTGCGTGGGCTTTGCTCCGAGCCCCTTGGTAAATGCGGGAATGTAGTTGCCGAGTCCTGATTGCAGGTAGTACTTATCGCCGGAGGGAACGAAGCGCACGAGGGCGCGGGCGGCATATTCGGCACGCCGGGCGGCGGGTAGGACGGGACTGATGCCCACATTCTTTTCCGTACCGTCGTCGGCGAGAGCCACGCTCCGCCCCTCGTTGTAGAGCACGTACCACGTGTTGGGCTTTACGGCGGTGGCGGGCGCAGCAGTGCTGGCCGTGATGAGTTTGCCGGCGAGTTCGGGCAGCGGTTCGGCGGCCTCGACGCGCGTACAGGGGATGACGGTGTTCAGACGGCAGAAGGTGCTGTAATCGCCGGGGGTCTGGGGCGAATAGTAGCCGTCGCCGCCGCCAGCCCAGCCGAGGTTGCAGTGAATAAGGCCGTCCTGGTCCACACCGTCGATGACGAAGCAGTGGCCATTCTGCCCGTAGCCGTCTCCGCCGCTGAACACGAGCGGACGGCCGGCATTGAGCTCACGCGCAATCAGGCTTACGTCCACGGCAGACCAATGACTGCCGCCATGGTCGGTGGAGCGGATGTCGGTGCAGTAGGCGTTGATGGCCTCGGTTACCTCGTTGGTGAGCGCACCGGAGCCGTAGTTGTAACCGTAGTTCATGTTGGCAAGCACGCCGCAGGCCGACATGAAATTGGCGATGGCATCGACCTCGGTCTGGGAGTAGTTGTGTTCGCTGTCGTAGGTGAGGTGCATATTGTCCCAGTCGAAGGGATTGGCGTCGAAGTCGTAGGTGAGCTTGCGCAGGGTGCCGTCCTCCTCACTCGACCAGAAGTAGGACTTCTTCCCCTGAATGGTGAGCGGGGCCTTATGGTAGTAGAGCACCTGGGCGAAGGCGGTGGCCACGCAGCCGGTTACGCACTGCACGTCCCCCTCGTCGATTATCATGCGGGGGCACTTGGCGTTGTAGGGCCAGGACTGTGCCCAATGGGTCTGCACGAGAGGCTCCACGGGCATGAGGACGCTGCTCTGGATGGGAGCGGAGCGGGCCACGAGGCCGCCGCCGTCGGTCAGGGCCTTGGCCATTCCTCGGTCGTAGCCCTCCATGAGCCACTGGAACTCGGGGGAGAGGTTGTCCATGTCGAGGGGCGAGTCGCCGTAGGCCACCACGGCCGGGAAGCGGTCGTCCTTGCTGACAATCGCCCAGCCCTGACGGTCGTAACCGAAGAGGGTGAGCTGGCTGCGGTCGGCCAGAACACGGAGTTTTTCGCCGCTGCGGACTTTGGCTCGCAGGGCGGGAGATTTCAGTTGGCTGAGTTTAGCGGCGGCGATGCCTTGCATCGCGTCCACTGAGCGCACTTCGGCCTGCGCTGTCAGGCCGAGGAGTGCAAGGGCTATGGGGATGAGTCTTTTCATCGGAGGGGATATGAATGGTTGCGGGCACAAAGTTACAAATAAATTGCGACCCCTGCAAACTTTCCTTAGGATATTCGCGCGGACGGGCGACACGCGCCTACGCATTGATACGGAACGGGGGCCTTGCGGGGGATACCGCAGGCGCGACGGCCGACTTGGCGTGCGCAGTCCGCCGAGCCGCAGGTGCGACGGCCGACCTCTTTTTCCTGGCCTATAGAGTAGGTGAAATTAGTCCACCGAGCCGCAGGTGCGGCAACCGACCTCTTTTTCCCGGCCTATAGAGTAGGTGAAATTAGTCCGCCGAGCCGCAGGTGCGGCAACCGACTTCTTTTTCCCAGCCTATAGAGTAGGTGAAACAAGTCCGCCGAGCCGCAGGTGCGACGGCCTACTTCTTTTTCCCAGCCTATAGAGTAGGTGAAATTAGTCCGCCGACAGTTTTTCCTATCGGCGGACTAATTTTTCCTATCGGCGGACTTTTTTTCGCTGGCAGCGGGCGGCTCATTTCAAGTAGGCGCGGAAGGCGGGCAGGAAGCACCCTTCGGCCACGGGCTCAAAGCCTTGGTCGGTCAGCACGCGCCCCTGGTTCAGGCGCAGGGGGCGGAAGGTGCCGGTGAGGTAGGTCGGCTGGGGCGCTGCGGCGGGCGGCCCCACAGCCTCCACGCGGAAGAGCAGGCCTTTCGGCCCTTTTATCACGGCGGGTTGGCCTGCACCGAGGCTTGTCGTGGGCGTATAGGTGGGCTGGTCGCCGCTGCCCTCGCCCACCGCATAGGCCGTGAAGGGCTGGGGCACCGTGCAGGCGAAGGGCAGGCAGAGGGTTTCGCAGCCGTCGGCTTCCCAGAATCGCTCGTAGGCAGTGAGGCTCTCGGGGGCCTGTTCGCGCTTGTAGAGGCAAAGGGGGCCTTCTGCGTAGGCACCGAAATAGCGCGTGTAGGGGGAGCGGCTGAGATGCCCCCCGCCAAGGTATTTTCCCGTCGCGGTGTTTTGGAGGGATATGGTCGTGGCCTCGTCCTGCGGAGTCCAGAAGGAGGGCGAAGCAGTCAGGCTCAGATCGGAACCTTTAGGGTTGCTGATGTACTGCCCCGCCGCACTACGCAGGGCTATATCGCCGCCGCACCTCACGATGCGCCACACGCAGTTGCCCTCTGGTGCCTCCAGCGTTTCCGGAGCCTCCCGAAATGCCGTCTCAACGGCAGTCAGGTGTGTCTTGAAGGACTTGGAAGAGAGAATATAAAGCACCCAGGGACCAGAATGAGGGGACTGCATCACGACACCCACAAGATAGTCGGCGTTCTCGGTGAGGTCGTCGGAGCTGGTCATGCGGCGGAACACGTCCTCGGCAAGGAGCTGAGACGGCATCCCCACCCCCGCCACCATCATCAGTATGAGCGCGAGGCGTGTCATTGCGGCATCTTTTTATGTTCGTCGGCCCGGTCGGCAGCCTCGCGGTCGAAGATGCCGGCCTGCCAGCCCTCGGCGTAGCCCTCGCGGTAGTTCTGGGCATACTTGCGCCGCTCGGCAGGCGTGGGGAAGGTGCAGCTCTCGTCGTAGGAGGCCCGCTCTTGCCCGAGGTGGGCATCGTCGTAGCCGGCCCAGTAGCCGTCTTCATAGCCGGCATCGGAGACTTCGCGCCCGTCGGTGCCCATCATCGTGTCGGGCACTACCACGAAAGGCGCGTCGGCAGAAGCCGGCTCATCGGGGGCGAGGGCGGGCGTGGCCACGAGGGAGTCGGCGGTGGTGCGCAGGCGGCCGTCGCCGTCGAGGCTGCGCGTGGTGGAACTCTTGAGGAAGATAATCAGGGCAACGGCTGCGGCCACAAAGGCCAGCACCAAGAAGATGCCGGCCAGCGGCGAGCCGTTCTTTTCGTTGGGATTGTTCACGGTAGTTAAGTAGGAGTCCTGCTCTGTTCCCCGCAGGGGGAAACATCGGCAGGAGAAGGATTTAGGGGTTTATAGGGTAGTTGAAATTAGTCTATAGGATAGTTCTTACAGGTCTATACGACAGTTTTTCGTAGTCCGCCGACAGTTTCTGCCGGCCTATGGGCCTGAGTTTCCGGACGCTCCGCAAGCGCCGGCTTCTCCGGGGCCAAGCCTTCCGGCCTCGGGGGGCGTTCACGCCCGCCTGCTTCTGGAGTCCTTGTCCAGCCGGAGGAAGAGGAACAGCAGCAGGGTAAATCCCCACAGCGAACTGCCGCCGTAGCTGAACAGCGGGAGCGGTATGCCTATGACGGGGGTAAGGCCGATTACCATACCCACGTTGATGAACACGTGGAAGAGGAGTATGCTCAGGACGCTATAGCCATAGACACGGCCGAAGACCGTGTCCTGACGCTCGGCGAGGTGGATGAGACGGAGTATAAGGGCGAGAAACGTGGCCAGCACCAAGGTGCAGCCCAGGAAGCCCTCCTCCTCACCCACGGTGCAGAAGATGAAATCGGTGTCCTGCTCGGGCACATAGTTCAGCTTGGTCTGCGTGCCGTTCATAAAGCCCTTGCCGGCCAGTCCGCCGCTGCCAATGGCTATCTTGGCCTGATTGACGTTGTAGCCTGCGCCGCGCGGGTCGTCCTCTATGCCGAGGAGCACGCGGACGCGGCCTTGCTGGTGGGGCTGTAGGACGTGGTTGAGCGTGTAGTCGGCCGAGTAGAGGAAGCCCACCGAGCCGAGGGCGAAGAGGGCGATGAGCGTGTAGTGGTTCAGGCGCGTGTGCTCCGCAAGCCCCCTGAGCAGGAGGTAGCCCACCAGCGTGAGCAACAGGGCCAGCACCACCCACGAGATGTCGAAGGGCACGATGAAGCGGCTCACCGCCCATGCCGCCGCCGTGGCCGCCAAGCCGCCCCAGAGCATGGGCCAGAGGCGCGGGGGCCGCTCCCCATAGACCTTCATCATGCCGAGCGTGGACAGGCCCGCAAGGATGAGCACGCAAAACTCGCCGAGGGGCGTGAGCGTGCCGGGGACAGGCACCATGCTGTACTTGATGCCGATGACGAAGTAAGCGACAGCCGACAGCGCACAGAAGAGAATGCTGCCTGTCATGCCTTCACGGTAAAATACCAGGAAGAAAGCCGTATATACCAGTGCGCTGCCCGTTTCTTTCTGAAGGACGATGAGCCCCATCGGCAGGAGCACGTAGAGGGCCGTGCGCATGAGGTTGCGCAGCGTGTCCAGCCGCAGCCGCGCCTGGTGGAGAAAGCGTGCGAGGTAGAGGGCCGTGGCACATTTGGCAAACTCGGCGGGCTGCAGGTTCATAAAGCCGAGGGAAATCCAGGAGCGGGAGCCTTTGATGTCCTTGGCGATGAAAGGCGTGATAAGCAGGACGAGCATCATGAACCAGTAGAAGAAGCCGGCAAACGTATCGATATAGCGCACTTCGGCCTTGATGATGACAAGTCCCAGCACGAGGGAGAGCCCTATCCACACGAGTTGCTTGCCGGTGCGGGTGCTCCAGCTCAGGAAGTCGGTGTCGCCGATGTCGTGGCTCGCCCCGCAGAGGGTGAACCAGCCCATGAGGAGCAAGAGGAGGTAGAGTACGACTACCAGCCAGTCGGCGCTGACGCTGCGGCGTAGGGATGAGGTCATGGTGAG
>JAGHRT010000018.1 GCA_018066245.1 Candidatus Equimonas faecalis | reverse complement strand
ATCCTGGGGCTGGAGAAGGTCCCAAGGGTTGGGCTGTTCGCCCATTAAAGTGGCACGCGAGCTGGGTTCAGAACGTCGTGAGACAGTTCGGTCTCTATCTATCGTGGGCGCAGGAGATTTGCGTGGCTCTGACACTAGTACGAGAGGACCGTGTCGGACTGACCTCTGGTCTACCGGTTGTGCCGCCAGGTGCACTGCCGGGTATCTAAGTCGGGATCGGATAAGCGCTGAAAGCATCTAAGTGCGAAGCCGGCCACAAGATTGGATTTCCTTTGAGGGTCGTCACAGACGATGACGTTGATAGGGCGCAGGTGTAAAGACGGCGACGTCAAAGCCGAGCGCTACTAATTGCCCGAAGCTTTCCGCAAATCGCGTTGTTATTGAAGTCATGTAATCCGCAGGATTCTTCGTTGTTCGGTTGTGTGTCCTTCATTTGCGTTTAGTGTGTCACCCTTACAGATTTGGTGGCTATTGCGCTGTGGTTCCACCTCTTCCCATTCCGAACAGAGCAGTTAAGCACAGCCGCGCCGATGGTACTGCGCAAGCGGGAGAGTAGGTCGCCGCCGCTTTTCAGGAGAGCCCCGAGGCAGAGATGCCCCGGGGCTCCGTTTTTTTTTGTCCCTTGGGGGACGAATGCCCGGACGGGTGGGGGAGGGGACGGAAGTATATAATGGAACGGCGCAAGTATATGAGCGTTGGAACGGAAGTATAGAACGGAACGGCGCAAGTATAAGAACGTAAATCTGATTCCGGGGAGCGTGCGGCGGGATGTTAAGGATTGGACTTCGTTGACAGTTTTATGGGATTATCTGGATAGTCAGTCTGTTAGTAGGAATAATTGGGGTAATCTGAATAATTATCTTCGCATCTAAAGAATCCTCTTTTCGCTCACATCTCTTCCCAATCATAGTCATCTTGGTTATAGAAACTATTTTTGAAGATAGGGGAAACTCCATACTTTTTTTTAGATATTCTTTTGCCATTCCAATCAAGGTCAGTTTCAAACGGGCGCCATTGCTCTTCAATGATGCTCATGCTGGTTCCCTCGGACAACGGTTCAAATTCTTGAATGGTAAAGCCATTGGGTGTAACGCATATGTCAGCGAACTCGGCGAGTAAGGAACATTCCTTCGTTTTGCAATCCACCTTTAAAAGTTGAAAAGCAGTGATATAGCCGTTTCCGTTACAAGGAAGTAGAGGAACAAGATAGATGAATCTTTTGTCCAGACTGATTTTATAGACGATAGGGAATTCAAATCCATCCGTATAATAATCTTCTTTGTCATCTTCCTCTGGATACCTATCACAGACACGATACGGAGTCGGAACACGTTGTCCTTCGATAGGATTTTTGCCGAAGTCTTGCACCATAAGTTGATAATATCCTGGAATATTTTTTTGGTAGAAGACGCGATCAGTCCCTTCATCAATGGGGAAGATATGTACGATTTCTCCCAAGTCCACAGTCCCTTCATTTTCATCTGCGTTGGCTTTTGAAAAAATGCAAGAGAATATCACTGCAATAACAAGAAAGAAGATTGTTTTCATTGTAATGAAATAAATTTAGAGTTTCACGTCTTCTTCTTTGTGTATGCAGATGACTTTGCGGGGTGAAATGGTTTTGATGACTTCGTGGATAGTATTGCGGTCTGCATGTCCGGAGGTATGGATATCTACGACGTTGGGGAAGAAGTTGTGTAGCTCTTTATACTTGGAGTTGTGTGTTATCTGTGCGGGGTCTTTGTAGTACCCGTCCCATGAGGCATAGATGAAGAGGACTTCTTTGGGAGGGAGTTGCTGTGCGAGTTCTTCTATTCGTTCAGTCTGCCCCGTGCCGAAGGCGAGTACCATGCCTTTACGCTTGATTGTGGCGAGGCTGTGGTCGGTGAAGAAATGAGCCTTGAACTCAAAGAGTCCCTTGCTGGCTTCTGCTTCGCGTTGGGAATAGATTTTCATACATCGGTTCATAAGCGCAGAGCCGGTATAGAGAGGCTTATGGGCAATCTTTGCAGCTTCTTTCACAGAAGCCAACCGTTCGATATCAGTGGCAGAAGCGAGTACGAATACATATTTGAAGGCTTGCATCACATAGCCCATCTTCGTCATCACTTCATGTTCGTGAATACAGATATCCTCGCGGTTGAGCATGGTGCCTTCTGTGATGAGCGTATCAATATTGGTGGCATATTTGCGGAGGGTAGGGAAGAGCCCCTTGCCCATATAGCCGTGTTCGCGATAGTCGCCCGTATGCCAGATGCGCTGGCCATCGGCTTCGATGAGGAACATATGGGAATCGTAGCAACTGTGACAGTTGAAGAAAGGAGTAATACGAATATTGCCCACCGAGAAATTTTTGGGACGCTGGCGTGGTTTCGTGCGTGTCCACGTGTGGGCATTTTCTACCAGGAAATAGGTGCGCTCTGCCACGATTGCCTGTTGCTGTACTTTGCGTCTTGCCGTGCTCGGGGCTTTTTCTTTTCTCATTTTTGTAAGTAGTTGCTTCAAGGCATGGTGAGCCAGCAGGTCGTACTTGGCCAGGAGAATGTCGCGCGTACCCTCACCCATAAATATTGGCATCTCGTTGGGTAGGTGCGAGATGAGCCCTACGTGGTCTTCATGGGCGTGGGTAAAGATGACGGCTTCGTGCTCACGTTTGTTCAGGGTGAGAATACGCTCAACCAATAGGGTGTCCTCTTTTACTTGTTCTTCGAAAGAGAGTGTGGCGGTGTTGCCGGGGAGGTTCTGCCCGAAGTCAATAAAGACGCGTGATGTTTCGGTACTGATTTCTGTGATGCAACCTCCAATCTGGTTCAAACCTCTGTGTACAGTTATCTTCATTGTGCGAACTTTAATACTAATAGTTTCTTTATAGCCCTATTCCTTATTTGCAACACGCGTCTGACCGTGAGTTGCATACTTTGACCTATTTCTTCGTCAGACTCTGGTGGATTGTCAATACCGAACCATCTGGTAAGACTCATCTTTTCACGCCCATTGGACATTTTTGAAATCAATTCGCGCATTTCATCTTTTGTGATATCTGATATATCTGAAAGATTCACGTCTTGTTGTGGACTTTTTAGCAATGAAGTAATACTCGTTCTAATGAACCAAACAGCATAAGAAATAAATTTGAAGCCGTGTCGTGGATTATACTTTTGGGCAGCAAGTAAGAGTCCTTTGTTTCCAGCTTCTACAAGTTCCTCAAGTGTCTTGCCTCTGTCCAGATACAGCTTCGCCACACTTACAACTAAGTCATGGTTGCCGTTGTATAATTTCTGAAGGGCTTCTTCATCACCATGCTTGATTTTGTTCGCGAGTTCAGTTTCCAGATCATTTGTGAGCAAAGACTGTTCATTTGCATCTTTGAATAGCTCTACAGGCTGACTGCTGCCATTGATTTGTTCTTTTGTTTGCTTTTTCGTATACATAATTGTGAAACTAAATTGCGTCTATATATTATATACGAAAAGGTAGTCCTAACTTTCAGCAAAAATGGCTAAAAATAGGACTACCTATGCAAAAAGACTGCAGTTTTATGCTAATTTCCTTTTTGGCCGTCTATCTCCAAGTATGTGATATAGACTTGTGTGCCGTCAAATTCCTTTTCATAGATATTGGTGTTGGGCACCTTCAAGAAATTTAGTGATTTATGAAAATGCTCATAGTCTTCTTTATTTTTCTTTCCCTTTTTGGCGTTAAATTTTGAGGTGTGATAAACGATGATAGGCATAAAAACGATGTCGCCGTATTGCTTGGCTTCAGAAATAGAACCAGCCAAATAATGCACTAATTGATAGCGGATTTCATCTGAATCCTTCCCCAAATGAAAATTCTCAATCAAATTTTTTATGCGCTTGGGCGCATTACTGTTTCCTCCTTTTTTCTTAGCAGCAGCATACGTATCTTTGATTTCTTTACCAAAAGTTTCATCGACTTTTGCCTCTATACACACAACAATCCCACGCCGAACATTTCCTTGACGGCTTTTCTGTGAACATGGAAGGTCCTTTCCGGCAGTGGCTTGCCATCGCTTAACGGACAATGTTGCCAAGCCCCACAAATCTCGGTAAGTGTGAGTTTCTTCGAGGGGAACAGGAGATTTAACAGCCAGATGTAACGCTGGTATGTTTTACTGACCATAACGTAATGAAATAAGGTTTCCGACAGCAAAGTTACGAAAAAAACAGATATGCTGCAGAGTTTTTGCAAAGAAATAGCTCCAAAGGCCTGTTTTTGCACTTTCACGCCTCCGCCTCTTCGTATAATAACATATAAAATATTGTAGAATATGAGCAAGCCCACCTCCGTTACCCCCAGTATCGTCACCCTCCGCCTTCTTGTTCAATGGGGTGTTAAAAGTTTGTTCGGCTCGGAACAAGTCAACCTCTACGCCCGTCTGGCTAACACAGAAGTGGATTATCTCCAAGAACTTGCTCTGACCGATACGTTGCTCGCCATTCACAGATTCATGGAACATCTCCATCATGACCTAGGCTTTCAGCCCTGCGATTCCGAGGGGCCTATGGCTCAAAGCGTGGTGGCCCTCGCCCTAAAAATAGGCCGATTGGCCACGGATGAAGAACTGAAAATGGCGGAAAATACTTGGGACGAATTGCTGGAGAAGAAACTCGTTCCTGTAATATTTCCCCATGAGGATTGCCGGCACATAGGCCAGTGGGCCAAGGAACAAGGGTACAACACTTCCTCTTATCTGGAACAGCCCATCATCAAATTTGGAAAGTTAAACATTGAAATAAAACCACAAATATGTCAGAACGAATCACTCTAAAACAAGCAGAACAAATCATCAGCGAGGCCTCAAAGCACATTGATCTGGAAAACATCACATTTAATGATCCTGCTGTGTTTGCCTACTTTCAAGATGGTCGCACGGACGGCATTTGCATGTGCGAGTCGGACTAGTGCCGTTACGACCTACAACAAATTAAGCCCAGCAATATGGAAGAACTCACGGCCGCTATGGCTTTAACTTTTGGCTTTCGACATACGGGACAGATATATTGGTATGTGAAAAAGAAGTATGTGCCTCAGTTGACATATCCTCTGCTTCCCTTGCCGCCCGAGATAGACGAGATTTTGGCTCCCACACGCGGACTCATCCTCTATCGTGAGCAAGAGGATGCTGTTAAGGCTTTCCTTGATACGGCAGAGAATGCTGTAAAGTCAAAGTATGAGCGAGGATTGAATGTGTTTCGTAAGATGATTGAGGAAGATGTTCCTCCCACTGTTAAGCGCATCTTTCACGAAAGACGTGCTGTCCTGTGTTATCTTATGGCGTATCTTAAGGAGTATTATCCAGAACTATTAATTAAAAAATAGATATTTGTTCACATCACTTCCCTATCATATTGTTGTTTTGGTTACAGTAACTTTGTAAGCGATAGGAAATACAAAGCCATTCTCATAGTAATCACGTTTATCTTTATCTCCCGAGTATTTATCGCAAACACGATACGGCGTTGGAACAGAGTTGGCCGAACATCAAAGAAAGAGGTTGGGCCCAACAAGTGACGAACTGCATACAGTGGCCTCCATTGTACATTTCGACTATGTAATCGAACTTGCTTTGATTGAAAAATGATGATATATGAGCGAAAACGTATAGGCAAGCGGGGACAACCCGTTAGCTGATGGACGTGTTGAGTGATTGTAGGGCCGGCATCAAGCCTTTGCAGGCCGTGAGAATGACGGGGTAGTGGCGCACAAGGTCAAGTACGGCTGTGCAGAGTTCTCTGTTGCCGGGACGGATGTGGCTGGTAATCTTGTCTATGCACTTCGATGCATAGTCCACATTGTCCTGTTCGAGAGCCATTGTGGCCACCTTAATACATACGCTGTCGTAGTCGTAGCCAAAATTGCAGCCGCACTTCATTGTGAGAAAGCAGTTGTCCCATTGTTCCTTGGCGGCAAAAACTTGTGCAATGCCGTCAATGGCCCGCAGATGGTCCTGATGTTCAGGTGGACAGTTGCGGCCGGCACGGGCAAAATAGGTCAGGGCATCGTCTATGCGCCCTTCGTTGAGACAAACCTCACCCGCACTCAGTGGCAGGTAATACTCATCGGGACAAATCAGGACATAGCGTGCCGCCACTTGTAAAGCTTCGTCTACTTCCTTATTGACAAGATGGGAGAAATAGCTGATGCGCAGGCTCTTTTCATCGTTGGCATTGATGGCCAATGCGTATTGACATGCCTCCTGCGCCTCGTTGGTGTGCTTGCTTTCGTATTGGTATTCAGCCAGGGTGCTCCACGTCTCCACATTGTAGGGATCGAGGCGTATGGCTTCTTTGAGATAACCGAGAGTGGCGGGCAAATCGTGCTTGGCATAGCTGCAAGCTGCCCGCATAACATAGGAGCGTGGAGCCTCGGAACTGCTGTCGGGTACTTCGCGCAGTACAAACTCTGCCTTGTCGCTAAAGCCTTCCGACAGGTAGCACTCGGCTATTTCGGTGCGGAGAATCCAGTCGGGCGATTGGCTACTGTCTTCCCTCAGCATACGTAGGAAAATCTCATCGGCCTTCTCCACCTGAAAGGCTGCCAGGGCTTCCTCTGCCTGATAAAAGCGTACCTCCATGAGTTCAGGATTGAGGCGATTCACGATGGCATCGGCCTCGCTGATTTGTCCTGCGGCACGCAGAGCGTAGGCTTTCTTGACCAATAGCATCTCATCATCGGGGTGCAAGGTCAAAGCTTGACGGAGGCAACATTCGGCATCCAAGTGCCGCCCATTGTCTTCGTAATAGTCAATGACCTCAGCCAAGTCACCGGCATCCATATACCAGCGTGGAACGCTTGACGCTAACTTCTCGTATTGATCTACCAGAGTGTGGGATTTTGCCATTAGAGAGTTGAATTAGGAAAGGCGGACAGATAATCAAGAAAGCATAGGACTCGTTTCCCGTTATTCGCTATTCTGCTTTCTATTTGCGGTCTTTTAGGGAAACGGTGGAGTTGAAGACGAGGTGGTCGGGCGTGGAGTCGGGGTCGATGTTGAAATAGCCGGTGCGCTGGAATTGGAGATAGGTGAAGGCGGGCAGCGTGCGGGCATAGGCCTCGATAAAGGCGCCGGTGTTGATGTTGAGGGAGTTGGGGTTGAGGAACGGACGCATTGCGTCGATGCCACGCACGCCGTGCTCCTTCTCATACTGCTTGATAGCATCGCGGGGGTTCTCGCAGGTCCAGAGACATTCGTAGTTGCGCACCTCGGCGGGGAGGCAGTGGGCGCATGAGAGCCAGTGAATGGTTCCCTTAACCTTGCGGTTGGCGCCTTCGGTGCCGGCGAGGGAGTCGGGGTCGTAGGTACACTCTATCCATTCAATTTCTCCACTGTCATTGCAGTGAACCTCCTTACAATCTATGATGTAAGCGCCTTTGAGCCGTGTTTCTTTACCTTTATAAATACGGAAGAACTTTGGGTCAGGCTCGGTCTTGACATCCTCTCGCTCTATCCAGAGCTCGCGACTGAAAGTAATAGTATGGGTGCCGTCTTCGGGGCGCTCGGGGTTGTTCTGCACTTCCAGTTCCTCGGTCTTGCCTTCGGGGTAGTTTGTAATGATGAGTTTGACGGGGTCGAGAACGGCGCTGATGCGGGTGGCACGCTCATTGAGGTCGGTGCGGGCGGCAGCCTCCATAAGTTTGATGTCGTTGAGGGCGTCAAAGGTGGTGTAGCCTATGGAGTCGATGAACCGGAGGATGCTCTCGGGGCTGTAACCACGACGGCGTATGCCGCATATTGTGGGCATACGGGGGTCGTCCCAACCGTTCACCACGCCTTCCTTCGTTAGGATGAGGAGATTGCGCTTTGACATCAGCGTGTAGTTGAGGTTGAGTTTGTTGAACTCAAACTGACGGGGGCGGTTGTCCTCGATATCGTGGCCGTTTTCGGGGGTCTCGCCGCGCCACTCTTTAATCCAGGTGACGAAGAGGTCGTAGAGGTCGCGGTGGGGGACGAATTCAAGGGTGCAGATGCTGTGGGTGACGCCTTCGAGATAGTCGCTCTGTCCGTGCGTGAAATCATACATAGGATAGGCGTTCCATTTGTTGCCGGTGCGCCAGTGAGGCATATTGAGCACACGATACATAATGGGGTCGCGGAAATGCATATTGGGACTGGCCATATCGATTTTGGCACGGAGAATCATCTTGCCGGGCTCGACATTGCCGCTGTTCATCTCTCGGAAGAGGCGCAGGGACTCCTCGGCGGGACGGTCGCGGAAGGGCGAATTGGTGCCAGCCTGCGTGGGGGTGCCTTTCTGGGCGGCAATGTCCTCGGAGGTCTGTTCGTCAACATAGGCGCGGCCTTGAAGGATGCACCATTCCGCAAAGTCCCAAAGGTCCTGGAAATAGTCGGAGGCATATACGAGTTTGCCCCACTGGAAGCCAAGCCACTGGATGTCGTTCTTGATAGCCTCTACATATTCGGTGTCCTCCTTCTGGGGATTGGTGTCGTCCATACGGAGGTTGCACACGCCGCCGAACTTCTCTGCCACTCCGAAGTCCATTGCTATCGCCTTGGCGTGGCCGATGTGCAGGTAGCCGTTGGGCTCTGGCGGGAAACGGGTTTGCAGACGGCCACCGTTGCGGCCTTCTTCGAGGTCTTTCTTTACGCGTTGTTCGATGAAATTGAGGGATTTTACTTCCTCGCTTGGGCAAAATTCTTTCTCTTCCATTTATATATATATTCTATTTTACAGAGACTAACTTAATTGGCCATCTCCGATATAAACTTGATGTGGACAAGCCTGATTTCTTCCTCGCTGTAGTCGCCTCCCAATTCATCGTAGGCAGCCTCCATGTCGTCGAGTTCAGTTTCCTTGAAGTAGTCGTAGATGTCATCCACATCGTCGGGGTCCATTATGTCCTCAAGGAAGTAGTCGATGTTCAGGCGTGTGCCGCTGTAAACAATTGCTTCCAGTTCATCAAGCAGTTCCTCGAAGTCGTAACCGTGCATTTCGGCAATAGCATCAAGGCTCACCTTACGGTCAATGCTTCCGATAATCGTGATTTTTGTGGCACTGCGCTTGGCTACGGTGCGTATGCGTAGGTCTTCGGGTCTTACGATGTCGTTTTCGATGCAATGCTTCTTGATGAGGGCACAGAATTGATTACCATAGCGTTTGGCCTTTCCGGCACCCACTCCCGGTATGTTCTGTAGGTCTTCAATGCTTTGCGGATAGAGCGTTGCCATAGCTTCTAAGGAGTTGTCTTGGAAGATGACGTAGGGCGGTACGTCCAGCTCCTTCGACATGGACTTGCGCAAATCCTTCAGCATTTGATAGAGTTGGGGGTCGGCGGCACAGGTAGCTCCGCTCTGGATGGCAGGCGCTGCGCTGTCATCTTCTTCAACGGGCTTGTCCAGCATGATGGTGAAGGAACGGCTGTTCTTTAGGAATTTGAGGGCAATATCGGTCAGGTGGAGTATGCCGTAGTTCTCTACGTCGCGTGTGATGTATCCATCGACCATGGCCTGGCGGATGACGGTGTTCCATATCGTGATGTCCGTATCCTCACCGCTACCGAACTCGTCAAGTTCATCATGCTGGTGGGCAAACACTTCCTCGGTGTCTTTGCCAAGGAGAACGTTGAGGATATGCTCTTCTCGGAAACCTTCCTTGGTGGCATCTATCACTTTCAGCACCTTCATGAGCAGGTGCTTGGCTTCCATTTGCATTTTGGGTTTCATGCAGTTGTCACACATGCCGCAGTTCTCACTGGGGTAAGTTTCGCCGAAATAGTGGAGCAGCAGTTTCCGACGGCATATCTGGCTTTCGGCGTATGCGGTCGTCTCCTTTATGAGTTGCCGGCCTATTTCCTGCTCACTGACAGGCTTTCCTTCAAGGAATTTTTCAAGTTTCTGTATATCCTTCTGCCCGTAGAAGGCCAGACAGTGGCCTTCGCCGCCGTCGCGTCCGGCACGCCCTGTTTCCTGATAGTAGCCCTCCAAACTTTTGGGGATGTCGTAATGTACAACAAAGCGCACGTCAGGCTTGTCAATTCCCATGCCGAAGGCAATGGTGGCCACTATCACATCAACGCGTTCCATGAGGAAGTCATCTTGTATTTGCGTACGGACGGGCGTTTCCAGTCCGGCGTGATAGGGTGCGGCGTTGATATCGTTCACTTTCAGCACGGCACACAAATCCTCCACCATTTTTCGGGTGAGGCAGTAGATGATGCCACTCTGGCCGGCATGCTGCTTCACGAATTTTACCACGTCAGTATTGACCGTGTCGGTCTTCGGGCGCACCTCATAATAAAGGTTGGGGCGATTGAACGACGAGGTGAACTCCGCACAGTCCATGATTTCAAGGTTTTTCTTAATGTCTTGCTTTACCTTCTCCGTAGCTGTGGCTGTGAGTGCAATGACGGGGGCGTTGCCTATTTCATTGATGATGGGCCGTATTTTGCGATATTCAGGGCGAAAATCGTGCCCCCACTCACTTATGCAGTGGGCTTCATCTACGGCATAAAACGATATTTTCACCGTACGGAGGAAGTCTATGGTATCCTGCTTCGTAAGGCTTTCGGGAGCTACAAACAGGAGTTTTGTGTGTCCTTCCTTCACATTGGCCTTCACTTGGTCAATGGCTGCTTTGGGCAGCGTGGAGTTCAGGTAGTGGGCTATACCGTCGTCCTCGCTCATGTGGCGCATCACGTCCACCTGGTTCTTCATCAGGGCAATCAGGGGCGAAATGACGATGGCCGTACCTTCCATCACGATGGAGGGCAGCTGATAACATAATGACTTTCCGCCGCCCGTGGGCATGAGTACAAACACATTTTTGCCACCTATCAATGCATGGCATATTGCCTCTTGGCTATCCTTGAATTGGTCATAGCCGAAGAATTTCTTTAGCGAATCTTGTAGATTTATCTTGTCCATCTCTCAAATTTGCTAATCTTTCATTGTCATAGTGTGGAATGCAGCAGGAAATGCTTCTCGGCATATTCCTTGTTGATTGTCAGTTCTTTCTTTTTCTCTTCAGGAGCGTCAAACATTGCATCCGTCATGATGCTCTCCGTAATACTGCGTAGGCCTCGGGCCCCCAGTTTGCATTCCATGGCCTTGTCCACGATGAAGTCCAGCGCATCCTGCGTGAAAGTGAGTCTTATGTCATCCATCTCGAGCAGTCGGACATACTGTTTGACAATGGCATTCTTTGGATCGGTCAGGATGCGGCGCAGGGTATCCCTGTCTAGCGGGCGCAGGGCTGTGATAACGGGTAAGCGACCTATGATTTCTGGTATCAGTCCAAAATGTTTCAGGTCAGTATGATCCACATGCATCAGAAGGTTGTCGGCATCCACGCCTCGCTGGTGCGCCACGGAGTTGTAACCTATGGTGCGCGTGTTCAGTCTTTGGGCAATTTTGCGCTCTATGCCGTCGAAAGCACCACCACATATAAATAATATATTGTGTGTGTCCACCTGTATGAACTTCTGTTCCGGATGTTTTCTGCCTCCTTGGGGCGGTACGTTTACCACGCTGCCCTCCAGCAGTTTGAGAAGGCTCTGCTGCACACCTTCGCCGCTCACGTCGCGAGTGATGCTGGGGTTGTCGGCTTTACGGGCGATTTTGTCAATTTCGTCAATAAACACGATGCCCTGCTCTGCCTTTTCCACATCGCCGTCGGCAGCCTGAAGAAGGCGCGACAAAATGCTTTCCACATCCTCGCCCACATAACCGGCCTGAGTGAACACTGTGGCATCTACGATGCAGAAAGGTACGTCAATAAGTCGGGCGATAGTCTTGGCAATCAGTGTCTTCCCTGTACCGGTCATGCCCACCATCACCACGTTGCTTTTCTCAATCTCCACATCGTCCTTCGTCGCCTTCTTGCCGGATTGGTATTGGGCGAGGCGTTTATAGTGGTTATATACAGCCACGGCAATATGTTTCTTGGCCTCGTCCTGTCCCACAATGTACTGATCCATGTAGTCTTTCATGGCTCGGGGCGTAGGCAGCTCCTTCCATTGTTTGTGGGCGGTAGTATGTGCTTTTCTTGAAGTGTTGTTTGAAGTTTGTGCCAACCCCATCTCTTCCAGCATCCGATGTGCCGTTTCTACACACTCCACGCACACACAGCCCGCCTGCCCCATGAGCAGTTGCACGTCGGGTTCACCGCGTCCGCATAGAGTGCACACTTTTTTCGTCTTTTTTCTTTCCACAGCAGTAATTAGGGATTTTACAAATTGTGAGAATTGGCACTAATTCCGCTTTGCCAGCACACTGTCTATCATGCCATACTCCTTCGCCTCTGCCGCCGTCATCCAGTGGTCGCGATCTGAATCCTCCCACACCTTCTGAAAGTCTGTGTGGCTGTGTTCTGCAATGATTTGGTAGAGTTCGTTCTTCAATTTGCCAATTTCGCGTGCAGTGATTTCAATGTCGCTGGCCTGACCCTGCGCACCGCCCAGAGGCTGGTGAATCATCACGCGGCTGTGAGGCAGCGCCATGCGCTTGCCCTCCGTGCCGGCCACCAGCAGCACTGCGGCCATTGAGGCGGCCATGCCCGTGCAGATGGTGCTCACGTCGCTTTTGATGAACTGCATTGTGTCGTAGATGCCCAGGCCTGCATACACGCCGCCGCCAGGACTGTTCAAGTAGATGCTGATGTCCTTGTCAGACCCCTCACTGTCCAGAAACAGCAACTGCGCTTGAAGCGTGTTGGCCGTGTATTCGTCAATGGCTGTACCCAGAAAGATGATGCGGTCCATCATCAGGCGTGAGAACACGTCCATTTGCGTAACGTTCAGTTGGCGCTCCTCCAGAATATAGGGATTGAGGTAGTTGTTTTGCGTGCGGACCACGTCGTCCAGCACCATAGAACTGATACCCATTTTTTCGCGGGCAAACTTTCGGAAGTCGTTTTGAATGTTCATGGCAATAATATATTGTTTTGTTTAAGTCCTGTTCGGGCTTCAAGCGGCAAAGATACGAATAAGCGAGGGAAATACCAAATGAAACGTGGAGAAATTTGATATTTCCGTGCGAAAGTATCTTGGGGCAAAGCTTATAGACACGAGAGTAACTAAAACCTAAGGTTAGAGTTTTTTTCATAATCGTATTTTTTTGTAGCCGAATCCGAATAAGCAAGGGAAAATTCAATGAAAATGCCAGCGCAACCGTGTGCCCCAGATACGAGGGCGTACAATTCTGTAAAGTTTCCACCATAATTTATATCGAAAGCGATACATTATGAGTGCACGAAACTCAATTCTATCATTCTGCCGCTTTCCGCAGTCTGCCGGTGGTTCCGCAATCTTTCCCATAAAACCGCCGATTTGCAATAGCGTCTTTGCATTACGGCGTCTAAAACGAAATAAAAGTACCAAATAGCAATAAAAAACTTAGAAATACTTGCAGGTAACGCAAAAACCTTGTACTTTTGTACAGTTTTTCATGGTATTAGATTTAAGGTTAATGAAAGGTTGGTTGTCGTGAGACAACCAATTCTTGTTTTTGGAGGCTCCATGAATCACGGAGCCTTGATTATTAGTATTCCGCTCCTATTTAATCCAGCCACTCCTTGGCATAATCATACCCCTTGTTCCGTTGCCTTGCGTTACCACTTTATAGCGGCATTTGTAGATTGCATTACGCCTATACCTCCTGCATAGCACACGCCCAAAATATATTGCGCCTTTGCATTCACCTAATCCGCCGCCTTGCGGAATTACTTAGCGGCCTCGGCATAGTCCTGCTTCACGCAATCGCCTAATTTAACATGCGCATCGGCATGTCGTAACGGCCATCAGGCAAATGGTAATGAGCTTTTTCATAATTTCAAAATTTAATATTTCACGCTGCTTCCCCGCGAAGCTTTTCAGCGATGGGTCAGCGGAAGGACGGGCGAAGCGCCGGCTCCGCCGAGTCGGTTATCCTTCTATTTCTGAAAGTTCCAACCAGCGGTCGGAGGCTGCATCAAGTCGGGCTGTGAGTACGGGCAGGCGGCGGGCGTGGGCTGTGATGGTGGCGGTATCTATTTGGCTATTGCACAGTTCGGTCTCAATAGTATTCTTTTCGGCTTCCAGGGCGGCTATTTCTTGATCCAGGGCGGCAAGCTCCTGACGCTCCTTGAAGGTGAGGCGGCGCTTTTTGGGGGACTGTGGCGTGCTGTCTTTCCAGTCGCGCTTTCCTGTGGGGGCTTCTTTGCGGGGGCTTGCGGCTTCGGCGGCACGGAGCTTCTGCGTTTCGCGGTACTGGGTGTAGTTGCCGGGGAAGTCTTCTACGCGTCCGTTGCCGTGGAAGACGAGGAGATGATCCACTACTTTGTCGGTGAAGTAGCGGTCGTGGCTGACGCAGATGACGCAGCCGTGGAAGTGGGCGAGGTAGTCTTCGAGGATTTGGAGGGTGTCGATGTCGAGGTCGTTGGTGGGCTCGTCGAGGATGAGGAAGTTGGGCTGCTGCATGAGCACGGTGCAGAGGTAGAGGCGCCGGCGTTCTCCTCCTGAGAGTTTGTAGATGTAGTCTTGCTGCCGGCGGGGGGGGAAGAGGAAATGGCTGAGGAACTGCATGGCCGTGAGCTTGCGCCCTCCGCCCAGGTCCACGACTTCGGCTACTCGGCGCACGGCATCGATGACTTTCATCTGCTCGTCGAACTGCATGCCTTCCTGGGCGTAGTAGCCGAAGCGCACGGTTTCGCCCACGATGAAGCGTCCGCTGTCAGGCTTCTCTTGTCCGAGTAGCAGTTTGAGGAATGTGCTCTTGCCTGTGCCGTTGGGGCCTACGATGCCCATTTTTTCGTAGCGTGAGAAGTTGTAGTAGAAGTCTTTGAGGATGACGGGGCCATCGGGAAATTGTTTGCTGACGTAAGCGGCTTCGAAGATTTTTGAGCCGATGTAGGTGGCTTTCATTTCAAGCCGTGCGGCCTGCTCTGTCTGCCGTGTCTTGGCGAGGCGTTCCAAGTCGTTGAAAGCCTCCACGCGGCTGCGGGCCTTGTGGCCGCGGGCCTGTGGCATACGGCGCATCCATTCCAATTCGGTGCGGTAGAGGTTGCGTGCTCGGTCAATGCCGGCGTTGGTGGCATCGAGGCGCTCCTGCCGTTTTTCCAGATAGTATTCGTAGTTGCCCCGGTAGTGGTAGAGCTTTTGTCCGTCTATCTCAATAATGTCGGTGCAGATGTTGTTGAGGAAGTAGCGGTCGTGAGTGACGAGGAGCAGGCTTCCGGTGAGGCGCCCGAGGTAGTTTTCAAGCCACTCGGTCATCTCAATGTCGAGGTGGTTGGTGGGCTCGTCGAGTATGAGGATGTCGGGATTCTGGGCCAGTACGGCTGCGAGTGCGGCTCGCTTCTGCTGACCTCCGGAGAGGGTACACACGGGCTGCTCGAGGTTGCGGATGTTGAGCTTGGTGAGGATTTGCTCCACGCGCAGCGGGGCGTTGTCGTCATCGGCCCTGACTTTTTGCATCACGGCTTCCCGGACGCTGAGGTGGGGCGGGAAATGGGTGTCTTGTTCCAGATAGCCTACTGTCAATCCGTTTCGCAGCACGATGTGGCCTTCCTCGTAGCCTTCTTTTCCGGAAAGGATGTTGAGGAGGGTGGTTTTGCCTGTGCCGTTGCGGGCGATGAGGGCCAAGCGCTGTCCTTCGTGAAGGGAGAAACTTACATCGTCAAGGAGGATGAGGTCGCCGATGCGCTTTGACAGATGCTGTACGTCGAGATTGGGAGTCAAGGTTTGTATAATTAATATATAATGTGTAACAAAGGGCTGCGAGGTTTCGCTCAGGGGGATGCCCGAATGGGTGTGCGGGGGGGCAATGGCTTTCGGGAATGCCTCTGCAAGCCTGAAGTTCAGTTGGGAATCCGTCCGGAGATGCTGAGCAGGGAAAGAATCTGGCTGCTGAGCAGGACGTCGGATTGCAGCTGCCCGACGGTGGGCTTCATACGGTAGCGCCAATAGTGGTGGGGATTGGCGGGATTGTTGATGCGTTCGTCGGCGGGGCTGGCGGCGCAATAGGCTGGCACTTGCGTGAGCCAGTCTTGCAGGGGCAGGATGCAGAGGGCTGCAGGGCTTTGCAGGGTGCGTAGGAGTATGGCCCGACAGAGTTCGGGCGTGGCTGTGGCGGGTGCCGTGCCTTGCCGGTGGAGCACTTCGTTGTAGTAGGTTTGGGAGAGGGCGGCATCTTCTTCCCACCAAAGGCGGAGGGGGGGCATGTCGTGCGTGCCTGTGGTTACGACGCTGAGTGTGGGGCTGTGGGCTATGTCGTTGAAACGCTGGCCGCCGCATCGGGGCATCCGTTCAATCTGGAGCGAGAGGATTTTCAGGATGTCCATCACATCGGGTACGCAGGCGGGCACGAGGCCGAGGTCTTCGCCGCAAGGCAGGAGGTTGGTTTCGCTCGTAAGGACGGGCAGTTTCTTCAGGGCTTCGTTGCGCCAGAACTGCTCGTTGCGTTCATAGAAGTAATGGTCGTGCAGGCGGCGGTAGGCTTCCTGACAGACGGGCGTGAGAGCCTGACAGGCCGCAGTGTCGTAGCCTCCGAAGCGGGGGTGCCAGCCGTGGCCGTCGTGGTCGGGGAGGAAAAGCACGTCGGTGCAGCCTTCGTCCTTGCCCGTGCTGTCCAGCACTTTTTCGTCCAATCCCCAGTTTTTGATTTCTTCAAGGCTGAAGGGCAGGGCAGGGGAGAACTGTCCGAGAAGCGCACTCGTGGGCTTGTGGGCAGGGATTTGCCAGATGCGGAAGAAACCCAAGATGTGGTCGATGCGATAGGCATCGAAATAGGTGGCCATGTGGCGGAAACGCTGTCGCCACCACAGATAGCCGTCGCTGGCCATGCGCTCCCAATCGTAGGTGGGGAACTGCCAGTTCTGCCCTTCCTGGCTGAATGCATCGGGCGGGGCTCCGGCGGCTGTGTCGAGGCGGAAGAGTTGCGGATGCTGCCAAGCGTCCACCGAGTGGCGGTCGATGCCTATGGGTATGTCGCCCTTGATGAGCACGCCGCACTGGCGGGCATGGCGGGTGGCGGCCAGCAGTTGGGTGTGGAGCTGGTATTGCAGCCAGAGATAGTACTGCGCTACGGCATTGTGGCTGACAAACTTCTCTACGGCGGCGAATGAAAACGTGGTGTGCTCCGGCCATTCCCCGAAGCAGGGTGTGGCGTACTTGTCGCGCAGGGCGCAGAATGCGGCATAGGGTACGAGCCAATGGCGGTTCTCGGCGAGGAATTTCTCTCGGCGGCTTAGTTCTTCGTAGTCCGCCGATAGTTTTTCCTTCCGGCGGACTTGTTGGGCGTAGCTCAGATGCAGGTATTCCTCCTTTAGCCGAATTACGGCGGGATAGTCTATTTGGGGCAAATCGTTCAGCCGTTGGAGCTCAACGCGGATGGCCTTGGCTCGGGCCGTGTGTAGGGGCGGGAGTTGCCTGAGGTCGGCATAAATGGGGTGTAGGGCATAGATGCTGATGGCCGAGTAGGGATAGGAGTCGGCTTCGTTGCGATGCTTGGTCGTGTCGTTGATGGGAAGCAACTGCACAATGCGCTGGCCCGTCTGGCTGCACCAGTCAATGAAAAGGCTGAGGTCGCCAAAGTCCCCAATGCCCTGACTGCCTTCTGTGCGCAATGAAAAAAGGGGGACGGCTGTACCGGCAATGCGGAGGTCGCTCCACGCATCGTCGATTTGCCGTGGGGGATTTTGCAGCTGCGTAGGAGTGAGGCAATGGGGGCGCGACCCTATCTCCTTACGTGTAAGGCTTCCGTCGCGCCACACGGCGTAGTGATACACCAGCCCTTCCTGACCGGCCACAGGACTTAGCTCCGACAGGTCGATGTCGGCGTCCCACACATGGCCGTCGGTGGTGTGGAGCATGAAGGGGGCGGTATGCCCGCTGAACAGCAGGCCGAGATTCTCTCCCCACACCGTATTATAATGTATGCTGAAATGCGTCATCGTCTTCCTACTGGTGCTGCGGACGGAACAGGTCGGCCACCGTCTTCACGGGGTTGAACGTAGAACTGGGCACTTCCACGAAAACGGTGTTCCAGTCGGACATGGCTCCATTCCAGAGGCCGGGCAGTTCCAGGGCCTTCAGTTCGCGTCCGTCCTTGCTCTTGTGGGAGATGAAACCTGTAGCCTCGTCCACAAAGTCGGGCAGGAAGAAGGGCTCATCCTCGTAGTCGCGGACGGCGCACACAAGGTCCACGGGATTGAAGTGGGTGCCTCCTTCAAAGAGAGCCTTGCTACGGCTGTCCTGCATGTCGATCTGGCTGCTTTCCAGTATTTGCAGGCTCAAGGAGCCGTCGGCGTTGTAGGCCCAGAAGGGGCCGCCGCCAGGTTCGCCCACGTTGCGCACCATGCCGCACACGCGTAGTGGGCGGTTGAGCTTGCAGAAAAGGTAGTCAAGCAGTTCTAGTCCTGCCATACCCTCCGCAGCCTCACAGCGGCAGCACAGCTTTTCTTCAAGGAAGCGCAGGATTTCCTGCATTCGCTCCTCCGGCACATCGCCATGGGAAAGCTCTTCAAGATAGCTGAACACCTGTTCCTGCAAATCCACGAGGAGACCCGCCAACACCTGCTTCCAGCGCACGGTGTCGGCTTTGAGGTGATCGGGAACTACGTTGTCTATATTCTTGACAAACACCACGTCAGCCTGTATCTCATTAAGGTTTTCTATAAGTGCGCCATGGCCGCCCGGACGGAAGAGCAGGGTGCCGTCGGCCTGACGGAACGGCGTGTTGTCGGCGTTGACGGCCACCGTGTCGGTAGAAGGCTTCTGCTCGCTGTAGCTGACGTTGAAGCGCACGCCATACGCCTGCTCATAGATTGGGGCAACCTTGGTACACAGGTTCTGGAACAGTTCGCGGTGTTCAGGGCTGACGGTAAAGTGGACAGCCACGTTGCCGTCGTTTTCGCGGGCATAGAGCGCCCCTTCCACAAGGTGCTCCTCAAAAGGTGTGCGTGCGCCCGTCCCATACCTGTGGAACTGTAGCAGCCCCTTGGGCAAAGCCCCGTAGTTCAAGCCTTCCTTGGACAGCAAGGCTTTCACGACATCCCTTTTGCGTCCCTCCTTGGCTAAGCTCAGCGCACTGCTGCCGTACAGCCTCTGACAGGCCGTGTTGAGGTCGGGGAAGAATGCGGCATCGGGCAGGCGCTCGAAAAAAGTGGCCACGACAGGCGACAGCGGAGCATCGTCGGCAGCCTCGGCAAAGGCGAAAAGGTCCTTGAACATACGGCTGGCAGCTCCGCTGGCCGGCACGAATTTTACGACACTGTGCTCTTCGTCAGCAATATAGCGGTGCCAAGCGGCAATGTAAGCCTCCTGCTCCGTTTCAGAGGGGGACAGGATGCCGTGTCCCAGAGTGGCGGCACTGTCGATGGCCAGGAAGGGGAAACCTGTCTGAAAGTTCAGAAGCATCTGTTGCAGACGCTCTTCACTGATGCCCTTTTGCTGTAGCAGGGCCTTGTCTTCGTTGTTTGTCATAAAGCGTAATCAATTATACCAAGGCGCAAAAGTACAAAAATGCCTTCAATTTTGCAAGTTAAAGCCGCCGTAATCCTTAAAATCTGCTAAATTTGCCAAAAAACAAGGGGCAAAGAGGGTTCTATTCGCTTTTTTTACCGACTTTTGCACTTGAAATCATTCTGCACTATACATTATAATACATTAAAAACACCGCTCCCATGATGAAAAGACTACTCACCCTCCTCGCCGTCCTCGCGATGGCAATCGGCGCGAAAGCCATCGTTTATGAAGATGCCGCTCAACAGGCCTATTACCTCACCGACAAAATGGCCCACGAGCTCAACCTCACTGATGAACAGTACGATCGTGTGTATCAAATCAATTTGGACTATTTTCTGAAATGCCGCGTAGAGGCCGACGTGTCCGGCTATCTGTGGGAATACCGCAACGCCTGTCTGGCTCGCGTGCTTTACACGGCCCAGTGGCGCTTGTTCAATACCTTTGACTTCTTCTTCCGTCCGCTGGTATGGCGTGCCAATGCGTGGTACTTCCCTTACTACGACCACTATCCACGCCACAGGTATTACCGTCCGGCCCCGCCTCCCAGCTATCGCCGCTACCGTGCCGACTACCACCGGCCATACAACGGCTATCGTACAGGCTATCGCGGAGGAGAGCGCGGAGACCATCGGGGTGGCACACAGCCGGGCGTAGGTCGTGGCAGCAGCCAGCAAGGCGGCGTAAATGTCAATATCAATGGCGACGTAAACATCAACGGCGCAGGTAACAATCGAGGCGGTCGCCCTGCCGCCGCAGATGGCAGGGGCCAGCGTGAAGCAGGACGAACCTCCGCGGCAGATGGCACTCGGCGCGGACAATATGGTGGTGGGCAATCCCCTCGCAGCACCTCCACACCCTCCAGAGACAGAAGTTGGCAGTCCTCAGGCAGTGTGGCCCGTCCCTCTACAGGCAACTACAGGGGTAACAGCGCCACACGTAGCATGAGCGCCCCCTCGTCAGCACGCACAGCTCCCGCAATGGGTGGAAACCGCGCGGCTAGCTCACGGGCCACTTTCAGCGGACGCAGCACCCGCACTTCAAGTGGAGCCTACAATGGTGGCAGCCGCTCAGCCCGCCGCTGATCCGTCAGCCCCCATGCTCCCCGTTGAACTTAGCCATCTGGACACCGTGCAAACGATTTTTTCGTAACTCAAGGAAAGGTGGGGATATTATAAAGAGTCTCCGTATCTCCCAATTCTTTCAGGCTTTTCTGTCTGCATATTGCCTGTTTAAACCGTTATTTGGGATACGATTTTCTGTAATTTGAAAGCGCATTGGTTTGTACCATAAGCGCTTTTTTATATTGTACGGTGGAAGTTGGCAAATTAGGAATTTCGCTCGGCGGTGGGCGCGTGCGTTTGCGGCTGAGGGGAAGGAGAGAAAAGTATGGCTTTCGGCGGGTGGAGGGCGCAAAACTGCAAGTGGAAGTGGAAGATTGGACAGCTGAGGGCAAAAAAAACAGGGGCGGCTTGGCGCATTGGGGATTTTTTTCTAAATTTGCAAGGTCGTGAAAATAATTTCAAAAAATCAAAGTAATAGCAAAAATGGAAAACATTAAAAGAGTCTATACTTTCGGCAACGGACAAGCCGAAGGTAACGCCCAGATGCGCGAATTGCTTGGTGGCAAGGGCGCCAACCTGGCTGAGATGAACCACATCGGTGTGCCTGTACCCCCGGGCTTCACCATCACCACCGACACCTGCAATGAGTATTATAAGGTTGGTCAGGAGAAAATCGTAGAGCTTCTCCAGGATGACGTCAATGCAGCTGTAGCCCACACCGAGGCTCTGATGAACTGCCGCTTCGGCGACCCCAAGAACCCTCTGCTCGTCAGCGTACGTTCCGGTGCCCGCGCTTCTATGCCCGGCATGATGGACACCATCCTCAACCTCGGCCTTAACGACGAGGTGGCCGAAGGTATGGTAGCCAAGACCCAGAACCCCCACTTCGTATATGACAGCTACCGCCGCTTCGTACAGATGTATGGCGACGTGGTACTCGGCATGAAGCCCGTCAATAAGGAAGACATCGACCCCTTCGAGGCCATTATTGAAAAGGTGAAGGAGGAGCAGGGCGTAGTGCTCGACAAGGACCTCAGCGTTGAGAGCCTCAAGAAACTCGTCGTTCTCTTCAAGGCCGCCATCAAGGAACAGACCGGCAGCGACTTCCCCACCGACCCGAAGGAACAGCTCTGGGGCGCCATCTGCGCCGTATTCCGCAGCTGGATGAACGAGCGCGCCATCCTCTATCGTAAGATGGAAGGAATTCCTGACGAATGGGGCACCGCTGTCAGCGTAATGGCCATGGTATTCGGCAATATGGGCGACACCTCCGCCACGGGCGTTTGCTTCAGCCGCGACGCCGGCAACGGTGAGAACCTCTTCAACGGCGAATATCTCATCAACGCCCAGGGCGAAGACGTGGTAGCCGGTATCCGTACTCCCCAGCAGATTACCAAGGTGGGCAGTCAGCGCTGGGCCGAGCGCGCTCACATCAGCGAAGAGGAGCGCGTGGCCAAGTATCCCTCCATGGAAGAGGCTATGCCCGAGCTTTATAAGGAACTCGACTCCCTCCAGGACAAGCTGGAGAAGCACTACCACGATATGCAGGACATGGAGTTCACCGTACAGGAAGGCAAGCTCTGGTTCCTCCAGACCCGCAACGGCAAGCGCACCGGCACCGCCATGGTGAAGATTGCCATGGACCTCGTCAAGGAAGGTCTCATCGACGAGAAGACCGCCATCCTGCGCTGCGAGCCCAACAAGCTCGACGAGTTGCTGCACCCCGTATTCGACAAAACCGCCCTCAAGAGCGCCAAGGTAATGACACAGGGTCTGCCCGCCAGCCCCGGTGCCGCCTGCGGCCAGATCGTATTCCACGCTGACGATGCACAGGTATGGCATCAGAAGGGCCACAAGGTAATCATGGTACGCATCGAGACCTCTCCCGAGGACCTCGCCGGCATGAGCGCCGCAGAAGGCATCCTCACCGCCCGCGGCGGTATGACCAGCCACGCAGCCGTCGTTGCCCGCGGTATGGGTAAGTGCTGCGTCAGCGGCGCAGGTGGCATCGTAGTTGACTACAAGTCCAAGACCGTTGAGATTGACGGCAAGGTATATAAGGAAGGCGACTTCATCTCCATCAACGGCAGCACCGGTCAGGTGTATGACGGCGAAGTGAAGACCATCGACCCCGAACTCTCCGGCGACTTCAAGGAACTGATGGACCTCTGCGACAAATATACCAAGATGGAAGTCCGCACCAACGCCGACACCCCCGCCGACGCCAAGAAGGCCCGCGACTTCGGTGCCAAGGGCATCGGCCTCACCCGCACCGAGCACATGTTCTTCGAGGGCGAGAAGATTAAGGCTATGCGCGAGATGATTCTCGCCGAGACTGCCGAGGACCGCGAGAAAGCCCTCGCCAAGCTCCTCCCCTATCAGAAGGCCGACTTCTACGGCATCCTCAAGGCTATGGACGGCCTGCAGGTGAACATCCGTCTGCTCGATCCCCCTCTCAACGAGTTCGTGCCCAACAAGGAGAACCCCGCCGGCCAGCAGGAAATGGCCGAACAGATGGGCGTAGACCTCGAAGTCATCAAGAAGCGCGCCGCCGCCCTCGACGAGGCCAACCCCATGCTCGGCCACCGCGGTTGCCGTCTGGGCGTCACCTTCCCCGAAATCACCGCCATGCAGACCCGCGCCATCCTCTCCGCAGCATGCGAACTGAAGAAGGAAGGCTACGATCCTCATCCCGAAATCATGGTGCCCCTCGTAGGTATCCTCTATGAGCTGAAGCAGCAGAAGGAAATCATCCTGAATACCGCCAAGGAAGTCTTCGCCGAATACGGCGTAGAAGTCAAGTTTGAAGTCGGCACGATGATTGAGATACCTCGCGCCTGCCTCACCGCCGACCGCATCGCCACCGAGGCCGAGTACTTCTCATTCGGCACCAACGACCTCACGCAGATGACCTTCGGTTACTCCCGCGACGACGTGGCCTCCTTCGTTCCCGAATACCTCGAGAAGAAGATTCTGAAGGCCGATCCCTTTGCCGTCCTCGACCAGAACGGCGTGGGCCAGCTCATCAAGATGGCCTGCGAGAAGGGCAACGCCGTACGTCCCGGCATCCGCACCGGTATCTGTGGCGAACACGGTGGTGAGCCCAGCAGCGTGAAATTCTGCGCCAAGCTCGGTATGAAGTACGCCAGCTGCTCCCCCTTCCGCGTGCCCATCGCCCGCCTCGCTGCCGCGCAGGCTGCCGTGGAAGAAGCGTAAGTCTTCACTCCGCATTGATGTGAAACGCAAACCATAATGATGATGCAAGCAAGGCCCCTCAACAAAACCCTTTGTTAAGGGTGCCTTGCTTTTCTTTAACTGCAGGTGTAGCGTTTCGCACTAATTTGCTCAAATACCCCGCACCTACGTACGACAAAGACTGACACAGACTCAATCCATGCACCAGAATTTTATCACAGTAGCCGACATGACGCGCGAGGACATACTGGACTTCCTCGCCCGTGCTGCCGAGTTTGAAAAACAACCTAACCGCCATCTGCTTGACGACCGTATAGTGGCCACCCTCTTTTTTGAGCCTTCCACCCGCACACGCCTCTCCTTCGAGACGGCTGCCAACCGCCTCGGCGCAAAGGTCATCGGCTTTGCCGACCCCAAGGTGAGCAGCGGCGTGAAGGGCGAGACGCTGAAGGACACCATTATGATGGTGAGCAACTACGCCGACATCATCGTGATGCGCCACTTCAAGGAAGGCGTTGCCGCCGAAGCCGCGAAGGTGAGTCCCGTGCCTATCGTCAACGCCGGCGACGGCAGTAACCAGCACCCCTCGCAGACAATGCTCGACCTCTACAGCATCTACAAGACGCAGGGCACGTTGGACAACCTTACCATACATTTGGTGGGCGACCTGAAATACGGGCGCACGGTACACAGTATGTTGCAGGCCATGCGCCACTTCAACCCTACGTTCCACTTTGTCTCCCCCAAGGAGCTCCGCATGCCGGAGGAGTGGAAGCAATACTGCCACGACAACAATATCCGCTACGTAGAGACGGAGGAATTCGCGCCGGAGAGCATCGCCTCGGCAGACATTCTCTATATGACACGCGTGCAGCGCGAGCGTTTCACCGACCTCGACGAGTACGAGCGCGTGAAGGACACGTATATCCTGACGCGCAGTATGTTGAGCCTGGCCAAGGAAACGATGAAGGTGCTCCATCCGCTGCCCCGTGTGAACGAGATTGCCGAAGACGTGGACGACGACCCCCGCGCCTACTACTTCCAGCAGGCACGCAACGGCCTCTTTGCCCGTGAAGTGATACTGACTCGCGTGTTGGGCTTCACGATGGAGCAGATAAAGGCCGACGGATAAGCCTAAAGCCGGATGCGTGGAGCAGAGGCACCGCGCGACAGCCGTCCAGAACACCACAAAACCCAAATCCCCGAAAACCTTAAAACCTTAAAACCAATATGGACAACCAACTCTTTGACCTCATCAACGAGGAACACGCCCGCCAGATGCGCGGCATCGAACTCATCGCCAGCGAGAACTTCGTAAGCGACTCCGTAATGCAAGCCATGGGCTCCTGGCTCACTAACAAATACGCTGAAGGTTATCCCGGCAAGCGCTACTATGGCGGTTGCCAGGTGGTCGATAAGGTGGAGCAACTGGCCATCGACCGCGTATGCCAGCTCTTCGGCGCTGAATATGCCAACGTGCAGCCCCACTCCGGCGCACAGGCCAACGCCGCCGTATTCTTCGCCGTGCTGAAGCCCGGCGACACCTTCATGGGTATGAACCTCGACCACGGCGGCCACCTCTCCCACGGCAGCAAGGTGAACACCTCCGGCATACTCTACAACCCCATCGGCTACAACCTCGACAAGGAGACCGGCCGCGTGGACTACGACGAGATGGAGCGCCTCGCCCTGGAACACAAGCCCAAACTCATCATCGGCGGCGGCTCTGCCTATAGCCGCGAATGGGACTACAAGCGTATGCGTGAGATAGCTGACAAGGTGGGCGCCATCTTTATGGTGGACATGGCACACCCCGCCGGCCTCATCGCCGCCGGCCTGCTGGACAACCCCGTGAAGTACGCCCATATCGTCACCTCCACCACCCACAAGACCCTCCGCGGTCCGCGCGGCGGCATCATCCTCATGGGCAAGGACTTCGAGAATCCCTGGGGCCTCACCACGCCGAAGGGCCAGGTGAAGATGATGAGCCAGATACTGAACAGTGCCGTATTCCCCGGCATCCAGGGCGGCCCGTTGGAGCACGTCATCGCTGCCAAGGCCGTAGCCTTTGGCGAGTGCCTCAAGCCCGAATGGAAGGAGTACGCCGCACAGGTGCAGAAGAACGCCGCAAAACTGGCCGAAGAACTCGTGAAGCGTGGCTTCACCATCGTCAGCGGTGGCACCGACAACCACTCCATGCTCGTTGATCTCCGCTCCAAGTATCCCGACCTCACCGGTAAGGTGGCTGAGAATGCCCTCGTCGCAGCCGACATCACCGTGAACAAGAACATGGTGCCCTTCGACACCCGCAGCGCCTTCCAGACCTCTGGCATCCGCCTCGGCACGCCCGCCATCACCACCCGCGGCGCCAAGGAAGACCTTATGGTTGAAATAGCCGAGATGATAGAGACCGTCCTCAACGCTCCCGAGGACGAGGCCGTCATCGCCGCCGTCCGTGCCCGCGTGAACAAGACGATGGAGAAATATCCCCTTTTCGCTTGGTAAACATCGGCATCGGGTATAATAAAATCGCTCTTCTTCCGTTAAAGGAATGTAGGGCCTATGCCTCAAACTCATCCTGTCCCGCTGACAAAATACGTTGCCGGTGGGATAGGTGGAGTTATCCTAAGAATCGTGCAGCCTATCGTATAGTGTAGTGAAAACTATCGTATAGACTAGTGCTGACTATCGTATAGGACGGTTTTGCGCCGCCCTACGCCACCAAGGAGCAATAAATAGAAAAATGAATACCAGAAGTTTAATCGTAGCACTCATCCTCTTGTTCAGTCCCCTCGTCGCCTTGGCTCAGTCCTCTATGACGGACGGTCAGGTCATGGAGTTTGCCATCAAGGAGAACGAGAAGGGAACCTCGCGGGCCGACATCACCAAGAAACTTATGGAAAAGGGAGTAACCCTCGACCAGTTGCGACGTGTACGCAGCAAGTACGACAAGGAGCAGAAAGGCAGCGTGATGGGGGCGCGTAACATCTCAGGAGCCCAGGGCAACACGCGCCTGCGCAGCAATAACGTTGAGGTGAACGGAAACCCTCACTACCGCAACCGTTCCGAACAGCGCATTCCTGCCGATGTCAGCCAGCGACAGCGTATGCTGATGACGGAGGAGCGCGACGGCTACTACGACGACGAACTCTACGGCTTGGGCGTGCGCGACTCCTTGGAAATGTTTGACGAGATTTATTCTTACGACAATCAGAAAGAGGACCCCACGAAGCAGGTGTTTGGCCGAAACATTTTCAGCAACAAGCAACTGACCTTCGAGAGCGACATGAACCTCGCCACTCCCACCGACTACCGCTTGGGTGCAGGCGACGTGGTGAATGTCGATGTGTGGGGAAACACCTCCCAGAGCTACCAATGTACAGTCTCTCCTGATGGCGACATTTCCATTGAAGGCTATGGACTTGTCAGTGTGGGCGGCCTCTCCGTGGCTCAGGCTCAGAGCCGGCTGTGCAGCACGCTGGGAAGCCGCTATCAGGGCAGTCAGATAAAACTGACCGTGGGGCAGACCAAAACCATCACCGTGAATATCTTCGGTGAGGTTGAAAATCCCGGCACTTACACGCTGAGTGCGTTTGCCAACGTGTTCAATGCCCTCTACATGGCAGGAGGCACCAACACCATCGGTACGCTGCGCGACATTAAGGTGGTCAGGAATGGCCGCACCATAGCCTCCGTCGATATCTACGACTACATCCTGAACGGCAGCACGCAAGGCCATGTGCGCTTGCAGTCCAATGACGTCATCTATGTGGGAGCCTACGATTGCCTCGTGCAGGTACAGGGTAAGGTGAAACGCCCCATGTTCTACGAAATGAAGAGCAATGAAAGCGTGTCCACCCTCATCAAGTATGCAGGCGGCTTCTGCGGCGATGCCCTTGAAGACAATGTCCGCCTGACCCGTAAGAAGGGCGGTGCGCTCAGCGTCTATACGCTTGACGAATTTGAGCGTGGTACATTCCAGTTGGCCGATGCCGACTCTCTCTATGTGGATTCCACATTGCAACGCTATACCAATATGGTGGAAATCAAAGGTGCCGTGCGCCGTCCCGGGCAGTACCAGATGGACGGGGGCGTTACCACCGTGCGCAGCCTCATAGAGCGTGCCGGCGGAATGTTGGAAGAAGCATTCGGCGTACACGCCGTGATGCACCGCCGCAAGGAGAATCGCCAGCTTGAAGTACTCTCGTTCAACGCCGACGGCATAATGTCCCACGAAGAGGCCGACGTGGTGCTGCGCAACGAAGACGTGCTCTTCATTCCCTCCCTTGAAGACTACAATAGCGAACTCACACTGTCCATTGAGGGTGAAGTGCTCTACCCCGGCACCTATGATTTTGCCGAGAATACGACGGTGGAAGACCTTATCTTGCAAGCCGGCGGACTGACCGATGCGGCAAGCACGGCCAAGGTGGACGTGAGCCGCCGTTTCCGCAACAGCGGTGCCACCGAGACACAGACTGAAACGGCCCAGACCTTCAGTTTTTCCCTGCGCGAGGGCTTTGTGGTGAGCGGAGAGCGTGGCTTTGTGCTCCAGCCCTTCGATGAGGTGTTTGTGCGCCGTTCCCCTGGCTACTCCGAGCAGGGGCATGTGAAGGTGAGCGGCGAAGTGCCTTTCCAGGGCAGCTATACGCTGACGAAAAAGAACATGCGTCTGTCCGAAATCGTAGCTCAGGCAGGCGGCATCACCGAACACGGCTATGCCCACGGAGCCCGCTTGCTCCGTGTGCTTACTCCCGAGGAAAAAGACCAGCAGGAAGTCATCGTGAAAGCCTTTATGAACAACTCCATGGCCATTGCAGCCGACTCCAATGCCATCAAGCGGAAACTCGACATCAGCGATACCCGCAGCGTGGGTATAGAATTGGACAAAGCACTTGAGCACCCTGGCGATGACCGCTGGGACATCGTGCTCCAAGACGGCGATGAACTGTTCATTCCCGGACAGCTGAACACCGTAAGTATTACAGGTGAAGTCATGTATCCCAACACCGTGGCCTACAACAAGGACATGCGTGCCAATGACTATATAGACCAGGCCGGCGGCTACTCCTTGAAATCGAAAAAGAGTCGTGCCTTCGCCATCAATCCTAACGGTACGATTAAGCGTCTCAGCCATTACAGCCACGTAGAGCCAGGGGCCACCATCATCATCCCCTCCAAACAAATGACGGAAAAGCTGAGTGCCACGCAGGCCATCTCCGTAACGATGTCGCTGGCTTCTGTCTGCGCTGTCGTAGTAAGCGCCATCAAGAAGTAGGTTCTGGACTGAATGCTCAACCGCCTTTGGAGAATCTTCAAAGTTACCCACACCAAACACAAAACTTCACACTCAAAGCATGAACATCTTACGACACTCTTTCACGCTGCGAAGGAAATTGCAACTCGGCTTGGCTTATCCTCATGCAGAGCGAAAGCATTTCTGGCTCCTCCGCGTGGGCATTTTGCTCTTGTTGCTTCTCCCATGGATTGCCGTTGTGCTGGGATTTGCCCTCTCTTGGCAAACTTACGCCATCGGCGACGAAATCGATATTCCTCTCTGGGCATGGCTGTGTGCCGTCGTGATGCCAGCTTTTGCATGGCTGCTGAGTGGTATGATGGCAGGTGGAATATGCCTGCGATGGTATATCCGCGAAAAGTTGCCAAGCCCAGTCCTCACAAAATAAAGCGACCAAACAGCACCTCCTACGGTGTCCATTATCATACTAAAACCGAAACGACAATGAAACACTTTATCATGTTGCTTATGGCAGCTGCATGCCTTAGCACTCAGGCCACACGGCCCATGCGTCAGGTGATAAATCTGAAAAATGGTAAACAGTTTGTTCTGGAAAAAAAAGGATGCAGTTGCAATTATACTGCCCGTACTTTCACTCAGTCCAAGCGCCGTTCCTTCGATACGACCTCACCCGACGGACTTGGCATTTACGGGCAAAGTGCCCACGGCACGCTGCCCAGCGTCGGTGAAATAGAAATACCCATTGTCATGGCAGGTTTTGCCGATTGTACTTTCCAAACCGCTACTACGCGGAAAAAGATAGAGCGCCTCTTCAATGAGGAAGGCTACCACGACCTCGATTGCCCCGCTACGGAGCTTGCCGACGACATTTATGCCGCAGGTTCTGTGCGCGACTATTTTATTTACAACTCGGGCGGATTGTTCAAACCGCATTTTACCGTTGTGGACAGTGTAACCGTTTCGGGCAATCGCGAACAATACGGCAAGAACAGCAAAACCACGCATGACGTGGGCAAAAGTGATTTTGTGAACGAGGCCTTGCGGCTTGCGGCACAGAACGGTGCCGACTTCAAGCCTTTCCTGTCGGCCAGTGGTTCCGTGCCTCTTGTAATTGTTCTGTTTGCCGGTCCTGGCGAACACGCTTCCTACGAGGAAGGATCCGAGAATTATCTCTGGCCCTGCTATCAGCAAGGCAGTCGCAGCGCAGGCGGTGTGTTGTTCAACAGCTACTTCATTGGCAACGAGTTGATGCAAGACTATAAGCCTGCCGATGACTATGCGACCACCCACAAGGTCTTTATTATAGGCCAGCACATTGCCGGTATCGGTGTGCTCATCCATGAACTTGGCCATGCTCTCGGCCTTCCCGACGAGTACGACACCACCAGCTCCACTCCCCTGCGCCCCACTCCCGATTATTGGAGTGTGATGGACTATGGGCAGTATCAGGAGAACAGCTACCGCCCCATGCAATACTCAGCTTACGAGCGCAGTTGCTTGGGCTGGCTGGACTTGAAGCCCCTTGAAGCCAATGCCGGCAGCGTAACCGTCAATCCCGGCGAGGGCTACATTGTGCGCAATCCCGAAACCGACACACAATATTATATATTGGAGACGCGCAGCGAAAATCCCTGGTATCGCAGCAACCGCTTCGGCACGGGCTTGATGGTCTGGCATATTGATTACGTGAAAAGCCTTTGGACGGGAAACAGGCCTAATAACGACCTGAATCGCCAGTGCATTCGTGTAGTTCCGGCTGATAGCACTTGGCAGAGCAATTCTACCCGTAATACATGGTCGGAATTTCGCAGCGACCTCTACCCCGGCGATTCCAACCCCTCCACCGCCATATACGGACGGCCCTACACAAAGGCCGAGTTCTACGGTCTGCCCATTTTCGATATAGCCGATGACGGAGAAGGTCATGTGAGCTTCAATACCCAGACAGAAGGAATCGCCACTACTCCAGCCAACCGAATAAACATTTCCATGGGAGATAATAGCGGTTCCACCTTCAACCTTCAAGGCCGCAGACTGAGCCATCCTAAAGGACTGTTCATACAAAACAATCAAAAGACAATAATACGTTAATATGAAAAGAATAAGCCTAATAGCCCTTTCCCTCCTCTTCCTCTGGCCTGTCGCTCAGGCTATTGAACCCCTGTCGCCTGTAAAAGGTGTCAGGAACCAGCTTGCAATGCCCCAAGTGAACATTCCCACCATGCAGGATGCCAGGCACCTGCTGGAAGAGACTCCGTTGCCCAGCAAGACCTATGGCCCCAGTAGTTCTGCCGATGGTTTGGGCACCTACAAGACCACTTGCCCCACACGCATCAGTTCGCTCAACACCATAAGCGAGACCACCTTTCCCGTACTGCTTGTTGAGTTCAGCGACGTGAAGTTCCTTGAAATAAGCACACCCGACAAGATTTCCCGCCAGCTCAATGAAGAGAACTACTCCGACACCGACTATAAGGTGGGTGCCACGAGCTACAGCTCAACAGGTTCTGTGCGCGACTATTTTCTCAGTCAGTCCAGCGGCCTTTTCTCTCCTCACTTCGTAGTGGTCGGAAAAGTTGCCCTCCCCCAGACACAAGCCTATTATTTCAAAGATTCAGGCAACAACCGCGATGTCAATACCTATGCCTTCATCAACGACGCCATCAGTGCGGCTCAGGCGCAGGGCATTGATTTCAGCGCCTACACCATTAATGACAATCCCAACATCAATGGCACAAAAACCAGAGGCGTGCCCATGTTGGCCTTCATTTGTGCCGGCTACAGCGAGGCCAGCATAGGTTATTCGCTCTACCACTACAGTCAGGATGAGAGCGGGCTGGACATGCCGTGGCCCCATTTCTCCCGTTTGGTAAACACCTCGGGCACGCAATACGGCAGGGCCTACGGCAACTTCACGCTGATGAGCTATTTCATCGGCTGTGAACGCTTTGTCGATACGATGTACCAAGGCAACGTTTTGGTGATGAACCCCGCCACTGTCAGTCTGGCCGGCCCCGGCACCTTCGTCCATGAGTTCGGCCATGCCCTCGGCCTCCCCGATTTCTACAGCACCGACAGCAATGTGCAAGATGCACACACCCCCAAATACTGGAGCATGATGGATCAGGGCAACTACTACAATATGGGCTACAATTTCATAGGATATTCGGCCTACGAGCGCATACTGCTGGGGTGGCTGAAATACACCACGCTCAACAGTACGCCCAAACAATGCACGCTCTATCCCTTCAGCGCCATCGGCCAGCCCGACACGCCCTCCGATGCCGTCTTTGCCTATGTCATCAAGAACCCCCTCAACACCAAAGAGTATTACGTGTTGGAAAACCGCCGTGCCGACGGCCTGTTCTACCCCACGAAAATGGGTAGCGGAATGCTTGTTACGCACGTTTATTTCGACTACAACAAGTTTGAAGCCAACGCGCTGAACAACGACCCCTCCGTGCCCCGCTACAACATCATTCCCGCAGATGGAAAGTGGCAGGACGGCATAAGCGGCAACAACTATAAAAACGACCTTTTCCCCGGCGTAAGTGGACTCTACACCACCTTGACAGACGACAGCTCTCCCCAAAACGCCGTGTGCTGGGCAGGTTCCAAGAAAGTGCTTCAACGCCCGTTGTACAACATCCGCAAGGACGGCGAACTCATCCGCTTCGACATCATGAAGGACTTCGCCGCAGAAGGCATCGAAACACTTGATGCAGGTACGTCTGCGTCCCGTCAGTCCGTACTGACGTTCGACCTCCAGGGACGGCCTTGTCCCTCAGTCTCCCGCAGTGGCATCCACATTCAGGGAGGTCGTAAGTTCATTAAATAATTACAAGCGCATCTCACTAATGACAGCATACGTATTTCCCGGCCAAGGAGCCCAGTTCGTAGGCATGGGGCATGAGCTCTATGACCAGCACCCTACGGCCCAGCAGTTGTTCGACCGTGCCAATGAAATCTTAGGGTTCCCAATCACAGACATCATGTTCCACGGAACCGACGAACAGCTCAAGCAAACAGCCGTTACCCAGCCCGCCGTTTTTCTGCACAGTGTTATTTCGGCCCTTTGCCTTGGCCGGCAGTTCCGCCCAGCCATGGTGGCAGGCCATTCATTGGGCGAATTTTCAGCGCTTACTGCCGCAGGGTGTCTTGCGTTTGAGGACGGCTTGCGCCTTGTCTCAGCCCGTGCATCAGCCATGCAGAAAGCCTGCGAAATCACCAAGGGCGGCATGGCTGCCATTGTCGCACTCCCCGAAGTGCTGCCCGCCTCCGCAATAGAGGACATCTGCTCGAAAGTCTCCACCGGTGAGGCCCTCGTCATACCGGCCAACTATAACTGCCCGGGCCAACTTGTCATTTCCGGCCACATCGCAGCCGTAGAAGCCGCATGCCAACTGTGCAAGGAAGCTGGAGCCAAGCGGGCCCTTGTCCTGCCTGTGAGCGGAGCCTTCCATTCCCCCCTCATGCAGCCAGCCCAAGAGGAACTTGCCGCAGCCATAGCCGCCACCGACTTCCACACGCCACAGTGCCCTGTCTATCAGAATGTGGACGGCAAGGCCCACACCAATCCGGAGGAAATAAAGGACAATCTTCTGCGACAGCTCACCAGCCCCGTGCGTTGGACAGACACCGTACTCTCTATGCTTGAAGCCGGAGCCACGGACTTCATTGAATGCGGCCCGGGCAAAGCGCTGCAAGGCATGATTGCCAAAACGGGCAAAGGCCGGGAAGGCATCACCCTCTCCCATGTTTAATTGCTAAATAAGCCCCCCTCCAGCTCCCCCTAGGGGGAAGTGCCCGAAGGGCGGAGAGGGTTCCTAATTTGCCAATGACAATCTATCAGGTTTTACCGCGCCTCTACGGCAATAGGCACACCACCGGCATCCAGGGCGGCACCATCAGGCAGAACGGCTGCGGAAAGATGCTCGACTTCTCCCTCAAGGCCCTCAGGGCGCTTCGTGGGCAGGGTTATACCCACATCTGGTACACCGGGTTGCTGGAGCACGCCACTCAGACCGTCTATCCCGACATAGCCCCCGACAATCCCGACATCGTGAAAGGCAAAGCCGGCAGTCCCTATGCCGTCAAGGACTATTACGACATAGACCCCGACCTTGCCCGCCGCGTGGCCGACCGCCGCGCAGAGTTTTGCGAATTGCTGGCCCGCAGCCACAAGGCAGGACTGAAAGTCATCATGGACTTCGTGCCCAATCACGTGGCACGCCACTACGTGTCCGATGCCGCCCCGCAGGGAGTCCGCCCCCTCGGGGCTGACGACGACACCGCCCTGCATTTTTCACCCGACAACAATTTCTATTACTGCCCGGACGAGACCCTCCGCATAGGCTCCTACACCGAGAGCCCCGCCCGAGCCTCGGGCAACGACGTCTTCCACGCCCATCCCACGCCCGACGACTGGTATGAAACCTGCAAGCTCAACTACGGCGGCATGAGCCCCCAAAGCAGCACATGGCAGAAAATGACCGACATACTCCTCTACTGGGCAGAACAGGGTGTCGACGGCTTCCGCTGCGACATGGCCGAAATGGTCCCCGTCAGTTTTTGGCACCACGCCATAGCCGCCGTGCTGAGCCGCCATCCCCATGTACGATTCATAGCAGAGGTTTACAATCCGCAGCTCTATCGCGACTACATCCGCCACGGCGGCTTCCATTATCTCTACGACAAGGCAGGCTTCTACGACACCCTCCGTGCCGTTGTCGCAGGCGGGCAATCCACACAGTCCATACCCTCAGTGTGGCAGAGTACCGATGACATACGCCCCCACATGCTCTATTTCCTCGAAAACCACGACGAACAGCGTCTGGCATCCCCCTTCTTCGCCTCCGCCCCGCAGGCAGGACGTCCCGCCATGGCCGTAGCCGCCCTCATGGGCACGGGCCCCCTCATGGTCTATTCAGGGCAGGAAATCGGCGAACGAGGCATGACGGCCGAAGGTTACAGCGGGCAGGACGGGCGCACCAGCATTTTCGACTATTGGGCCTACCCCTTCTGCCGCAAACTCGCAGGGCGGGAAGCGCTCACCCCCGAAGAAGAAGCCCTCAGGGAGTGGTACACGAGCCTGCTCCAGTTGCGCCGGAAGCTCCGCGGCACGCCGTTCTACGACCTCATGTACGCCAACCCCGCCCTTACCCGCCAATACGCCTTCCTGCGGGGCGAAGGCAGGGAGACCAGGCTCATCGTGGCCAATTTCCACGGCGAGGAAGTCAGGCTCACCGTCCGTCTGCCCCGCCACGCAGTCAGTTTCCTCCACCTGCCATACGCCGCCAGCCACTACACGATCGCGGTGCCCGCCCACGACTATGCCGTACTGACATTAAAGAACCCTCTCCGATAACCCCCCTCCAGCTCCCCCCCTCTCTAGAGGGGGGTTGTGCTACGGTGCTACGGCGTTACGGTGTTACAAAATAAACCCTCTCCGCCCTTCGGGCACCTCCCCCTTAAGGGGGAGCCGGAGGGGTTCCGGGGACACCGGGGACACCGGGACACCGGGACACCAAGACACCGAGACACACATTTCCCCAGACAAAATGCCGAATTATAACGTCATATTCCACCATTAAAACTTACACGCAAAAAAGGTGTCCCAGTGTCCCGGTGTCCCAGTGTCCCTTTTACGAAAAATGAGAGCGCGAACCTTTAATATATATTATTATATAATATATAAT
>JAGHRT010000023.1 GCA_018066245.1 Candidatus Equimonas faecalis | reverse complement strand
TGGTCGCGGGTCGGGGGGGGCGGGCGGCGGGGGGGGGGGGGGGTGGGGGGCGGCGGGGGGGGGCGGGGTGCCGGGGGGGCCGGGGGCGGGGGGGGCGGGGCTTCGAGGTTTCGGGAGGCGGGCTTATGCCGTGGCGTAGAGAATCTCTTCTATCTCGCGGATGAGCGCCTTGTACTGCTCGGTACCTCCGAAGAGGGTCTTCTTGATGTGCAGCGGGGTGCCGATGTCGGCAATCGCGCTGACTTTGAGGGCCTCCTGATTCTCGAAGGCGAGGATGCCGTGGGTGGCGTAGGTGTCGATGAGGATTTCCAGCACACGGCGGGCATCGCCGCTGTAACGGTCGAGGAGGTGCTTCTCCCTGACGCGGCGGGCACGCTCGCGGCGTGAGAGCATCTGCTGCTTGAAGGCGATGTTCAGGATGATGTCGAAGATGTCGCGGTCGGCATACTGCTCGGGGTAGAGGGCGCGCAGGGCAGCGAAATCCACGCCCTCCTGCTCGATGACATCCACGATGGCCTGCTTGCGCTCGGCGCCGTTCCACTGCCGGAGGAAGTCGTCGAGCGAGGAGAATACATTGAGGAAGTGGGTGGCGGTGTAGTCGATGTAGGAGGTGGTGATGGGGCGTCCGTCCTTGTCGAGCACCATCTTCTTCTCGTGGTCGATGAGAATCTCCTGACCCGAACCGCTGAGGATGGGCTTGTAGACCTTCGCCGTCGTGGGGCGCTTCTTCTTGTTGCCGGCGCCGGTGCCTTCGCGGGTAGGGGACAGGGGGGCGCCGTCGAAGGCGGGGTCGAAGAAGAGTTCCGTGGCGCCGCGGAAGTCGAGGATGTCGAAATAGTACTTGCGCTGCTCCACGATGCGCGTGCCGCGTCCGATAATCTGCTTGAACTCCGTCATGGAGGTGATGTTGCGATAGAGCACGATGAGGCCCACGGTCTTCGTATCGACACCCGTGGAGAGGAGTTGCGAGGTGGTGACGACGGTGGGCGTGGGGGAGTTCTTGGAAATGAAGTTGGTGATTTCCTTCTTGCCCTCGGCATCGGAGGCGGTGATGCGCATGATGTACTTGTTCTGGTTCTCCACCTGCCGCTGCTGGTTGTGGCGGATGAGCGCCTTGCGCATCTCGGCGGCGTCAATCTCCTCGTCGCAGAAGACGATGGTCTTCGTCATAGGGCCGATGTCGGCGAGCATCTGCGTGATGCGGCGTGCCGCCACGTCGTAGTGCTTCTCGATGCCGGCGTGGCGCGGGAGGTCGTCCTTATAGAGACGGTCGCCCTTGCTCTTGTTCTCAAAATACTCGGCCTCGGGTTCGCTGAGCACATAGCCGTCGGAATCCACGTTGATATGCGCCTGGGTGATGCGGTAGGGAGCGAGGAAGCCGTCCTCGATGCCCTGGCGGAGGGAATAGGTGTAGAGGGGCTCGCCGAAGTAGCCGATGTTGCTGTTGCCGGCGTCCTGGTCGTCCTTCGGCGTGGCCGTCATGCCGATGTGGGTGGCGGAGGAGAAATAGTCGAGGATCTTGCGCCACTCGGAGTCGTAGCGCGCCGAACCGCGGTGGCACTCGTCGATCATGATGATGTCGAAGTAGTCGCGGTTGAACTGCTCGTAGGGCTGGGGCGCGCCCTCCGGCAGGTTGTACTGCACGAGCTGGTGGTAGAGGCTCATGAAGATTTCGTGGCTCTGCGAAGCCGTGCGCTGCTCTATCTTCACCATCTTCTTGCCGAAGGGCTTGAAGTCCTGCACCATTGTCTGGTCAATGAGGATGTTGCGGTCGGCCAGATAGAGGATGCGCATGTCGCTGTTCACGCTCGACTGGAGGAGGCGGTAGAGAATCTGGAACGCCGTGTAGGTCTTTCCCGTGCCCGTGGCCATGACGAACATCATGCGCTTCTGTCCGCGGGCGTAGGCCTCCACCACGCGGTCGATGACGATGCGCTGATAGTAGCGCGGCTCGCGACCGTCGGCGTCGTTGTAGTAGGGCTTGCTGACAATCTCAATCTGCTCGGGCGTGTAGGCCTGGTTGTAGCAGTAGCGCTGCCAGAGCTCGTCCTGCGTGGGGAAGGAATCCATAGAGAGCGTGGCCTGTCCGGCGTTGGCCATACAGTAATACTCAAACTCCTTGCCGTTGCTGGAGAAAGCAAAGGGAGCGTCGATGAGGCGTGCGTACTCTATGGCCTGCTGGATGCCCGTGCTGCCGAGTTTGCCGGCTCGCTTGGCTTCCACCACGGCGAGCGGACGGCCGTTGGGCGCAAAGAGCAGGTAGTCGGCACGTCGCGGCTTCTCGCGCCTGGGTTCACCGTCCTCGCCGATGTGTATCTGTCCGTCCGTAATCTTGAACTCATAGCGCATGTTCTTGTGGAGCTGCCATCCCTTGGCCTTGAGGGCGTCGGTGATGTATTCGCGCATCTCCGTTTCGTTGTAGTCTTCTCCGCCAGTGGTAATGAAGGGGGTGTTCATGGCTTCAATCATCTGTTTGTTTCCGCTTGCAAATTTAATGATTTTTTTTCACATAATCAAAGATTATTGAAAAATTGTCGGGAAGTGGTGGGAATCGTCAGCATAAGAGCGTGAGGATGAGGGGGCATCAACTCTCAACTCTCCGCTCGGAGACGCAAGGAGACGCTTGCCAGAGCAAGAACTCTCAACTCTCAAAAGTGGTCATTATGTCATTTGTCATTAAGGTCATTAAGCATTTCGGGGTGCGAAATCAGGGCAAAATATATAATATATTTTATATATTATTATTTTGAGCCGAAAATGGGTGTGGATTTCCTTAATGACCTTAATGACAAATGACATAATGACACACGCCGGGCAGTGTCGGAGAATTTTTTTTTGAATTTTTTCGGCCGTTTGCTTTAGAGCGCAATGTGCGTGCCGTACTTTTGCACTCGCAAAATCGCAGAAGCGACCGCGGCCCAGCGGGTCGGAACAGGGCCCCTCCTACCGCTGACCACCACTTTTAGCTTCGTGCGAAGATGCACTCGCAAAATCGTAGAAGCGACAATCTCACGTTTAACCCTAAAAACTAAAACAACAATGATCAAGTACTACGTAAAGGAGGGTAAAAACCCTAAAACCGGCGCCGCCATGTTCTATGCCATGCCCGCCCCCGTCACCACCATCAAACTGGAGTTCCTCGCCGAGGAAATCAGCCAGGAATGTACCGTCACCGCCCACGACATCCGAGCCGTCATCTCCGCCATGGAGGAGAAGATTATCGGGCACCTGCAAAACGGACAGAGCGTGCGCCTGGGCCTCCTCGGCAGTTTCTGCCCCACGCTCCGCAGCACGGCTGCTCCCAGCCCTGAACTGTTCGTTACGGACAACATCAAGGCCATCGGCACGAGCTTCACGCCCAGCTCCACGATGAAGTACCAACTCGGCGCCGGTAACCCGAAGGTGCAGTTCCAGAGGATGGTGGAGGAATAAAGCCCCCTCCCCGCTCCCCCTTTGGGGGAGAGCCCTTTACCTCCCCATCCCTCCCCGCTCCCCGGGGAGAGCTTCAGATTGGGTCGGGAAGCCCCCCAAAGGGGGATTTAGGGGCTTAACCTCCTACTCCCTACGCGGGTTTTCACTACCCGCCGACTACGACGCAGCCCTGCACAAAGTAGTGCGGGGCTGCCTGTATGGGAGTGGGGGGATTGGAAAATGAGGAAATGGGGAAATGAGATTCGTTATTAAGGCTTTGCAATCCTCCTGCCACACTTGCGCGACTTGAAGCATAATAATCATAATCATTACGGCGTGCGCAGCGGCCTGCGGCGTTATGAAAAAGCGGTCATTATGTCATTTGTCATTAAGGTCATTAAGGATTTCGGCAGGCAACGCCCATTTGCAACAAGGTACTGCCTTCAGGCAGCCACCTGCTTGCCAGTTATTCCGGGCACTCCGTACCCGGTTAATAACCGCCTCGTCAAGGCTGCAGTGCCTTCCAGGCACATATACGAAACTTAAATGATTTATATGATTCTTTATTCAAAATCCTACTGTGTGTGCGTGTTCATTGTTCACTGTTCACTCTTTAACTGTTCTCTCTCTGTTCGCTCTCAAATGCGGGTGCGCGGGAGCAAAATGGGGGGTGAGGTGTATTTTTATGGCTGAAAAGTGGCCCGCTTTGTTTGTTTTTTCTTAACTTTGTGGCCGATTTAGGGCCGCAGCACGAACGAGGCGGCTTCCAAGAGAGAAATCAAACCAAAATCAATAACAACTCCCTAACAAACTTATGAGAAGACTGACACTCCTCCTCGTGGCGTTGTGCTTCGCTTGGACAGCGTATGCACAGACGCTTGGCGGAACGGTAAAAGACGCTACGGGCGAATGGCTGACGGGCGCTTCCGTCTCCGTGGTGGGCACCACAAATGGTGTCAATGTAGATTTGAACGGCCATTACACATTGAACAATGTGAAGAAGGGCGCAAAAGTGAAGTACTCTTTCATCGGCTACAAGAGCCAGACGCTGACCTACAACGGCGAGGCCACGCTCGACGTGGTGCTGGAGGAGGAAATGCACAACCTGGACGAAGCCGTGGTTACGGCCATGGGCATCGTGCGCAAGGCCACTTCGCTGACCTATTCCACGCAGCAGCTGAGGTCGGACGACCTGATGAAGGTGCAGGATGCCAACCCCATCAACAACATTGAGGGTAAGGTGAGCGGCGTAACCATCACGCCCAGCGCAGGTGGCGCAGGCGGCGCCACGAAAATCCTGCTGCGCGGCAACAAGTCCATCATGGGCTCCAACGACCCGCTCATCGTGGTGGACGGCGTGCCTATGAGCAACAGCCACGGCAGCGTGAACGCCATGAACCTCGCCACCACCAGCGTGGCCGAAGGCGGCGACGCCCTGTCGATGATCAACCCCGACGACATCGAGAGCATGAATATCCTGAAGGGTGCCAACGCTGCTGCCCTCTACGGCTCAAAGGCGGCCAACGGCGTGATCATGATTACCACGAAGAAGGGTAAGGAAGGCCGTCTGGACGTGAACTTCAACAGCAACGTGACGTTTGACATGCCGCTCGTTACGCCCAAGCTCCAGAACACCTACGGCGTGCTGTTCGACGGGTTGGCGCAAGGCGCCGACGGGACGTGGAGCGCCACGAGCATGTCGGAAAGCAGCTGGGCCTTCAAGCCCATCAGCGCCTCCGACCCCACGGCCGTGACCATCCCCTCCGCCACCGACATTCTGGGCGGCCGCAACACGGTACACCTGCGCAATAAGGCCGTGGACGATACGAGCGACTTCTTCCGGACGGGCGTAACCACCAACAATTCGGTGTCGCTCGCCGGCGGCACGGAGAAGGTGAAGACCTACTTCTCCATAGCCAACTCCCATGCCAACGGTATGCTGGAGAACAACAGCTACAACCGCAACACCATAGCCCTGCACCAGACGTACACGCTCTGGAAGCGCCTGAACATCGACGTGAACGCCAACTACGTGACGACCCGCACGAAGAACCGCGTGGGCGGCGGCACCGTGGGCAACCCCATCTACGACCTCTACACCATGGGGCGCAACATCGACCTCGACTACTACCGCCACAACTATGCCGGAAAGGGCCGGTGGCAGACGGCCGAGCAGGATTACTACATCCTCGGCGAAGGCGGCTACGTGAAGACCACTGGACGCGGCACGCTGGAAGGCGAGATGCAGCAATGGGCCTATCAGCAGCCGATGAAGAACAACCCCTACTGGCTGATGAACCGCAACACGGGCGTGCAGCGCGACGACCGCTTCTACGGCAACCTGCAGGCCAAGGTGGACATCTGGGACGGCCTGGCCTTCCAGGCACGCGTCAGCATCGACCACGACAAGACCAACAGCGAGAGCCGCAAGACGGCCACCACATGGGACCCCGCCGACATGAACGAATACGGCCGCTACTGGCTGAGCGACAGCCGCACCAACGAAGTCTATACCGACCTGCTCCTTTCTTATAATAAGGTGTTCAAGGAGGATTGGAGCGTGAGCGCCACGGCCGGCTGGGTGGGCCACACGATTAAGGGCACTACCTACAGCACCGACGCCACGGCCACGACCGACATGACGGGCGTGGTGAAGGACGGCATACTCTCGCCCATCTCCACCGTGTTCAACCTGTTCGACCCGCAGGCAGGCGGCCCCCGCGTGACCAGCAAGAGCAAGAGCTCCAACTGGGACAAGGCCGCCCTCTTCACCGCCCAACTCGGCTGGAAGGACATGATCTACATCGACGGCTCCTACCGCCGCGACTGGTACCGGGCCTTCCGCCAGCCGCAGTTCATCGCCCAGGGCGCTCCCGACAACTACGGCTACTTCGGCGTGGGCGGCAGCGCCATCCTCAGCCAGCTGTTCCGCCTGGCCGAACCCGTGAGCTACCTGAAATACCGCATCAGCTACTCCGAAGTGGGCAACTCCATCCCCAACGTGCTGTTCAACAAGGTGGGCGTGAACGCCGTTACGGGCGCCGCCAACACCAACGCCTACAACGCCTTCTATCCCTATCCGGAGAAGAACAAGTCCTTTGAGACAGGCTTCGAGAGCCAGTTCTTCAACAATGCCCTCAACTTCGACGTTACCTACTACAACGCCGCCCTCTGCCATTCCTACCTTACCATTGCGCAGGGCGGACGCACGCAGGTGGTGAACACCGGCAAGGTGCGCAACCAGGGCATCGAGGTAACCGTGGGCTACGACTGGCAGATAGGCAACGGCTGGCGCTGGAAGACAAGCGTGAACTTCAGCTACAACGACAACAAGGTGGTGAAGACCTACACCGACCAGAACGGACGGGCCAAGGAAATGGACACCTCGGTGGCCCACGGCGTACACGTGCGCTACATCGAAGGCGGCAAGTACGGCGACATGTACGTGAACGACTACGACCGCTGGCAGGGCAACGTCTATCAGTACAAGGTGCCCGGCGTCGATGCCGAAGGCAACCCCACCTATACCTACGCCCTGACCGCCGACCCCTCGGTGGCCGGAGCCGAACTCATCCACAAGGACGGCGACATCGTCGTCAACAACGGCCTCCCCTCCTTCAACGGCAACTTCAAGTACGTGAACGCCAACGGACAGGTGCTGACGCGCCTCGGCTCCAGCTACGGACGCTATCTGGGCAACATGAACAGCCCCTACCAGCTCTCCTGGAGCAACACGTTCTCCTATAAGAACTTCACCCTCTACTTCCTCATCAACGGCCGCATCGGCGGCAAGGTCATCAGCCTTACCGAAAGCTATCTCGACCGCCTCGGCGTGAGCCAGCGCACGGCCGATGCCCGCCAGTATGCACAGGCCAACAACATCCAGTATGCCGTGCTCGACGCCGAAGGCACCCCCACGGGCGAAACGGTGCCCGGAATGTACGTCAATGAGGGCCGCGACCTCGTGCCCGTACAGGGATGGTACGAAACCCTCGGCGGCGGCGCCAATGCAGCCGACTACGTCTATAACGCCACCAACTTCCGCCTCCGCGAACTCAGCTTCGGCTACACCTGGCGCGACCTCTTCGGCGACGGCAAGAACCTCTCCCTCTCCTTCATCGGCCGCAACCTCTTCTTCATCTACAAGAAGGCCCCCGTCGATCCCGACGTAAGCCTCTCCTCCGGCAACGGCCTCGGCGGCTTCGAGATGTTCAACCTGCCCTCCAGCCGCTCCTTCGGCTTCAATCTTAAACTCAACTTCTAAACAGTATCCGACATGAAAAAGACACTCCTATATATTGCGCTGGCTTGCGCAGCCGGCCCTTGCGTACAATCCTGCATGGACTTTGACGAACCGGGCGACGAGCTGGGCGCCAACGAAGTGGTTACCGACCACGAAGTCTATCAGAACCGAGCCGACAGCTTGAAATACCGGGTGAACATCACGCCCGAAGGCGCCCTGGCCGCCTTCGACTCCCTGTCCACCCAGCTCCAGCAATGCAAGACGGGCATCTACGGTATGCGCGGCGGCAAGGACGGCGGCGTGCCCGAAGCCCACTCCTACCAGTTCCAGTACAACCTCGAAACCGACGCCTACGCAGGCTACCTCACCGTCAGCCACAAGGACTATCCCTACTCCAACGCCACGCAGATTTCCACCTACAACTACTGCGAGCAGTTCAACGCCGGCCCCCTCGGCGGCTACGGCACAGCCAAGAACGCCTTCGCGCCCTTCATCAACAACCCCAAGGCGGATTCCATCCCCGAAGTGAAGGCCATCTACCTCCTCTACTACAGCCTCATCGCGCAGGAATGCGCCGACCTCTCCGGCCCCTTCACCTACACCGAGGACAAGAACAACTCGCAGGACCCCACCACATACGAGCCGCTGTCCGACATCTATCCCGCCATCGTGGAAAACATCGACTCCGTGCTGGCTTGCCTGCACTACTACGAGAATCGAAGCCCTGAGTACAAGCAGGTGCTGAACGACTACTTCCTGTCGATGAACGAAGCCGACAACCTTGTCTATGCCGACACGAAGGACATGACGAACTACATCCGCCTGGCCAACTCGCTGAAGCTCCGCATGGCCATGCACATCGTGAAGGTCAAGCCCGATCTGGCACGGAAGTGGGCGGAAGAAGCCGTGAAGGACGGCGTGGTGGAAAAAGTGGCACAGCAGCAGGGCATCTTCCCCTCCGTCATCGGTTTCACGCACCCCCTCGTGGAAATTGCCAACAGCTGGAACGACACGCGCCTGTGCGCCTCCTTCGAATCCCTGCTGATGAGCCTTGACCATCCCTACACCAAGTACCTCTTCAAAAAGAACGGCAACCCCATACCCGACCCCACCACGGGCGTAACGATACCCACCGACAGCATGATTGTGGGCATACGTGCCGGCGTGCGCGTGGGCACGGGACAGAGCTATGCCGGCAACACCCAGCTGGCCTATTCCTCCATCAGCGCCGAAGCCATCAGCAGTTCGCCGCTCTACTTCATCAGCTTGGCTGAAGTAAACTTCCTCCGAGCCGAAGGTGCCCTGCGCGGCTGGCAGATGGGCGGCGAAGCCGAACACTTCTACAACGAGGGCATACGCTATTCCTACATAGAAGACCCCACCTACCTGGACATGGGTTTCTATGCAAAAGGACAGAACTTCAACGACTACGTAGAGGACTACATGAAGCGCACAGAGCCCGTCGCCTACGTCCAGCACGACCCCCTCGGCCAAGGCCCCGACTGGCCAAGCCTCACCAAAATAGGCGTGGCGTGGAACGGCAACGACTCGCCGGAAATCAAACTTGAAAAAATCATCACGCAGAAGTACATCGCCCTCTTCCCCAACTCGCAGGAAGCATGGACGGAACTGCGCCGCACCGGCTATCCCAAGCTATTCCCCGTGCTCAATCCCGCCGACGGCGACGGAAGCCTCAACCAGGGCGACCTCATCCGCCGCATCCCCTGGGCAAGCACCGACCCCCAGCAGCAAGAGTACATCAAGCAGACGGGCATTCCCGCACTCGGCGACAAAGAAGACCTGCAAGCCACACGCCTCTGGTGGGACGTAGAAGGCGACAACTTCTAAACTCCCGTGAGGGACGGCTTTCCCTGTCCTACCGTTTACGGCAAACGCCTGCGCCGACAGGAAAAACCGTCCCTACGGCCGTTTCAACCCTCCCCCGCCGGGAGGGGAAACCCAATCCGAAACCTCTTATATTTCATTCATACGTATGAAAAAGACCCTCCTCCTTGCGGCATTGGCTTGCCTGACGGCAGGCACCGCTTCGGCCGACTTCTCCCCTACGGCCTCCACGGACGTGTATGACCTCAGCATGTTCAACGAGAAGATGCTCGACATCTTCTACGATGCCCTCCAGAAAGGCCGCGCCTACCCCACCGATGCCGAGTTTGAGGCCGCCGGCGTCAATCTCATGGACATCGCCTTCGTGCGCTCCCATGTGCGCCCCCGAGCCATCCTCCTCGACCACAGTAAAGACATCAATCAGAAAGTAACGGCCGGCCGCAAGCTCTGGATGAACGTGCCTATCGGCATAGGCAATTTCAACGGCGGCTACCCCAACAACAACTTCGGCGACGACACCTTCACCGGCTGGAACTACACCGCCGTGTTCGGATCATGGAACCACGGCATCTTCCACGCCCCCGGCGTGGTAACCGACGCCGGCCACAAGCACGGATGCGACGTCTATTCCGGCATCAAGTTCTTCGACACCACCGGCAACCCCGGAGGCGTGGGAGCCGGCGACTGGATGAACGTGCTCAAGACAAAGGACGCCAAAGGCTATGCCGGCTATAAATACGTGGAACCCCTCATCAACTGCCTCATGTACTTCGGCCAGGACGGCATCAACTACAACTGGGAAGACTCCGGCTACACCGACCCCAACGTGGTGGCCTTCCATCAGGCGTGCTACAAATTGGCCAAGGAAAAAGGCTTCGACAACTTCCACATCGGCATCTACACCTCCGCCTCACAGCTGACGACCTCCAACACAGCCGGCCTTTTCGGCAAGAACGGCGTGAAAACAGCCGACGCCTTCCTCAACTACTCCGCCGGCGACTTCGCCAACACCGCAGCCATGTCAGTAGCCACCGCCGAACAGCAGATGGGCACGGCCGACGGCGTGTATCAGGGCACCTGGATCGTTACCCTTGCACGCACGTGGAGCAACCTCGTGGCCAATGAAAAGGCCAAGAAAATAGGCGTCGTACTCTGGGGCGAGCACAATGAGAGCCGCCTCCACAGCTACTGCGTGGGCAACGACGCCATCTCCTTCCACGAAAACTACCAGAAACTGCAGGATCGCTTCTTCTCGGGCGGCAACCGCAACCCCGCCAAGCGTCCCGCCGCCAACAACAACACCTCATGGGACAACCTCGCCCCCTTCCAGGGCCTTGCCGAATACATCCCCGAGCGCACCGCCATCGACCAGAACCTCCCCTTCACCACCTTCTTCAACACCGGATCGGGCGAACGCTACAACTACAAGGGCAAGAAGACAGCCGGCTCATGGTACAACCTCGGCACGCAGGACATCGTGCCCACCTACCGCTGGCTTGTCTATAAGAAAGGCACCACGACGCCCGTCATCAACGGCGTGCCCGAACTCACCGGCGCCGACTCCTACATCGGCGGCAACTGCCTCCGCCTGCTCAGCACCGAAGCGCAGGACATCGTGCTCTATCGCGCCAAACTCACCGTCAGCGGAGCCAACCCCAAGGCCACCGTCGCCCTGAAAAGCGTCAGCGGCCCCACCGCAGGCACCGTATCCGTCATCGTCAAGAAGCAGGGCAGCAGCCAGTGGGAAGAAACAGCCTTCGCCAACGTGAAAGGCAACACTTGGGAAGAACAAACCCTCGCCCTCCAAGGCATCGCCCAGGGCGACATCATCGAATACGTAGGCCTCCGCACCAGCGGCAACGTAAGCGGACTTCTCGTCGGCGAACTCTCCCTGGACGACGACAGCCGAGTGGCTCCCGCCGCCATCAAGAACCTCGTGGTGGACGTGAAGGAAGAGGCACAGGTGAGCATGTCCTTCAAACTCCGCTGGGACGTCGAAGCTTCCGCACAGACGCGTGCCGCCAACGACCTCCTCTACAACGACGAAGCCAACATTGACCACTTTGAAATCCTCTACAAAAACGGCGAAGACGGCCGCGTGAGCGAAGTGGGCCGCACCTCCTCATGGAGCACCTACCTCGGCAACAAACCCATGGCCGAAGGCGAAAATCCCTACATCGGCGTGCGTGCCGTCAGCATCGACGGCAAGACCTATAGCAACGTGCTCTGGGTGAACGTACCCCGTGCCAACAAAGCCGACCTGCCGGAAACCAACCCCAGGGCAGGCGGCACCTATCCCTCCATATCCATCAACACCAGTTCCGAAGGCCTTAATCAGGCATACTCCTCCCGCTGGTTCAAGGAAGTGTCGGCAGGCATAGGCAAGCTCGGCGTAAACGATACGGGAAAAATGCAGTTGCTCCACACCGCTACGGCATGTCCCGAGGACAAGAGCAACTACGTGCTGGCCGAAAACACCTTCAAGTGCAAGCAGGGCGACGACGTTACCTTCGTCTGGACAGCCGTAAATGCAGACGACGGCCTTCAGTATTGCACCGCCCGCGGCTATGTCGATTGGGATCGCGACTGCAACTTCAACGCCTCCAACGACGAAGTGGTGTGGACATCCGGCAAGAGCAATGCAAAGGCAGAGAACAAAGAATATACAAATCCCAAAGCCCTTACCTTCCACATCCCCGAAGACGCAGCCACAGGTAAAACGCGCCTCCGCCTCGTCTATTCCGACGCATGGTTCCCCCACCCCGGGCCCACGGGCATGACAACCAAGGGCTTCGCCATCGACCTTCCCATAGAAATCAGCGGTACCAATCCTTCCCGCCAAGCAGCCGCCGACACCCACGACCAAGGCGTGGCCGACCAACCTTACGGCTTCAACGGCGAAGAAACAGCCATCCACACCGTTCAGGCAGGCGGAGTCAGCAAGGCCATCAGCGAAGAAGGCCTCATCCGCTTTGAGAACACCGACAAGGCTTGGGTGGTCAATGCCGAGGGCAAGCTCATGAAGTATGCCACTGGCGGAGTGGAGAGCCTCAGCACAAAGGGCTACGCCCCGGGCACCTATCTCATCCGTATGCAGAGCGGCCCCGTGGTACGCACGCAGAAACTCATCATCCGATAATCCCTTATCGTCCATACATAAGAGGGTGTGCCAGTAACTTTTGGCACACCCTCTTTTGTGTTTACGCCCTTGTCGCAGCGCAAAAAGTGCGATATAATTCCCACTTCACCTGAACATTGTTCACTCTCTCACTGTTCACTCAAAAAGCGGTCATTATGTCATTTGTCATTAAGGTCATTAAGGATTTCGGCAGGCAACGCCCATTTGCAACAAGGTACTGGCTTCCAGCCAGCTACTTGTCTACCTTAATAATCGGGCACTTCGTACCCGGTTATTAAGGTAGTGTCTTCCAGACACAGCCACGTCATCCTACCGTGTGGGGGACGGCGTACCTACGGCGGCGGTCGCAGGTGCGACAACCAATACTTTTCATTCTCTCATTGTTTCGGTACCAATGTTGTGGAAGGGAAAATGGGCTGAAGGCCCATAGGTGTATAGCCCAGGGCAGAGCGACCGAAGGGAGCGCCGCCCTGGGTGTATGCACCTCTCTCTGTTCGCCGCAACGCGGCAATGCGTATGTCATCCTACTTGGTACGGCACGTCATCCTACTGTGTGGGGGACGGCGTACCTACGGCGACGCTCCCTGCGGTCGCCGTGCATTGGGCTGAAAGCCCTACGTTGTATAGCCTGCGGCAGAGCGCGTCGTCCTACTGCGTGTGTCCCCTCCCTACGGCGGCGGTCGCAGGTGCGACAACCAATACTTTTCACTCTCTTATTGTTCACTGTTCACTGAAAAATTGTTCACTGAAAAAGCGGTCATTATGTCATTTGTCATTAAGGTCATTAAGGATTTCAGAACTTACAACCTTTATAGCAGACAGAAGCGGATGCCTCCCCCTGCTTGGGACGCATCCGCTTCTGCCTTTATGTCGGACGAGGGCTACCAGGCGTCGCCGTAGCCTTCGTTGTCGGAATACTCGTTATCGCCCGACGATACGCCTTCGTCAAGGTTTATTGTCAAGCCGTCAAGGCTGCCGCAGAGCATCTGCGCAGGACGTGCCATGATGGTGTCGGCAAGGGGAGTGATATAGGTCTTTTTCATATTTATTCTTCACTGTTCACTGTTTAACTCTTCACTTATTTACGGTCTTCTTGCCGTTCTTAATCACGATGCCCCTGTAGCCGTCGTTCACGAGCATACCCTTCAAGTCATAGGTTGCGGGATTCTCCCTCTTGGGGGAGATGGAGGGGGCTTTAATTCCCGTCGTGCCGGGTTCATCATTGAAGCGGAACTGCATGGCTTTCACGCCAAGTGCTTCGTCAAGAGTGAGATATGCCTTGTTGGCACCGATGGTCTTGCCGTCCCACAGGTAGAAGCCTACGCCGCGCTGTCCGAGGGGGTGGGCGTACTGGCCGGCACCGAGGGTGATGGCGTCGTCCGTGCCCTCCAGTATGTTGCCGGTCGAGGCGTTGAG
>JAGHRT010000019.1 GCA_018066245.1 Candidatus Equimonas faecalis | reverse complement strand
ATTTGTGTTTCATTTATATCAAGTATTAGATTAAGTAAAGGATAACAAAGAGTAATCCCCCATAGCAATAAATAAAACTCTATTTCCCGTTGGCTGGCATTCACAAGCCACCTGCTTAGAATAGGTGCAAGGATATACAGACCAGTAAGTGTATACATAAACCACAATACTCCACTTCCTTGCGCAGAAAAAGGAATAGAGCAGACAATTTTAATAATATCTTTTTGCTCTCCAATAATTATATTGAGTATAATGTAGAAAACAGAAAAAAACAAAGTAGGTACAACTACTTTACCTAAACGATGTTTAAGGAAAGTTCGTGTATCTATTTTTACGGGAAGAAGTAAAGTCCCAGAAATAATAAAGAAAAGGCAGAGCCCTGGAATTGTAAGATAGCAAATAGCTAAATTGAAATAACTTATTGCCTTTTCAGTAGGCATCGGTGCATGCATACATATTATCATGATGCAAGAAAAAACACGTACTAAGTCTAATTGGAGATCTCTTTCTTTCATTATTTGTTTACTTTGTTTGATTAAAAAAATCTTGGTAGTTGCTTATAATTACTGGATTTAATGTATTTTTTTGCTTTATTTTCTCCATCAATTGATGCAATTACCGTGTTTAAATTATGGTTGACTATTATTATAACAATAGATAATAATAACGACATAAATTTTTGAACATATAAATAAAACAGGCAAATTGCACGATCTATATGACTTTCTTGTACTGAATATATTATGCGATGCCATATAAGATACCGGCAAAAAGCGGAAGCATAAGCCATCTTCGCCTTGTTCTTTTCGTGTCCAGAGCCTGCATCAAGATGAATTATTTGTGCATCATATGATATTAGTACTTTGTATCCATGTTTATATAATTTGTATGAAAAGAGCAAATCTTCGCCAAAACTAAAAGAAATTTGGTCAATCCATCTTTCTTCTTGAAAGCGAATAGCATGATAAGCGCTTTTCTTGCATAAAATACAAGCACCTGCCGCACTTTGACTGAGGAGTACACCTCGTGCCGAATGATTATTGTATGAGTAATGGGCATTTTTTTTTATTTTAAAGGCCCACTTATTATCATAATGCGGCGTAGTTCCTCCTAAAAAATTTCTAATCTTTATTAGTGTTGACTCGTTTTGTACGCGATAAATATCTGGACTAATACAGTCTCCATCCATAGAAAGCAAACCATCAAACAGCTTTTGTACAAAGTTTGCTTCAAAACTTAGGTCATCATCAAGAAATAGGATATATTCGGATGTTATCTCATCAAAAGGTTGTGATCTTTGCGTTACCATTCCTTTATCGCATCGTACATATTCCTCAACGCCGATTGTCTCTTTGGGGAGTGCATAGCCATGAGGTATATATACCAACACTTTCTCGGGCTTCACTGTTTGTCGAGCCACTGAGTTTAAAGTTTCTTGATATTTTTTGCCAGCTGTACCTAACGTACGGATAGATACGCTGTATGTGGGATACTTGTTCATATACAACAAATTAATGCGAATACTTTAAAATTTTGATTTTTCTCTTTTCTTCTAGCCAAAGAATTAAACAAGACAGACAGAACGCGGATGCCAAACATAAGAGAAAAAGAAGCCAACGGTTAGCTTCTATTCCATAATGCGAAAAACATAATTCAATGATGGTAAGCAAGCTTAAATGAGAGCAATAAATCATCGTACTCATTTTTCGCATAAGCATGTCATGCCTTGGATGTACTGTATATTGTGATATAACTATGAAGATGAGCGGGCATACAATCAGGAGGAAAAGGTAACAATCATCATCTAGTATCCACCCTTTCTGATAACCGATATAATGTTCTACGAATAACAATGCGAAAGCAATAAGAAGGGCAGTATATCTAAATCGAGCTGATATTTTTACTTGATGTTCCGCGATAATCTTGCCCATGACTATCCAAACAAGCGCAGAAGGGAAACTGATATAAGGAACTCCCAAGGCAAGATGGTATAAGCCGAATGCCTTTTCAATCTGAGGTGCTGCACATATAAGATGATGATAATTGGCATCAAGAGAGCAGAAAAGATAAGCAAGTAATGAGAGTATCAATAACCACACATTCTTACACCTCCGAGAGATGAAAGTTGTTAACGTAACTGCTATTACTGACGAAGTTATGAACCAAGATGCCGCGAAAGTACTACCAAACAGAAAACTACGTATCATTCGGGCTAATCCCATGACTATACCGGAATCAAACCAGTTGTGTCTATATAGAGTGACCGGAATTAGTACAATGAACCAGAATAGATAGAGCAACAGATTTCTGCATACAAACTTACCCAAAGCAGCGTTCGTTTCCTCTTTTCCTAAGTCCTTCACCTTATTGTAGAAGAAAAAGGAAGTCATGATAAAGAATATAGGCACTGCTAATCTTAGAATCGGCTGGAAATCATTGGACAGAGGTCGTGTATGAAGGGCTACTATCAATACAGCCAAAGTAATCTTCAAAATATCATATTTGCCCCCCCCGTTATATAAATAATTTATTTTCTGCATATCACATCAGTTTTGAACGTTCACCTATTTTGTATAGAACTTTGGAAATAATAGAAGCAGGCATTGTTATGATAAAAACAAGGAGAGCGCGCCTCTTCCATTGTCTTGATTTCCACATTAATTCGTAGAGCTCTTTCTTGTTGCTTGAAATAAGAGCTTTTGTTGTGTCATTAAGTACAAAAGCTGGGTCATATCTGCGAATCAAAAATGATGTAGCACATATGCCTATTGATTTGCGTACAAAAGGAGTGTCTTCATTTTTAAAGAAGTGCTTAAATGATTTAATGATTTCAATCTCTGAAACTAAAGACTTTGTATTATCTTTGCGTACATTGGACATTATTGAGCCTGTTCGTGCCGTACGATAATAATATAATGAAGAACCTATTATTATAAGGCTTTTTACCAGATGGTGGCTTCTTATGCTAAATTCCTTGTCTTCGTGAAGTATGCCTTCCTTGAATTTTAGATTGTACTCCTTCAACAATGACGACTTATAAACCGTAAGCCATGCCATCATCGGGAGAATCCTTTCATACTTGTTGTGAATATCTTTTCCTGATAGAATCGTATCATATCCTTTAAAATCTGATGTGGATAGCAATTCTCCATTATTCTCAAATGTACTGAAATTATGCAGATAGGCATCACAATGGGTCTCCGCTATATTGTGCAAAAGGACACTAATGGCATTTGGAGCAATAGCGTCATCGCCATCAACAAACCAGATATACTCGCCGACGGCATTTTCTATACCGGTGTTGCGAGCGGCAGACAGACCACCATTCTCCCGTGTTATCATACGGAAATTGGGTTTATTGACAATGAAGTCCTGAACCAACTTGGGGCTGCTGTCTGTAGCACCATCGTTTACGATAATCACTTCGTAATCATCTGGCGTAACATGTTGTTGCTTTGCACAACTTTCCAGGCATGGTATAATGTAGTCCTGAATGTTGTACATGGCAACAACGATAGAGATCTTTGGTTTATTCATTGATTGCGTCTATTATAGGTTGATATTTCTTCCTGATTTCGATATTGTTGTAATGACAAGCAGTTTGCTGAAGCATAGAGTCTATGATTTTCTCCAAATCAGTTGTGTCATCAACAACTTTGACAAAGAGTATTTCCTTAAGCCACAGATTATACACCTGACTAACCTTCTTGCTAAGATTATCAAGAGCAATAACAGGAGTATCGGTAATGAGAGAGTAAATCATACCATGAAGACGGTCGGTGATTACAAGTTGAGCCTTTGAGATTTCATTCATCTTTGCCTTCACTTCGTGGTGTTCGTTCTCAATGGAAATTGAGCGATAAACGTAAGTGTCAGTCTGATGCTGAGACAGTGCGCGCGCTTCAAATATTTCTTTTATAGCTTTCACAATGGCATCGTTACCAGCGTCTATCTCACCATCCTGCCGCAAGCACCACATAACACCGTTTCGTTTGTTTCCTTGTGGCGCATGAACGTAAAGTGCTATATCGGGAGTAAGGAATACTCGATGTTTGGAATTTGGCATCAGCCTGTTCACAAGCAAATCATAGCTCTTGCTATCGCGAGCCATCACATACAGGTGTTTGTGACCAGAATACACTTTTGCAGCTTTCTGGATTAGAGCTTCGCCTTTGGGAGAGGCTTCATAATAGATAGTTTGAGGAAAGAAGACAATCTTATTTGTCGGGAAACGTTTTATGATAGTCAAAAAACGTTCTTCCTCTTCGTATAACGATCCCATGAACCCACCTCCTGTAACGCAAAGAACATCGTCTTCTCGCACATCCATTAGGGCAAATCGGATTGAGTAGTAAAGGTCTGCTGACGACACAAGGACAATCTCCCTATCGGGAAAGTTATCAGCAAAAAACTGCTGTTCAGCAATGCTAAGCAAATGGTCGCCTAGATTACCATGGGATGGGATATTCAAAAGATAAATACGATTGTGCAGAATGTTATTTCTTTTTCGTGCTCTGCAATAAGTATGATAGATGCCTATCGGGCGATATATGAATTGTTTAATAGTTGAGAGCATAACGAAATATTATTTAAGTACTCTTGATTTTATTAAATTAAGAATAGTTCTTCGCTCAGATTGTTTCAAACCAACGAGTATGATGATAATCAATTCGTATATGACGATGATTATACTCTGTAAAACGAGTCGTGAGAACTCTGTAGCCAAGGTTTGGTAGCTGCTACGGAGGTAAATGATAGGAAACATCAAGATTGTCACTACACATATAGGAAAGAAAACGCTCTTTGCAAAGCGCGTCATGCTGAATTGAAGTAGCCCTCGCATCATATAGAGGCGTACGATAATAGCTAGGAAATTCAGCAAGGATTGAATGGCAAATATGTATTGAGGTTCAAGACCAAAGGCTCCACAAGCATAGCCAAGGGGCAGAATAAGTAGCAAGAGGAGGCTGATGTATATCTGATAAGACTTAATCTTTCCAGTAGCGAAGATGGTTACCCAAAGAGGGCCGGAAATGGAATCGATGAGGGTGGCTATAACAATCCAAAGACAGAACTCGCGCGTATAGGCAAGATATTCGCCGAGCCAGAAGGTGAGTAGATAGTCGAGATTGTAGAGGATGGGGACAGAGCAAAACAGGATGACAAGATAGGAGTACTTAGCCGTCATGTTGATGAGCTTTGTTTGGTACTCACGATCCTTGGCAGCTTCTGCTTTGGTGAGTTGAGGATTGAAGGCTTGCTGGAAGCCCGTAACAAACTGGGTGATACCTGCATTGACCTGATTAGCAATACCGATAGCTGCATTGGCAGTAACGCCATAGAAGATGTTGACGATAAAAGTGACACCTTGGTTGCGTGCCATATTGGCAACACTTCCGAAGAGTGTCCAACCAGAGAAGTTGAGGAGTCGCTTGTAAAGAGCTTTGTCGCTTACTTTGGAGTAACGAATCTCGCTGAAGTTCTTGCGGCAATAGAAATAATAGGCAAAGGTGACAATGGCGATAACGAGCATCATCAGGATGGCATAGTACACGAGCTTATCGCATGGTGAATAAGCGAGCATGAAGACTATGGCGAGTTTGAGAATACCCTCGATGATGCCAATGTAGGCATAGAAGGACATTTTCTCGTAGGCAATGATGGCGGCATTGTAGGGAACACGTATAATATTGAGTACACAAGCGAGGATTGACAACTGATAGACCCAGTTGACTGCTGTCATGCGTCCTTCAGGGAAATTGAGCTTTGCATTCAGAAACCAAAGTCCGATGGTCTCAGAAAGAATGACGATAAGTAAAGCGAGCCATAGGTGTATGTTAAAACAAGCACTAAAGATGCGACCTACATTGCCATCGGGCAATCCAAGTTCAAACGATAGATGACGCTGGGTGCCTGTAGTCATGGCGGCATTTATGAAGGTGAACATCACCACAACGCCTCCCACGACATTATATGTTCCGAAATCCTCTGCTCCCAATGCTTGTAGCACTACACGAGAGGTGTAGAAACTGATGAGCATAAGGAAGAGCATTCGAACATACATAGACATTGTGTTCTTGGCTAATCGCTTGTTTTTTGATTGATTGTCTTGCATACCCCCTAAGCTTTATTCAGCTTGTCTTGATAATCATTAATTTCTTTTCTCAAAAGCCGTTCTGTGAGTTCGAACATATCGATGAGAGCTGCTATATCCACAGTTGCCTCAGCCTGATTGTTGATGACAAACTTGGTGATGGCCAGCTTTTGTGCTTCGATACTCTTCTTGCCTTCTGAATCACCAAACAAGGTGGTGTACTTTGTGAGTTGACCAACGACAGTGGTGATGTGTTCGAAGAGAATGCTCAACTTGCCAGCCTTATTGTTATTGTCCTTTGCAGGAACGCGTGTTATTTCTGCCATCAACTTTGTAACGGTTTCTACGTATGCATACATGTCCAGACAGCGAAGTTGTTCTGCTGCCTGCGTCTTGTATGTATAAGCATCATTGCGGTATTGCTCTGCTTCCTCCTTATACTTTTTCGCTTGGTGCATGCTCTTGATAGTGACAATTACGCTTATGACTGTCACCACAGCTCCAACGATGCCAATTGCCAAGGCTACAACATCCCATGCTGATATTGGGGAAACAACTTGCTCTAAAACTTCAGTTTCTTCCATAGTGGCTATCATAATAGTTTAACAAATCACGTTCGGTTTCATAACGGATAATAGCATCGGTTACTGTTTCATCGTCCCAGCCATTGTCTTCTGACAGCCATTGTTCAAGATCTCCGCTACTGAGTTCCTCGCCATGGGTGTGCAATGCACAAAGGAAATCGAACCATAGTTCAAGATCGAACTGATGGATGAAAGGACTATTGGGCGCACCTGGGCAATGTGTCCAGCGATTCAGCATGGGAAAACTCTGGGGTATTATATCTTGGATTGACACATCATCTTTCGTGCAGTCAATGGCGTATTCCTTTGAGAATAGTGGTGTGATAATCATTTCATTGAATGTATCTACGATATGGTTATACACATCCTTCTCTATGCGATCGCAAGAGTGATTGAAGGGAACGATGTTAAGCACCTTGATATCTGATTCGCTGGCGTACACGAGCATTACGGCAGATGGGACACTGGGTAAATTAACCAATATGTGATTCATGCGATCATCAGCCTGATACATCTGTTCGATTTCGTCAGAGTACTTGAAGTACTGATGTTGCTGGCACTTTGCTCCTATAGCCACTATGCCAAGTAGTGACTTCTCGAATGAACCGGTATGTACTGTAAGGTCTTTGTATTTTTTCATAAGGCTACTCGTTTACAAATTTGTTGTCGATGGAAAGTCCATTGCACTTTTTAAGAATCTCCTTATATCTACTTTCCACAAGACCTTGTTTTTTGCATATATTGAACAGAACCTCAACTGCATAATTACGGAAATTGCCATTACTCTTCAGAAGAGCTTCTTCGAGTATATCAAGGGCTTTTGGTGTATCCTTATCAATGAAATAAGACCTTTCCGCACGGAACGTTGCGCAAATAAGTTCTTTATTAGGATCGTATGACTTCATCATTTGACTGTACAAATCGTCCAATAAAGATTTATCTGCAAATGGCTTTCTTACTAAGCAATGGTAATACGCTTCAATGTGATAGGTATTTGTTGGATCTGACTCATAATTGATTTTTGCAAGATCAAATGCTGTATGATAATCATTCATCTTCATTAAAACAATTACCTTCTCATGCTTTGCTTTAGAGTAAATCTTAGCTTTTGCGGGAGATTCTGCTTCCAAAGCTTTATTGTAAGAATCTAGCGCATAAGGCCAATTCCCTTGTCTTCGATAAAAATAGCCGATTAAAAAATGATACGTATATCCATGGAAATTCTGAACCTCATTGAATAACGTTTCATCACCCAAACGACAATAAGCTAGGCAGAGCCAGTTTCTAATTGCATACTTTACTGTCTCGTAATTATTACGTGGATTGTCGTATAGCACTTTGTTGGCAAGTTCAACTACATCTTTGTATCTTTTAGCACTATATTGTTCAACAATTACTTTCAATGCTAATGACGGAAGAATATACGAAGAGCCAATTTTAAATCTTGGATCTTTTAACTGCTGCTTGAGTTTGTATAGATAAACCGCCAAATCTTCATCTTCATTAGTATTGATAATCTCCTTGGATTTATCCTCTAATAGTTTTTCGTATTTAGGAGCTAGATGGAAGTGATATCTGTCTAAATAGTCTGCAAGCGATGAATTAAGTCGCATGTATTGGTTAAAAGTACCGAACGATTCATATAGCGACTGCTGTCGGAACTGCTGGAGTAAATCTTCAATATCGTCCTCTGGGTATAGCTGACGTAACAGATCAAAGCTCACAAATTCAAAACGTGAAATGAGTATCAATAGCTGAATTGCATTCGAGCTCTTTGAGAACTCATCAACAATCTGCTTAATGTCTTTGTCGAACATCTTCTTTATTGATGGCAACTCACGTTCTGCAGTTACCTGATCATAGTCATGTATAACATCAACCAAATCTAAGACTTGTTCTGGGTAACCTGTAAGTTCTGATAAATAATCTGATGCTTTATTACTATCACACTCAACTTTTACTTTCTGCGAATATGCGTTGAATAGTATTTGCATATTCTGCAAATTCAAAGCGTTTAACTGCGTTGCTCTCAGTAATTGATTTCTGCGGACTTCTGATGGATGAGGTGATATCGTGCTGGCAACAAACATAGAAACCATAGGAGGCAACTTTGGATGATTAACAATATCAATAAACCAATCTGCTAAATATCCGTTTGGATTTACAATACAGCGGTTGTCATCAATGAGAACTCTTTCATGGGCGTTAAGGATATCATTCAATAATTCAACAGCCAAGGAAGGACAATTTGCGCCATCAGTCATCATTGTCTTTAGGTCCTCGTTGCTGTATTTGAGAAGAAGTTGATTTAGTTGAAAAATAAGGTCTTCGACTGAATCCTTGTCTTGTAGAGTAATGCCTATTGGTAGATATGTTGGATGTAATTCATGTTGAATATCATTAACCATCACTTCGCGCAAAAGTCTCTTACGTCCCACGTGTGGCATGCCAGAGATGATTAAGGCTTTTGCAAAGTTCTGAGAACTACTATATAGCAATTTGTCTATTTCACCCATTTCGGTATTACGACCTTTGAATACAAGGTCGCGCGCCATAACTTCTGGCGTTGTTTTTGCAACCAGTTCATTGACAGTTCTACGCACAACTCTTGCCAACAATATTGGATTGCTATAATATGTTGTAAGCCATTGTTTTATCCATGGTTTGCAATCGCCCACTGTGATTGTATTATCTACAAGGAATGCACAGAATATTAATTTCTTTTCATCTACCAAGTCTCTTGCCATAGTGAGCTCTCGCTTGCACCAATCGGACTCAATTGAACCTTTTGATGCGAGGTAAACGAATACATTAGTACTATTTATTGATTTCTCTATTTCTTCTTCAATTTTCCGACCCGATTCAAACTCATAGTTATCAACTATGGCGATGTCTCGTCCTAGATATTGAGCCACTTTGAGAACGAAATCTTTTTGATCCCAACTGTGTGATAAAAAAACTTTGATCATAATGTTGTACAAATTTGTTATTATATCGAGTCACCCTTCCGAAGTGAAGAGTTACAAGAGCTGTATATCTCTCCCGAATGCACTCTGCCGACCTAAGGAGGCTGTGCACGCTTGGGGCGTTTGTTTGTGCAAATTTGTTGAATCGAACAACAATCACATTGCTGTGATAACCATTGACTGCAAATGGAGGGGGTTAGTTGATGGCTGATTCTGCCATGAGACAAGTTTCGACAGCACCTCGGGTGGTTTTGAGGACCGGGAATTAGGGACGGTTCTCTTATCCGGCTAACGGAAGTTAGGAAATTAGGAAATATATTAACGAAAACGAAAACTGGGGGGGGTATAAATGATGAAATGATAAATGATTTAGCGATGAAGGATTTAGCGATGATTTATTTGTCGATAATCTGGAAATCGGGAAAATATGAGACCCTCTCTGACTCTCCCTGGGAGAAGAAGATGAAATGATAAATGATTTATCGATGAAGGATTTAGCGATAGTCTGGAAATCTGGTGATTTGGTTATTCTTCTTCAAAATTAAGGTGGGGATGTTGACTTTCAATATACTTTTTCATATTGAGACTTGAAACAACGTTTTTGCCTGTTTGTTGCTCAAAGGCTTCACGCGCTATTCGAGCTACCTATCAGTGGAGATGAATTGATGGGGGGTACAAATCGTACCCCACACGGAATTTAGTATGGTATCTTTACGATGAGAGGATGAAATGATGAATGATTTAACGATGAAGGATGAAGGATTTAGCGATGAATGATTTAGCGATGAATGATGAAATGGCTTCTCCTTCGTCGTTGAGCGCTGCGATGAGCTACTCGTCATTCTCTTCTGTATCTTCATCAGGAAGTTGAAGACGATCTGCGGGTGGAAGATAGTCGGAGGCGCGGTCAGGGGAAATGATGGAATGGCCTATCTGCTCTTCGAGTTTCTTTCGAGCTTCACCGGCTATCTGCCCGCCTTTGTGAGCTATCGCAGCGCTTTGGCGATAGCCTTGGGGATTTCGTGCTTTTGAGATTTCGGCAGTAGAGGCTTCTGCAAAGATGTTGAGGGCGAGTTCCATATTTGTCATATTGTCGCGGAGGGACTCTTTGTGAAGTCCTTTGTAACGCCTGTACTGTGCAGTGGTCTTACCAGACCATTCACAAGTGATGATATCTGTAAGGGTTGCATATTGCTGACCTTCCTTGACTCCAGCACGATCCCATTCGTCTGTAAGCGCTTTGCGGATTTCAATTGACTTGAGCCGTTGATTGATCCACTTGTCAGAGTAACCAAGGCGACGATAATCATTATATGCTTGGTCGAAGTTGAGTTCGGGGTCTTGCATCTGATCTATTCGGTCAGAAGCAACCTGTGCCATCCATTGCTTAAAAGGTTCTGCTTTTTTAGAAGGGATGGATTGGATTATGCGAAAGAGCTCTTGTTGTGCGGCAACATCGGTGAAGTATCGTTTACCATCTTTGGGAGATACGAGTTTCAGTTGGTGACAATTTGTCACCGACTCATTTCCTTCTTCCACGAGGCGCTGTTTGAGTTTATTCCAATATTTTCGAGCTGTATCATAGTCTTTGCTCTCTGTAAGGATCCAGCAGATATCAATAATGGAAAAATACCATTGTTGTTCTTCTTCTGACCATGCGGTTCGTACTTTCTGACCTTCAAAGAGCTGTATTTTGAAATTGTTGTTGTCGTTTGGCATTATTTTCGATGAGAGGATGAGGTGATAAACGATGAATGATTTATCGATGAGAGGATTATAAATGATGAAGGATTTAGCGATAGTATGGAAATCGGGCTGAAAATAGGAATGACCTTAACCTTGACCTTAACTTTAAGGTTGAGAAATCTTGACTGAAAATCTTGAGGGAAATCGAAACTGATTATTGGGAAGGATGGTATTGCAGTGGCAGAAGCTTATTAACTATGACTGTGGAGAGAATTACTGGAGTTTGCCAGTCTTGATCTCGCGTTTCAAATACTCGTAGATGTAGCCGGAGGACTGGTAGTAGAGGGCTGTTTCAGGGCGTATGTAGGCTGCATAGGTGTCGGAGTTGTAGATGGTATCTACGGCCTGTGGGAGGGTATAGCCTTCGCGCTCTATGAGCATCTGGATAAGGTCGGAGGTTATATCTTCTATCATGAAGCGGAACTCCTCGGGAGTGATGTGCATTGTCATTGCTTACGGAGTTTAGAAATGGCATATGGGGTGCAGAAAGCGTACTGATAGGTGATGCCTTTCATATAGTGGAGTCTTCTGCGGAATTCTTCCAGGGTGATGTAGCCTTGACGGTAGTTGCGCACTTGCACGCCTACGCGGTCGTTGGCTATTGGTCCATAGACCACATCGAAACTGTGCATGTATGGCGGTATTTTTGTCTCATCACGATGGGCAAAGATGAATTCGGTCCACTCATCGGTGTACGATGGGAAGGATTGGAAGGTGAGTGTGCCATCTGAGAGCAAAGCCTCGTTGAACTCATAAATGTTGATTACTGGCTCTCCTCCAAATAGTTCGGCTCTGGCCTTGGCTACTTCCATGGCCTGTTCTGGGTCGGTGGTGAGATAGAAGGCTTGACCAAAATCTTTGTATTTGTTACAACGAGCAAGGTCTATGCTGTCGATGCTGATGTTGGATCCGTGATAGAGTTTCATTTTGTCTGGGTTACAGCTGACCTCCCATACGCTTGCAATAGATGGAGAGGTCATTGATGTTGGACTCGAAGGACTGTGTGTGCATGAAACCGTAATGTTTCTGACACATTTCAAGAGCATGATAGCGGTTGAGATATCGTGCTGCCTGCTGATCGGTGAGCTTATAGCGCTTTGCGAATTCAGCGATGATGGCTACTATGTATTGTGAGAGGTCGCGAATGTTCATAGGGAAAGATGAATCGATGAACGATGAAATGATGAAGGATGAGATGATGAAGGATGAAACGATGAATGATGAGACGATGAATGATGAGACGATGAAGGATTTATTGATAATTAACGAAGTGATAAGGCGTTATAATAGGGAGTGTAGGTGGCTTTTTTTTTGGGGGGGGCAACTTCCGTCACCCTCACCGAACCTTTATTTATGGGATAGCCAGAAGGCTCCATGTGTGATTTGTAGATAAAAGATACGCTCAATTTGCCCTCTATAACTTGAATTCGCACATGTACTGGCAGAGCTCGTTGAGCTCGGGAATGCGAACGCGTTTGAGTTCGAGGATGGTGCCTAGGGTGTGGCAGAAGTCACGAAGAAATGCGTAGGTACGTGGATGGTCGGTGACGATGCGCTGGGGAAGTTTGCCTTCTTCGCGCACTTTGTTTATATATTGGCGCAGGACATCACGTTCGTAATCGTTTGACATCTCGCATGGTTCTGTCATACTTGCAATATCTTGATTCTTGTCAATGCATGCGAGAATGAGGGGGAAATTGGAATTTTCGCGGTCATCTTCGCTGTCGATAAGTTCAGGGATATGGATGAGACGGCAGTATTGCGTACCGCTCTTCCGTAGGGTGCGGAGTGACTGCAGATCGGATTCAGGAATGGAGACAGTAGGGAAATCTTCGCAGAGTCCAGGGAGTTTCGTGCGCTCTATCCTGTAGCCTTCGGATGTCTTGATGACAAGTGGTACGACCTTGCCTCCTTTTTTTGTGGGGTATTTGCCATCGACAAAACCGAGGGTGGCGAGGTCGTCGGTATCAAGGAGTTGCTGGCTGAGCCATAGAACGGCCTCTAAGGCTTCCTTGAGACGGGCGAGACCTTGTTCGTCACATAGCATCATCGACTGATAGCGATGAGGGCGATAACGCTGGAGGAGAGGGTAGCCACATTCGGGCTTGATAGTCTTGTTGTGAGTGTCCGCCCACTGCTTGATGTGAGTATAGTATGCGGCGTCAGCGGCTTTTTCCATGGCATCGGGAAAAAGGATGGAGGTGTAGTTCGCCCAGCAATGTAGGTCCATGATATCGAAATGCAGCAACTGTGGGCCATTCAAGTAGCACAGGTATTGCTGAAAACTCTCTGCTCCATCATAGAACTGAATGTCTTTCATTCCGCTGCCATTGCCCATAGTGGCAATATACATTTCCGAGCCGTCCTGCATACGAATGGCATAGACGTCGGAGTCATCAAGATCTTCCCACGGTTCAAGTTCGCGAAGACGAAAGGCAAGTGAGAGGACTTCGTCATAGAGAGGGGAGGTTATGAATGGATCTACATCATCGTTGATACTTCCGGATTGTTTTCCGCCTATTTGGGAGGGAGTTTTTGCCCTTGTGGCAATAAGGGCATCACTATCATCATTGCACGAAAATTCGTCACAGATATCTATGCATTCGTCTTTGTCAAAGTCCTCCTCAGGGTCGTAGTCCTTGTCTATTCCATACCACTCAAGGCGTTCCTTTTCATCTGAAGTAAGACGTTTGTGCGCCTTGCGCTTTGCGTGGAGGTCAAGGAGATCCTGATAGCCCCAGATGCCTCCGCAATCTTCGGGCGGACAAACGTACTTGCCGCTCTTGAAGATGATGGCACGCGGTTCATCTGCCTCGTATTCAGAGATTGACGAGAGACGGATTTCGTGCTGCCAGCCATCACCGAAGTCGTACTCCCAACGGACTGTCATTCCTTTCTCACGGAGCAAGTCGGAGAGCATATATTCCTCTTGATAGCGATGGTCGCCCCAGTCACAGTCGGGGTCGTGCTGATAGAAAGGAACATAGAATGTCTCCTGCCCTTGTATAATCTGGTTGAGGTGCTCGTTCTCCCATCCCATGAGAGGAATCAGTAGTTCCGTGAGATGACGGAGAGATATATTGGAGGGGATTCAAATTTACGCCAGATGATGTGCGTCATGCCCTTGAGTGAGACACGAATGGTATATTTCTTGATGTTGCCAGATGGCAGGAAGTGAGGATAGTTGTACACGTCGTACTTAGGCGTTGTGCTTGTCAGGCTCTTCTTCTTGGGTGCTTGAGCCTTGAAGATTGGGCTGTTGGTCATTTCGCTCAAGGACTTAGCGAGTGCTTTCTCTGCTTCTTTTGGACTCATCCCTGTCATTTTGATGAAAGCTTGAAGGAGGTCTTCGGGGGGGCTGTGGCATGGTAAATTTGTTATTTAGTGGGAGGGGAGGGATACCGACGGCTTCCGCCGCCGGCACAGGACCTTATTTTGGGGAAGGCTGAGGTGGCCGACAACTGCCGCTGACGGCACGGGGACAGGATCTCGTTACTCGCCATATCATGGCTTGTAATATGGACGCTAATATAGTTTGGGGAGGTACTTTTCACTCTTCACGTAACAATGCGTGGAAGGAGCCTTTCCAGTGGCCGGGGATGAGGACGTGGTGATTGGCGATGGGGTGGGAGAGGAGCCTCTGGGCGGCTTCGGGGGTGGCTTGGAGCCATACCTGGGTGCGGCAGAGGTCGGAGGCGTATTGGTTGGAGGTGAGGGTGACGTTCTCGGCGAAGAGGCGGGTGAGGTCGCCACTGACCTTGACGAGGGTGTAGGGGCCCTCGGGGAGTTCTCCGTGGATGGCGACACCGATGCCGGACTCGAAATGGGTGGTGAGGGTGTGACTGGTGGTCATCGTGAGGGGGAGGGTGCAGTGGGCCATGAGGATCTTGCCGCTCTGGGGATCGATGCGGGCGGGGTTGGCCTGGAACCCGGGACATCCCGTGAGACGCTGACAGAGGAGCATAGTGACGAGGGTGGGGACATCGCCTTCACAGGAGGCGGGGATGCCTTCGTCGTTGAGACGGGAGAGGGCGATACAACCGGTGTTGCCGACGGTGGTGAGGAGGTCGAAACAACGGAGGGTGATGGCGTTGAGGTTATAGTGCGCTATGATTTCCTTGAGACGCTCGTATATGCGCTCGGCGCCTTTGAGACCGCTCTCTACTTTTCCGAGGGAGGTGACTTCGGTGATGGGGATGTTAACGATGTCGATGCCGAGACGGTCGTGAAGGATGTCGGGGGAATAGGGGGAGGCGATGAGCCAGTCGGAGGGGGAGCCGATGAGGCCGATTTTTGATGAATCGATGAATGATGAATCGATGAATGACGAATCGATAAACGATGAAGGATTTATTGGTAGTCTGGTTGGTTCTTCGTTGGTTGTTTGGGAAGAAGATTCTTCACTCTTCACTTCTTTAGTGAGAATGTGGGCGTGGCCTTGGTGGAGGTTGATCCAGGTGAGGATCTCCATGGCGGCGGCGAGGGAGTTGCTACGTTGGGTGACGATGAGGTAGATGGACTGTGACAGGTCGATGTCTCCTCTCTCTACGAGGTCGAGGAACTGGTGCTCGGTGCCTCCTGTGAGGATGGCGACGACTTGGTGGGTGGCCGCCCATTCCTAGGGAAGGGTGAAGGGGAGGGAGAGATGTTCGGAGTGGAGGGAGGAGGAGAGGGAAAGCATTGTTGATGAAACGATTTAGCGATAAACGATTTAGCGATAAATGATTTAATGATGAAGGATGAAACGATTTATCGATGAGGGGTTATCTCTTTTTGGATTTTTGGATTTTGGCTTTAGTGGTTTTTACTATGCTTGTGAGAAGACGGAGGAGGCGTTGGTTGTCTTGATCAAGGGAATGGAATTGTGCATCGTTTAGGTATCCATTGTCGTGAAGTAAATTTAACCAGTAGCTCGTTTCATCTGCTTCCTTAAAGGCTATTGATATCTTGCTGAGAAAATCTGCATCGGATTGAGGATGCTGTGCCTCACGTACGTTTGCTCCTATACTGGTTCCTGAACGATAGATTTGTTTCGACATTGTAAACTCTTTGTACTCTGCATCTTCATTTAGATATTGATAGAGTCGAACAATTCGACAAGCAAAATCATACGACAGGGCTTGTATGGGTGCTTCTTGCTTGGCTTCTTCATTCATCAGGGATGAGAGTTTTCCACGCTTTGAACTCTCATTGAACGGAGAGGCTTTCTTGTATGGGGCATTCTTGTCGTTCATCGTTGAATCATTCATCGATAAATCGTTCATCGTACTATCGCTTCTTTGATGCAATCGACGATGTAGCGGACATCGTCGTCGGTGACGTAGGGACCGGCGGGGAGGCACATGCCGACTTTGAAGATGGATTCACTGATGCCGTTGATGTAGGCGGGACAGCCTTGATAGACGGGTTGCTTGTGCATGGGCTTCCAGACGGGACGGGCTTCTACTTTCTTGTCGAGCATGAAGACGCGGAGGGCTTCGACATTTTCGTTGGGCTGGCAATCGGTGGTGGCACTCTCGGCGACATGGATGACACCGGCGGCACCTCCTACGGCAGTCTTGATGATTTCTTTGTAGGCGTTCTCTTGACCTTTTATTCTCACGTCGGGATCAAGGGTGATGGTGCAGAGCCAGTAGTTGGAGTCATATACCGGCTTGTGGGTCAAAGGGGCAAGGGTTGTGGGCTGTTTGTGGATATGGACACCAGGAACGTCGGCAAGGAGTTCTTCGTAGAGGGCTTGTACGTGTTTGTGGTGGGCGATGTGGTCGTCAACGATGGTCATCTGACCTCGGCCGATGCCGGCGCAGATGTTGGACATGCGGTAGTTGTAGCCTATCTTTTCGTGCTGGTAGTAGGGGTACGACTCACGATACTGGGTGGCGTACATCATTACTTCATTCCATTCTTCATCGGAATTTGTGATGAGGGCACCGCCTCCTGAGGTGGTGATCATTTTGTTACCGTTGAAGGAAAGTACTCCATATTTGCCGAAGGTGCCAAGGACCTGGCCGTTGTAGCGCGAACCGAAGCCTTCGGCGGCATCTTCTACGACGGGAATGCCGTATTTGTGGGCGATGGCCATGATTTTGTCGCAGTCGTAGGGCATGCCATAGAGGGCGACGGGGACGATGGCTTTTGGATATTTGCCGGTCTTGGCCTTGCGGTCGAGGATGGCTTTCTCAAGGAGTTCGGGGTCCATATTCCAGGTATGGGGCTCGGAGTCGATGAAAACGGGGGTGGCGCCGAGATAGGTGATGGGATGGGAGGAGGCACAGAAGGTGAAACTCTGCACGCAGACTTCATCACCAGGGCCTACGCCACAGGCAAGGAGGGCGAGGTGGACGGCGGCTGTACCGGCGCTGAGGGCGACGACTCGTTTGTTTTGACCGACAAAGGCTTCAAGGTCTTTCTCGAAGCCATTGACGTTGGGGCCGAGGGGTACGACCCAGTTTGTATCGAAGGCTTCTTTGACGTACTTTTGTTCTTCACCTGTCTCGCTCATGTGGGCGAGGCAGAGGTAGATGGTTTTTCTTTCTGACATGATATTTGGTGAAAGAATTAAAAATTGATGATTACGTATTTGAAAGAAGATTTGAGGATGAGGAGCCGGACTTTTGCCCTGCCTCATTCATTCACTACTTCCAACGCGGAGCGCTCAATGGGCGTGGTTACCTGTCCAAGCACACCGAGAGACACGTAGATGCGTGTGGCTGAAGCGGCATGGTTGCGCTCCACTTCGCCGACAAGTCCAAAGAGTTCGCCTGCGATGACGCGCACCTTCACGCCCTGCTTCAGCACGGCCTGCTCCAATTCTACGGGAGAAGGGGCTTTCGCCAGCATCTTGCGCATCTGCTCCATTTGAAAGTCGGGAATCACGGCAAGAGGATGCCAGCCTTTCCTGTTCAAGCGAAGGGCTTTGTCCTGCATCATATAATTGACAAAACTGAGGTTTTGAACATTCTTTACCTCATTAGGCATAAGGCGTACGAACACCAAATTAGGGAAAATTATGCGATCCACCCACTTCACTTGGCGATTGCGCCACAGGTGTTTTTCCTTTTGCGCAGCCACATACGTTTCGTAGCCAAGCCGGCTCAGATTGTCGGCACAACGATTTTCGTGGCGGTAATTAACCACGGCGATATACCAATGCGGCTGTTGAGGCGGCTTGGCCTGCGATTCGGGCTGTTCTGCCTGCACTTGCGACAGAGGCTGTGCTTTCTTTTCTTCCTGTTCTTCCATTAACGAACGCAAGGGGCTCCCACGCAAAAAGACAAAGCTACCGCGCCGTCAGTTAGTTACAACTGTCGGCCTCGGAGATGCTTGCAGCGACCTTTGTCATTGGGCTTATCCGTGGTATCTATGGGCACACGATATATTCTTTGGGCGACAGAAAGTCCATTCCTACACCCTTAGATTATAATGTGCGCCTGCAAAGTTACGATTTTTTTTCCACCTACACTAATTTTTCCTTTTTTTTTTGATTTTTCCTCCCCCACCCCACTCCACCTATCGCCCTTCAGCACGCTTTTTCAAACGGAAGCCTATCAATCTCTTAACGGCCCACCTGTCCTCAACCTACGGCAGAAAAAACAAGTCCGCCGATAGAAAAAACTCTCGGCGGACTTGTCAGAATTATCGGTGGACTAATTTTTCTTGGCCTTCTGTCATCCCTGCTTATCGGGCAAGCACGCTCACCAGCCATGGCAACCGCCACCGCCGAAACCGCCGCCCGAGAATCCTCCCACACTGCCAAAGTGAGCCGACGAGCGACTGGCTGACAGGGAACTGGCACGAGCCTCGCTTTCCAACTGCTTCTGCACACTGCGGCTCATAGAGCGCGAATAGAGGGTGCTGGGCTGCATCGTACTGATAAATAGAGGCATGGCATTCTCCCTACCTTTGTACCAACTGGGAGGCGTGAGAGCCATTCCCTCAAACTGCGCAGCCCATTTCTCGGCAAGATTAAAGGCCACGGCATAGGGCAAAATGTCGTAGAAGTATTGTTCGTGCTCCCGAACCAAGCTGTCGAGCATGGGCTTCTCCGACTTCTCTATAAACTCCTTGAGACCAAGGATATACCCTATTTTTTTCAGTCGGGCGGGGCTCATACTGACAAGTTTATAAGCCCGTAGGGAATCTATGAGGAACAGCAGGTAAATCGACAGCAACATATATCCCTGGGCCGGGCTAACAAGCACTTCTACATCGGCCAGCGCTGTGCGGATGAGCGCATACTGCCCATATACGGCTCCGCCCCACGAAAGCAGAAGGAGCAGGCGGCGGAACGTGTGCCCTTTCGTACTGTCCCACCATCCCATGGAGGAGAAGGCGATGTAGCCCATAAGGAAAAGCACGACCATGCCATAGCCCACAATGGTGTCGGTGCCCGTGGCATCGCCCGTGCCAAGGGCAAAGACTACGAGCACGCTGGCCAGGAAACCCCAGAGGACGTGTAGCGAATAGCGGTTGCCCATGCCTTTGTTGGCTGCCTTCACTCCGCGCTCCATGGAGAGCCACGCCTTGGCAAACTGCGAGGAGGGATGAGCCGTGTCGAAGCTGTCGCCATCGGAAAACAGAGCATTGAAGAACTTCCGCTGATAGTCGGGGGCACCATCGGGCATTTCACCCGTCTTGTTGAGCACCGGATGGCCACTGGTGGCATCGATGGCGAGCAGGCCACGGTGGGCAAAATAAGGGATAAGGGAGATAATGTCGCGCGGATCCACCTTGGCGTCGTAGATATAGCCGATGTCGGCACTGCTCAGTCCCTCGGGCGGCCAACATTCTATGACCTTGGTGTAATTGTTGCGGAGCTTGCATTCGCGCACCATGAGAATTACAAGTGCCAGCACGGCCAGCGATGTGAGTATCCACCATACCGCAGCCTTGTCGCCTGCGGCATCGACTGCGCTGAAATAACCCTCGGGCAGAGGCACATAGAGCGTAACGGCTTCGTGAGGCGAAAGTCCCTGCACGGTACCCGATATAAGGGTATCGGAAAGGGTAGTGATGAGTTCCGAAGCCTTGTTCACGGTGTCGCCCTGCACGCCGCAGAACAGACGGATTCCCTTCAAGGCTTCCGGGGGAAGAGGCGCGTCAAACCGGATGTTGAAACGAAGTTCCCTAATCGCCGAAGCATTGTCGTTGCCTATGAGGGAATAGTAGAAGAGGTCGTCGTGAGGCACACGGTCGTTGCCCACCTCATAATCATAGTTAAGCACATAGTCGTGTGCCCCCGTTACCATGGAATCGGGATTGCCGATGCGCATCACCTGGAAGCCGTCGGCCGACTCCAACTCGTAGTGTTCGGAAGCGGTGGCGTTTTTCAAGTTCACATCGTAGTGCATGACACGTTCCACCACAGCACCGCGCCCGTTGTCAAGCCTACGCTTTACATAGACGGATTGAGGCCACTCACGCACAAGGCCGTGGTGCGGCGTGGAGAACTCCACCTCCATTGTTTCGCACACGGTGTAGCGATTATCGAGATGAACCGACATATCAACCTCATAATAAGTATGGTAAAATCCCTCCGTTTCAGCCTTACTTAAACCCGCATGACCAAAGAAAAACAACAGCAGGACAGCCATCGGCCACCACCCGGCCGAGAAGAAAAAGCCGCCTTCAAGGGGGGCTTTCACACCCTGTCCGATTTCACAGTTACGCCTATTCATATTCTTTATTCACGATTTGTTTGCGCTACAAAATTACGCATTATTTCTGACACAGCACTCCGAGAAGCCCGAAAAATGCCTCTTTTCCGCCCTGCACCCCTCACAGAAGCCATCTTAGCAAATCAGCAAATTAGGAAACAAGGCTCTCCCCAAAGGGAAGTTGGAGGGGGGGGGGCAAGACATACTGAATTTAAAAACTCTAAGCTTCGCTTTTAGATACTCTCGCTCAGAAAAGCAAAGAAATCCTCCGGCTTCCTTTGTTTTTCGCTCGCTTATTCGTAACTTTGCAGGCACGAATTGGTGTGCATTGGAGCGAGAAAGCTTCGGTGAGCGCCACAAACACATAGTATGACACTGAATATCATCGTTCTCGCCAAACAGGTGCCTGACACCCGCGACGTGGGACCTGACGCGATGACAGCAGAGGGCACCGTGAACCGTAGCGCCCTGCCTGTGCTGTTTAATCCCGACGACCTCGCTGCCCTTGAGCAGGCTCTACACCTGAAGGAGCAGCACCCTGGATCGACCATCACCATGCTCACAATGGGCCTGCCACGCGCTGCCGAAATTCTGCGCGAAGGGCTCTACCGTGGCGTGGACAAGGCCATACTGCTGACCGACCGCGCCCTCGGAGGAGCTGACACGCTGGCCACGAGCTATGCACTCAGCCAGGCAATTCGCAAGATTGGCATACCCGACATCGTGCTGTGCGGGCGACAGGCCATCGATGGCGATACGGCACAAGTGGGCCCGCAAGTAGCCGAAAAACTTGGACTTACACAACTCACCTGTGTCGAAAGTCTGGAAGTGGACAGTTGCAACGGCAAGCCCGTCTGTCTGGCCACGCGCAGCATTGACGGCGGTACCGAGGAGGTGAAGTCTCCCCTACCCTGCCTCATCACGGTGTGCGGTACGGCTGCCCCCTGCCGCCCCTGCAATGCCCGCCTACTGATGACCCACAAACGAGCCGTGCCGCAGGCAGAAGGCCCCCTGCAACAATGGGGCGTGGCCGACATCAAGGCCGACACGGCCCAATGCGGATTGGCCGGTTCGCCCACCAAGGTAAAAGAGGTTCGCAACATCGCCTTCAAAGCCAAGGAGAAATGTCTGCTGAGTGCGTCTGATGACGATTTAGCCAAGGTGGCTCGGCTCCTGACGGAGCACTTGCAAGCCGCACCCAGCACATCCTCCGAATGCGACTGCGACAAGCCCGGCAAAGTGGAAGCAAAAGGCACAGGAAGTCAGGACATTGCTCCCGTACTTGTATATTGCGAAATGGCGCACGGACGCGTGGCCGACGTGTCACAGGAACTGCTGACAAAAGGCCGTGAACTGGCCGACCGCCTTGGTGCGGACTTGGAGGCCGTGGCCATAGGCACCGACATAAAGGACAAAGTGGAGGAGCAGATACTACCCTACGGCGTAGACACATTATATATATATAGCGGTGCAGGTCTCACGCCCTACACCACCCAACCCCATGCCCGCATTATGAGCCGGCTCATAGGGGAACGCCATCCGCAGATTGCCCTCCTCGGAGCCACTACCATAGGTCGCGACCTCGGGCCGCGCGTCAGCAGCGCCTGCACAAGCGGCCTTACAGCCGACTGCACGGAACTGGAAATAGGCGACTATACCGACAAGCGCACAGACAAGGTCTATCATGACCTGCTCTACCAAATACGCCCCGCCTTTGGCGGCAACATCGTAGCCACCATCGTGAATCCCGACCACAGGCCGCAGATGGCCACCGTGCGCAGCGGCGTGATGAAAGCCGAACTATGCGCTACGCCCCATAAAGGCAAAGTGGTCTATCCCAACGTGGCCGACTACGTAAGCCCTTCAGATTTCAACGTGGAAGTGCTGAGCCAGCAAGTGGCCGCATGCCCCAATGAACTGAAACACGCCTCCATCGTCGTGGCAGGCGGCTACGGCGTAGGGAGTGCCGCCAACTTTGACCTCCTCCGCCAACTCGCCCACGAGCTGCATGGCGAAGTGGGAGCCAGCCGAGCCGCCATAGATGCCGGTTTCTGCCCCGAAACGGACAGGCAGATAGGACAGACAGGCGTAACCGTGCGCCCCAAAATCTATATAGCCTGCGGCATAAGCGGAGCCATACAGCATGTGGCTGGCATGAAGGACAGCCGCCTCGTCATCAGCATCAACCGCGATGCCGATGCCCCCATCAACCAAATAGCCGACTACGCCATCGCAGGCACAGTGGAAGAAGTGGTGCCCAAGCTCCTCAGGCTCCTCCAAACCCCTTGTTAGAACTCATTATGCACAACTGTTATACAGAACGCCCCGAACTGAAATTCGAGCTTTCCCACCCCCTGATGCAACGCATCGTGGCTCTGCGGGAAGGTGATTTCGGCGAGAGCCAAACCTATCCCTACGCCCCCACAGACTATGCCGACGCGATGGACTCCTACGACCGCGTGTTGGGCATCGTGGGCGAGGTGGTGGCCACCACAATAGCCGACAATGCCGAAGCCAACGACCGCGAAGGCTGTGAATTGATTGGACACCGCGTAAAATACGCCAAAGGCACAGCCGATGACCTCCGTGCCATGCACCAGGCCGGCACAAGCGGCATGACCATGCCCCGTTGCTACGGCGGACTGAACTTCCCCGTAACGGTCTATACAATGGCCGACGAAATCGTGGCAGGCCGCGATGCGGGATTCAGCAACATTTGGAGTCTCCAACACTGCATCGACACACTCTTTGAGTTCGGTACGCCCGACCAGCACCAACGCTTCATTCCCCGCGTCTGCCAAGGCGAAACCATGTCGATGGACCTGACGGAACCCGATGCCGGTTCCGACCTTCAACGCGTGATGCTCCGAGCCACCTTCGATGAGGCGAACGACTGCTGGAGGCTGAACGGCGTGAAGCGCTTTATCACCAACGGCGATGCCGACCTCCACCTTGTGTTGGCACGCTCTGAAGAAGGAACCACAGACGGACGCGGCCTCTCCATGTTCATCTACGACAAAAAGGACGGCGGCGTGGATGTGCGCCGCGTGGAAAATAAGATGGGCATCCACGGCAGCCCCACCTGCGAACTTACCTTCACCAACGCACGCGCCGAGATAGTGGGCAGTCGCCGTATGGGACTTATCAAATACGTCATGGCACTGATGAATGGAGCGCGTCTGGGTATTTCGGCGCAAAGCGTCGGACTCAGTCAGGCGGCCTACGACGAAGCCGTGGCCTACGCCAAGGACAGACAACAGTTCGGGCAACCCATCATAGAGTTCCCTGCTGTCAGCCAATTGCTGGGCACGATGAAGGCGAAACTTGATGCCGGGCGGGCGCTGTTGTATCAATGTGCGCGTTACGTTGATATTTACAAGGCATTGGAACAGCTTGAACGCCAGCGTAAAGTCGCCGGAGAGAAGCTCACGCCCGAGGAACGGGCCGAACAAAAGCAATACGCCCAATGGGCCACCGCCCTCACGCCACTGGCCAAGGGCATGAACTCCGAGTTCTGCAACCAGAATTGCTACGATGGCCTCCAGATTCACGGCGGGTCGGGCTACATGAAGGAATACCCCATTCAGCGCTATTACCGCGATGCCCGCATCACGTCCATTTATGAAGGCACCACACAATTACAAGTGGTGGCAGCTATCCGCTTCGTCACGAACGGCACCTATCTTGCCCTGTGCCGCGAGTGGGAGAAGCAACCCGTATCAGAGGAGGTACGCCCCTTGCAGGAACGCAGTGTGAAGCTCCACGACCAACTGGCCGAAATCACAGAATTGGTCAGAGAGACCGACGATGCTGCCTACAGCGACCTCTGCGCACGCTCCCTCTACGAAATAGCCGCCCATTGCGTTATGGCTCAGCTCTTGCAGTACAACGCCTCGCAAGCCCCAGAGCTATTCCTGGCCTCAGCCAAGACTTACCAGAACTATGCCGAAGCCGAAGCGGCCAAGCACTGCTCACTCATACGCACCCTCAAATAAAGTTCCATGCACATCGTCGTAGCCGGAAACATAGGAAGCGGTAAAACCACACTGACCGAAATGCTCTCCGAACATTACGGCTGGATTCCTCAATATGAGGCCGTGAGCTACAACCCCTATCTGGAAGACTACTACACGGACATCGCACGCTGGGCATTCCCCATGGAAGTCTATTTCCTCAAAGAGCGTTTCCGCGACATGCTGGCACTGGAAGATGCCGGTAACACCGTGATACAGGATCGCTCAATCTTTGAAGGCGTGTATGTGTTTGCCGCCAACAATCACGCCCAAGGCCACATGTCCGACCGCGACTTCCAAACCTACATGGAGCTATTTCAACTGATGATTCGCCTTACACACACGCCTGACCTAATGATATATCTACGGGCCTCCATTCCGCACTTGGTCAGCAACATACAGAAGCGCGGGCGAGACTACGAGCAGACCATACAATTGGATTACCTGAAAGGCCTGAACGCCAGCTACGAGGATTTCGTCTTCAACAAATACCCAGGCCGCTACATCGTGGTGGACAAAGACCACTCCGACTTTCAGCACATCCCCGAAGACTTCTCCGCCATTACCGACCGCATCGACAGCGAACTATTTGGTCTGTTCGGCCCCTCACAACAAACCACAAAACAAAACGCACCATGCATATAGCCATTGCAGGCAACATCGGAAGCGGAAAGACCACTCTGACCCGTCTTCTTGCCAAACATTACGGTTGGACGCCCAAATTCGAGAGCGTGGACTACAACCCCTACCTGTCCGACTTCTACGGCGACATGGCACGCTGGGCCTTCAACCTGCAGATTTACTTCCTGAACAAACGCTTTCAGGACGTGGTGAACATCCGTCAAGGAACGGACACGGTGGTGCAGGATCGCACAATCTTTGAAGATGCCCGCATCTTCGCCCCCAACCTCCACGACATGGGCATGATGTCTGACCGCGACTTTGACAACTACTCGGAACTTTTCAACCTGATGATGAGCCTCGTGGCCAAGCCCGACCTCATGATTTACTTGCGGTCAAGCATACCTGGCCTCATTGCGCAAATTGAGAAACGGGGCCGCGAATATGAGCAAGGCATCCGCATTGACTATCTCTCCGGCCTCAACAAACGCTATGAAGACTGGATTTCGACCTACGACGGTCGCCTTATCATTATTGACAAAGACAACTGCGACTTCCTGAATCGTCCCACAGACTTTGCTCAAATCGTTACGCGCATAGACGGTGAACTGTTCGGTCTTTTCAACCAATAAGACTTGCCATGAATAAATTCCAAGACATCAAAATAGCCGTAGCCGGCACGGGATATGTCGGCCTCAGCATAGCCACGCTTCTGGCACAGCACCATCAGGTAACAGCCGTTGACGTCGTACCCGAAAAGGTCAATCTCATCAACCGGCGTAAATCGCCCATTCAAGACGAGTATATTGAGAAGTATCTGGCCGACACTTCGCTCTTGCCCCATGTGGGACTTCCCCCCTCCGCCCGCGAGGGGCACCTCCCGGAGGTGGCGCAAAGCGCCGGAAGGGGTAGTTTATTTGCCACCCTCGACGGCGAGGCGGCCTATGCTGATGCCGATTTCGTAGTTATAGCGGCTCCCACAAACTATGACCCCGTGAAAAACTACTTTGACACCACCCATGTGGAAGAGGTCATTGACCTCGTACTAAAAGTCAATCCCCAGGCCGTCATAGTCATAAAAAGTACAGTGCCCGTGGGCTACTGCCGCAGCCTTTATGTGAAATACGCTGCCAAGTTGTCCGCCGGTGCCCGACTTAACCTCCTGTTCTCGCCCGAATTTTTGCGTGAGAGTAAAGCCCTCTACGACAACCTGTACCCCTCGCGCATCATCGTAGGGTGCCCCAAACTGATTGAACAAAGTGAGTTCAGCACGGAAAACGAGGCCCTCACGAAGTTGTGCGATTTTCCCCTGCTTGAAACTGCAGCACACACCTTTGCCCAACTGTTACAAGAAGGTGCCGTGAAGGAAAATATAGACGTGCTTTTTATGGGCACAAAGGAAGCCGAGGCCGTGAAACTCTTTGCCAACACCTATCTGGCCCTGCGCGTCAGCTATTTTAATGAATTGGACACCTACGCCGAGTTGAAGGGCTTGGACTCCGCCGCCATCATTCAGGGCATCGGCCTTGACCCCCGCATCGGGCTCCACTACAACAACCCCTCCTTCGGCTACGGTGGCTATTGTCTCCCGAAGGACACAAAACAGCTTTTGGCCAACTATCAAGACGTGCCTCAGCAAATGATGAGCGCCATTGTGGAGAGCAATCGCACACGCAAGGATTTCATTGCCGACCAAGTGCTCCGTCTGGCAGGCTGGTACGGTTACACCACCAACAACCAATACGAAGCCTCCCATCTGGAAGGTAAGGGCAATCAGGCTCCCGTCATAGGCATCTATCGTCTGACGATGAAATCACAATCCGACAATTTCCGCCAGTCATCCATACAAGGTGTGATGAAACGTCTCAAGGCCAAAGGAGCCACAGTCATCATCTATGAACCCACCCTGCCCGATGGCACCAACTTCTTTGGAAGCCCTGTGGTGGGCAATCTTGACGCCTTCAAGAAACAGTCAGCCGCCATCATTGCCAACCGCTACGATGCCGTGCTTGACGATGTAAAGCAGAAAGTTTATACCCGCGACATCTTCCGCCGCGACTGACAACACCATACAGCATAACACTCCATATATTATATGATAAAAAAGATACTGGTAGCCAACCGAGGGGAAATAGCCGTGAGGGTCATGCGCTCTTGCTACGAGATGGGCATCCGCACGGTGGCCGTCTATAGTGAGGCTGACCGCACAAGCCCCCACGTGTCCTATGCCGATGAGGCCGAGTGCATAGGGCCAGCACCCTCTATGGAAAGTTATCTGAACATTGACAAGATTATCAATGCCGCCCACAAGCACAAAGTGGATGCCATCCATCCTGGCTACGGCTTTCTCTCGGAGAACGCCGACTTTGCCGAGCGTTGCGAGAAAGAGGGCTTTATCTTCATTGGGCCGAAGCCCGGGACCATGCGACAGATGGGCGACAAGATACAGGCCAGAGCACATATTGCGGCAGCTGGTCTTCCCGTCGTTCCAGGTACTCCCAACGGACTTCGCTCTGCCGAAGAAGCTCTTTCGGCTTGTCGCAAGATTGGTTATCCCGTCATACTCAAAGCATCAATGGGTGGCGGCGGCAAAGGAATGCGTGTAGCCCGCAACGACGAGGAGGTAGGGACTTTCTATGAAGCAGCCAAGAGCGAAGCCCTGTCAGCCTTTGGCGACGGCACCGTATATGCTGAGAAATATGTAGAGGCACCGCACCACATCGAATTTCAGATACTAGGCGACAAGCACGGCAACGTCATCCACCTCTTTGACCGCGAGTGCTCCGTGCAGAGAAGGCACCAGAAAATCGTGGAGGAAAGTCCCAGTCCCTTCCTCGACGACCAGCTGAGGCAGGAGATGGGGGCCACTGCCGTGGCTGCTGCCAAAGCAGTGGGCTACATCGGGGCTGGAACCGTAGAGTTTCTTGTGGACAACCAGAAGCACTTCTATTTCCTTGAAATGAACACCCGTCTGCAAGTGGAACACCCCATCACGGAGGAAGTATGCGGAATCGATCTCGTAAAACTCCAAATCAGCATAGCCGACGGCCAGAAAATCCCTTACAGACAAACCGACATACACCAACGCGGGCACGCTATAGAATGCCGTATCTGTGCCGAAGACACCGACAACGACTTCCGGCCCTCGCCCGGGCTGATTCGTCAGCTGATAGAGCCGCAGGGCATGGGCATACGCCTTGATGCCGCTGTCTATCAGGGCTACGAAATCCCCGTACACTACGACCCGATGATTGGCAAGCTGATAGTATGGGCCGTGGAACGCCGCTACGCCATAGAAAGGATGCGCCGAGCCCTCTATGAATACAAAATTACGGGGCTTACCACCAATATCCATTACCTGCGGCGGCTGATTGATGTTCCTCAATTCAAGCAAGGGCGCTACGACACCACGTTCATTGAGGCCAACCGCTCACGCCTCACGCCACGCAAAGGTTATCGCAACGATGCCGAAAACATGGCCATCATCGCTGCCTACATTGATTACCTGATGCGTTTTGAGGAAAACAATGCCGAAACGCCCACAGGAACGAAGCAGGACGACACGGCACTCAGCCGCTGGCGTGCTTTCGGCCTGCAGAAGGGCGTGCTGAGAGTCTAAACATCTAACCATTCACACATCTGCACATGGAAGTTCAAATTGGCGAACGCATCGTGGATGTCACGCTGCTTTCAAAGGACAAGAATAATGTAAACATTGAAATAGACGGCAAAGTCTATAGCGTTGATGTCTGTATGCTCCAGAACGGACAATGCTCCATTCTGTCCGACGGCATATCCTACAATTCGTTCATCGTCCACGAAGAAGGTACGAAAAACTACAAAGTGAGCCTCAACTACTCCACCTACGACATATCCATGCTGGATTCGCAGGCCAAATACATGAAGCTCCGCAAAAAAGGGCGAGAGCAGGAACAGGATGACAAGATAAAAGCACCCATGCCCTCAAAAATCATTAAGCTCTATGTAAAAGAAGGGCAGGCGGTGAAGGAAGGCGACATACTCATCACCCTTGAAGCCATGAAGATGCAATCCAACATCGTTGCGGCAAAGGGCTGCGAGGTCCTGGCCGTAAACTGCAAGGAAGGCGATAATGTGATGGCCGACCAAGTCCTCATTTCACTCAACATTAACGAAGCAAAAGCATGACTCCAAAAAAACTCAATGTAAGAGAGCGCATAGACCTCTTGCTCGACAAGGGCAGTTTTGTAGAAATGGACAAATACGTGAAGCACCATTGCACCGACTTCGGTATGGAGCAAAAACGTATTGCCGGCGACGGTGTGGTGAGCGGCTATGGAAAGATTGACGGCAGGCAAGTGTTTGTCTATGCCTTCGACTTCAGCGTCCTCGGCGGCTCACTCAGTGCCTCCAATTCCCGCAAGATCACCAAGGTTCAGGATCTGGCCCTCAAGTGCGGAGCTCCGATTATCAGCCTTAACGATTCAGGAGGAGCCCGCATACAGGAAGGCGTGGAAAGCTTAACAGGTTTTGCCGAGATATTCCGCCGCAACGTCATGGCTTCGGGTGTCATACCCCAAATCAGCGCCATCATGGGCCCCTGCGCCGGCGGTTCCTGCTACTCTCCTGCCCTCACGGACTTCATACTTATGGTCAATCAGGAGAGCCAGATGTTTATCACCGGCCCCAACGTCATCAAACAAGTAACACAGGAAGATTGCGACAAGGAAACCCTCGGCGGCGCAAGCATTCATGCCAAGGAGTCGGGTGTGTGCCACATGATGTGCGACAGCGATGAAGAATGCCTCCTAACCATTCGCGAACTGGTGGGTTTCCTACCCTCCAACAACATGTCCGATGCCCCCGTATTCCCCGCCACCGATGAGCCGGCGCGTGAGTGCCACGAACTGGACAATGTCGTACCCACCGATTCCAACGTTCCTTACGACATCCGCAACATCATTGAGCCCATTTGCGACCACCAGTATTTCTTTGAGATACAACCAAGCTTCGCCAGAAACATCGTGATAGGCTATGGCAGGGTCGCCGGCCACACTGTAGGCTTCGTCGCCAATCAGCCACAGGAGCTGGCCGGAGCCATTGACATTGACGCAAGCGACAAGGCCGCACGCTTTATCCGCTTCTGCGATTGCTTTAACATCCCCCTTATCGCCATCGAAGACGTACCGGGCTTCCTTCCCGGCATCCGGCAGGAGCACGGCGGCATCATCCGCCACGGAGCAAAAATCGTGTATGCCTTTGCCGAGGCCACGGTCCCCAAAATCACGCTCATCACCAGAAAAGCCTACGGTGGAGCCTACATCGTCATGAACTCCAAGCAAATTGGAGCCGACATCAACTTGGCCTACCCCACAGCCGAAATCGCCGTCATGGGAGCCCGAGGCGCAGCCAGCATACTTTACCGCAAGGAGCCGCCCGAGACACTCCCCGACAGAATTAAAGAATATGAGAATAAATTTGCCAACCCATCCTGCGCTGCAGAGTTGGGCTACATTGACGACATCATCCAACCTTTTGAGACTCGCAAGGCCATTGTCAAAGCTTTGGAGTGCTGCCGCAACAAGAGCGTAAGCAATCCGCCCAAGAAACACGGCAACATGCCTGTGTGATTTCAGATATTGGCATATACCCATTAACAAACAACCCCTTTTTAATTAACATTATGCAATACACACACGAAGTACAGAACATGTGTTGCGTGGCCAAAGGCCCCAACCATGGACCCGCTCCTATCCCCGAGGAAGGCAAGTGGGTACAAGCAAAAGAAATCAAGGACATCAGTGGTCTGACCCATGGTGTGGGTTGGTGCGCTCCCCAGCAGGGCGCCTGCAAACTCACGCTGAACGTGAAGGAAGGCGTCATCGAGGAATGCCTCGTTGAAACCATCGGCTGCTCCGGCATGACCCACTCCGCCGCTATGGCCAGCGAGATCCTGCCCGGCAAGACCATCCTCGAAGCCCTGAACACCGACCTCGTTTGCGACGCTATCAACACCGCTATGCGCGAACTCTTCCTCCAGATTGTCTATGGCCGCACGCAGAGCGCCTTCTCCGAAGGAGGCCTCACCATCGGCGCCGGCATGGAAGACCTGGGTAAGGGTCTTATCTCCCAGACCGGTACCCTCTACGGCACCAAGCTTAAGGGCACCCGCTACCTCCAGCTCACCGAAGGCTACATCACCAAGATGTTCCTCGACGAGAACGACCAGGTATGCGGCTACGAGTTCGTTCACATGGGCAAGTTTATGGACGCCATCAAGAAGGGCGTACCTGCCGACGAGGCCCTGAAGAGTGTCACCGGCACCTACGGCCGCACCAAGGCCGAGGACGGCGCAGTGAAGAGTATTGACCCCCGTAAAGAATAATAGCCATGATTAGAGAAGTAAAATTTGAATCCCAGGATCGCCGTATGGCTCAGATCCTCGCTTGTTTGAACAAACATGGCATTTCTTCCATTGAAGAGGCCAATCAGATTTGCGACGCCGCCGGTCTCGACCCCTATATGACCTGCGAAGAGACCCAGATGATTTGCTTTGAGAACGCCAAGTGGGCCTATGTCGTAGGTACCGCCATCGCTCTCAAGGAAAAGGCAAAGAACGCCGTTGAGGCAGCCCAGTATATCGGTGAAGGCCTGCAGAGCTTCTGCATCCCCGGCTCCGTGGCTGACGACCGCAAGGTAGGTATCGGCCACGGCGAACTCGCCGCCCGTCTGCTCTCCGACGACACCAAGTGCTTCGCCTTCCTCGCCGGCCACGAGAGCTTTGCTGCCGCCGAAGGCGCCATCAAGATTGCACAGATGGCCAACAAGTCAAGACCCGCCGACAAGCCCCTCCGCTGCATCCTCAATGGCCTGGGCAAGGACGCCGCTATGATCATCAGCCGCATCAACGGCTTCACCTACGTGCAGACCAAGTTTGACTACTTCACCGGTGAACTGAAGGAAGTGAGCCGCACCGCATACAGCAACGGTCCCCGTGCTGCCGTAAACTGCTACGGCGCCGACGACGTTCGCGAAGGCGTGGCCATCCTTTGGAAGGAAGACGTTGACGTTTCCATCACGGGTAACTCCACCAACCCCACCCGCTTCCAGCACCCCGTGGCCGGCACCTATAAGAAGGAGCGCATCCACGCTGGCAAGCCTTACTTCAGCGTAGCCTCCGGCGGTGGCACGGGCCGCACCCTGCACCCCGACAACATGGCCGCCGGCCCCGCCTCCTACGGTATGACCGACACCCTCGGCCGTATGCACTCTGACGCGCAGTTCGCCGGTTCCTCCAGCGTGCCTGCCCACGTAGAGATGATGGGCTTCCTCGGCATCGGCAACAACCCCATGGTAGGTTGCTCCGTCGCTTGCGCCGTCAACGTTGATTTGGCTCTCAATCATTAAGCCCAATCAAGGTCGCCAACTTTCCGTCGGACGTCAGCCCACTGCGCGTAGTGCAACGTCGGCCGGTGCGACATAAAAAGAAAGCGAGACAGCGTTGATAGGCCGTGAGCCACACGTAATCACCGGCTCTTAATTGATTACACTCATTTAGAAGTCTCCTGCAATCGTAAAAGGCTGCAGGAGACTTTAGCATTTATAGCCCCCCCCCTTCTGGGGAACCTTAGGAAATCAGCCTATTAGGAACCCTCTCCGCCCTTTGGGCACCTCCCCCCCTCGGCCCCTTTCTGGCTGTCGCCATCCCGTTTGTCCGCAGGCCCTCCCCGCTCAAGAGCGGGCTCTTGCCCCAACAGGGGGCTTTTGGCACGAGCAAATTAGCAAATGAGCAAATGAGGAAGCCTGTGAAATTTTTCTAATTTTAATTGTTCACTGTTCGCTCTTTCACTGTGAAACACTGTTGTTTCACGCAGAAAAAGTCCTGACTTAAAGAAAAAAACTATGCTTCGGTGAAGCTCGAAAGACCTGTTTCTCGGAAAACATTCTTACATAGCGGGACATTCATTCAATTAGCCTCAGGTTTATAGTACAAATCCATTCAACTTTTTCTAGGGGAGTACAGTTACTCGGTAACACGGTAACATGGTAACACCCGTGAAAAATGAGAGCGAAAAATTTTAATATATATTAACTTTTACCCCCTCCCCCCTATAAGCGATTTGTGTTACCGTGTTACCGAGTAACCGATTTTCTTAACTTTACGAAAATCAATCATCTACACATCCCGCTCACGCCCGCCGACATCGAAAACACCGCAAATCAAGGCTAAAAAACACCAATTTCAGTGGTTTTAGGAGCCCAAAAACCGAGGGGCATCATGCCCCCCGTGATTCATTGCCCCCATCTGCCTCCCCAGGGGGAGATGTCCCGAAGGGCGGAGGGGGAGCTTCATTTCCTAATTTGCTAATTTTGCCTTTTGATTTCATTGTAGCACTTGCGGCAGAGGGGCTCGTACTCTTGCGTCTCGCCGAGGACGACAAGGCGGTCATCGTTCACGATGCGATGGGAATGGCGGGCCAGATGCCCGCAACGCACGCAGATGGCGTGAACCTTGAGCACATCGTCGGCAATGGCCAATAGGGCCGGCATGGGGCCAAAGGGTATGCCCCGGAAGTCCATATCGAGGCCGGCCACCACAACGCGCTTGCCCTGATTGGCCAGTTCGTTGCAGACATGAACAATGCCCTCGTCGAAAAACTGTGCTTCATCAATACCCACCACCTCGGCTTCGGTGGCCATGAGGAGGATGCTCTGTGAGGATTCCACGGGGGTGGACTGTATGGCATCGCCATCGTGGCTGACCACGTCTTCCTCGGAGTAGCGCACATCTACGCCGGGCTTGTAAATCTCTACGCGCTGCTTGGCAAACACGGCGCGACGGCAACGGCGGATAAGTTCCTCCGTCTTGCCGGAAAACATGCTGCCGCAAATGACTTCTATACGGCCCGGACGGCGAAATTCTTCGTAAGTGTTCATAACATAACGTCTATTGGCCGCAAAATTAACAAAAACTGCCGACATAACCATACCCGCCGCCCCGTTTTTTCATCCTAACCGCAGTATGGGCAGCCAATTACCCCCTTAATACCCCTCCAACTCCCCCGGGGAGGGCCCCATTCCCTAATTTGCTAATTTGCTAATTCCCTAATCGGCACGTGAGGAAAGAGCCGCCCGCACCCACGCGCAGGCTTTCTCCTGCTCTTTTTTCATGAATCATTTGGCTATGTCGGAGTTTTTTTGTACTTTTGCGGCCAAATTGACAGAACGATGCAAACTACCATACGAACCGTCCTCATGGGCCTGCTTCTGACGCTGTGCGGCTGTGGCGACTACTCAAAGGTGCTGAAAAGCACGGACAGCAACTACCGCTATGAAGCCGCCAAGGGCTATTATGCCGTGGGGCAATACGGGCGGGCCGCCGAACTTCTGAACGAACTTATCATGCCCACCAAAGGCACCGATAAGGGCGAAGAATGCCTTTTCCTGCTTGGCATGGCCAACTTTGAGGGGCATAACTATGCTTCTGCCGCCCAAGTGTTCAAGCGCTACTATCAGAGCTACCCGCGCGGCAGTCTGGCCGAAGAGGCTCGCTTCTATGCGGGAAAGGCCCTCTATGAGAGCACTCCCGAACCGCGCCTTGACCAAACCGACACCTACAACGCCGTAACAGAGTTCAGCAACTTCATTGAAGCCTTTCCCAACAGCAAGTACCGCACCGAGGCGCAAAACTGCATATTCAGCCTGCAGGACAAGCTGGTGGAAAAGGAATATCTCAGTGCCAAGCTCTACTACGACCTGGGCGACTATTTCGGCAACTGCTCCTCCAACGGCGAGAGCAACTATCAGGCTTGCATCGTAACGGCTCAGAACGCCATTCGCGAACACCCCTACAGCAAAAGACGCGAAGACCTGAGCATACTGGTGCTCAAAGCCAAGTTTGAGCTGGCCGCACACTCTATCGCAGCCAAGCAACCTGTGCGCTATCAGGATGCCATTGACGAATTCTTCGGTTTCCAAACAGAATACCCCGAATCATCTTTCATGCCCAAAGCCACAGCCATGTATGAGAGCGCCAAGAAATGGGAGAAGCATGACGAGGATTTGTAAACAGACAAGTTGCACATTATTTATTATTCATTATACTTACCAAATGGATTACAAGAAAAGCAAGGCACCGACCAACACGGTAACACACAACGTCATGGACTTCTGCCAAGGCACCGACAACATCTACGAGAGCGTGGCAATCATGAGCAAGAGAGCCAACCAAATCAGCAGCGAAATCAAGGAAGACCTCAGCAAAAAGCTCCGCGAGTTCGCTTCAAGCGGAGACGGTCTGGACGACAATTCCGAAAACCGCGAGCAGATTGAAATTTCACAATACTACGAGCGCCTGCCCAAAGCCACGCTGATGGCCGCCGACGAGTTCCTCCACGGACGTGTCTATCACCGTAACCCCGCCAAGCAGAAAAATCTACTGGACGAGGACATCTAAGCTCACGCCCATGATACAGCGCATACAAACCCTCTACCTCCTGGCCGTAGTCCTTATAGCCGCCGCGTGTACCTACCTGAGCCTCTCAGGTGCCGTGGACGGTCAGATTATCATCAAGTGGGCCGACACCGCCATGGTTTATGTCGGAGCTGCCCTCTGCGCCCTCCTTTGCTGCGATGCCCTCATCTGCATCTTCTTCTATAAGTACCGCAAGTCGCAAATGGCCTTATGCCTGTCCATGATGTTCACGACCTTGGCCACCCTGTTCTTTTACTTTTGGACAGTCGCCGCCCTGCCTTTTATCTTCCTGGCCTGGCGTGCCATCCGTGCCGACGAACGTCTCATCCGCTCCATTGACCGCATAAGATGAACAAAGTGATGCTCATCGGAAACGTAGGGAAAGACCCCGAAGTCCGCTATCTGGAAGGAGGCGTGTGTACAGCCCAAGTACGGCTGGCCACTTCCACGAAAGGCTACACCCTCCCCAACGGCACCCAAGTTCCCGATCAAACCGAATGGCACAACCTGCTGTTCTGGCGCAGGCTGGCCGAAATTGTGGAACAGTATGTCCACACGGGCGACAAACTCTATGTGGAGGGACAACTGCGCACCCGCTCCTACACCGACAAGCGCGGCGTGGAGCGCTACGTTACCGAAGTGTGGGTGAATGAAATGGAAATGCTCTCGCCCAAGAAGACGCCAACCGGCGAATGAGGAATTAGCACATTCGCCCAACGCCTATGTTCAACATTTTCAAGAAAAGCCCAACATCCAAGCCTGCCCTCGAAGAACAGGTACCGCAAGATATTGATGCCAACGACCGCGCCATCATGGAAGGCGTGTTGCGCTTCCGAAGCGAGAGCGCAGGCGAGGTAATGACCCCGCGCGTGGACATCGTGGGCATACAGCAGAACGCCACTTTCCAGCAAGTGCTGAAGTGCGTATTCAGCAACAATTATTCGCGCTACCCCGTGTTCGCCGACAAGGATTCGGACGAGGTGGCAGGCATCCTTTACATTAAAGACCTGATGCCTTACATGCGCGAACCCAAAGGTTTCCGCTGGCAACATCTGGTAAGGAAGCCGCTCTATGTGCCTGAATCCAAGATGATAGACGACCTCTTGCGCGACTTTCAGAAGAACCAGGTACACATTGCCATAGTGGTGGATGAGTTCGGGTCTATGTCAGGGCTTGTTACGATGGAGGACATCCTCGAAGAAATCGTGGGTGAGATTAACGATGAGTTTGATGAGGAAGAACGCCTCTATACCCGTATTAACGATCGCCAGTACATTTTTCAGGGCAAGGTAGAACTGGAGGATTTCTACGCCACGATGGGCCTCAACGAGGCGCAGTTTGAAAAAGTGGCTGGCGAGGCCGAGACATTGGCCGGCCTTGTACTCCGACTTATCGACGACTTTCCCCGCCTCCACCAAAGCATTGTCTATCAAGGATTGCGCTTCGAGGTTCTTGCCCTCGACATGCGGCGTATCACCAAAGTGAAGGTGAGCCAGATTAAATAAGGAAACAGTCCATCGGAGAAGGCAAGGACCTATAGAATAAATCCCAACGCACACCCTCCGTGAAAAAAAACGAGTAGGGTTTATTCGCAAGCGAGTGGGGAATCAGACACAATGGAAACTTTCCGCGTACACATTCTCGGCTGCAGCAGTGCCATGCCCACCCTGAAGCACCATCCCGCGTGTCAGGTGCTGAATGTGCGCGACAAGCTCTTTATGATTGACTGCGGCGAAGGAGCACAGACACAGTTGCGCCGCTATGGTATCAATTTCTCCCGTATTTCAGCCATTTTTCTCAGTCATCTGCACGGCGACCACGTTTTCGGTTTGCCGGGGCTTATAAGCACGTTCAGTATGCTTGGCCGCACGCAGAGCCTACACATTTATGCGCCCGACGACTTGGGAAGCGTGCTCGGCCCATGGCTGGACTTTTTCTGCCCCGGGCTGGAATTCGATGTGGTATGCCACCAAGTCAATCCCGCCACCCACAGCATCGTGTATGAAGACAGGTCGCTGAGCGTCAGCACCCTTCCCCTGTCCCACCGCATCGCCTGCTGCGGCTACCGTTTCGACGAGAAGCCCTTGCTTCCCCACATACGCCGCGACATGATAGACTACCTCCACATTCCCACCTACGCCATTCAAGGCATCAAGGAGGGTGCCGGCTGGATTGACGGAGAGGGGAAGGAGTGGCCGTCCGAAGCCCTCACCCGCCCTGCTGCCCCTCCGCGCAGCTATGCCTACTGTTCCGACACGCAATACCTTCCCGGGCTGGCTGCCTTGGTGAAGGAGGTCAGCCTACTCTACCACGAGGCTACTTTTGCCTCTACCGAAGCCCTCCGCGCCCGCCAAACCTGCCATTCCACAGCGGCACAGGCCGCACAAGTGGCCCGCGATGCCCATGCCCGTCGCCTGCTGATAGGACACTTCTCTGCCCGCTACACGGATGAGACGCCGCTCCTCGACGAAGCCAAGGCCGTGTTCCCCGACACACTTCTGGCCAACGAAGGTCTGGCGCTGGATATTGAGTAAATGAGAGAAGTAGGAAATTAGCGAATGAGAGAATTAGCAAATTAGAGAATTAAGATAACATTACATTATGGAAGTAATCAATTTGGCTGAACGCAACAGCATCGTGGCCGCCTATATGGCTCAACTACGCGACAAGCAGATGCAGCAGGACCGCACCCGCTTCCGCCACAACCTGACACGCATTGCCCGCATCATGGCCTACGAAATCAGCCAGACGCTCGACTATGCCGCCACCGATGTCCATACGCCCCTCGGAACGGCCACAATCAACCTGCCGCAAAACCGCATCGTAGTGGGCACCGTCCTACGCGCCGGCTTAGCCTTCCACGACGGATTCCTGCAAGTACTTGACGGCGCTGAAGCCGGCTTCGTGGCTGCCTACCGCGTGGAGGGCAGAGCAGATGCCCATCCGAAAGCAGGCGAAGTGGAAATCAAGCTCGACTATCTGGCCTCGCCCTGCCTGGACAGCTGCACCTTCATTCTGGCAGACCCCATGCTGGCCACGGGCAAAAGTTTTGAAACGGCCCACAAGGCCTTCCTTACAAACGGCACGCCGCACCGTCTGCACCTCTGCGCCGTAGTAGCCAGCCAGCAGGGCATCGACTATCTGAAGGAAAGGTTTCCTTCACCGGACATAACACTCTGGGTGGCAGCCATCGACCCCACGCTCAACGACACAAGCTACATCGTACCGGGGCTTGGCGATGCCGGCGACTTGAGCTTCGGCTCCAAACTTCCGCAACACAGAACGTAGGGCCATTCTCCCCCACCCCATACGCCAGTATTTCCTATTCCATACGCCACGAGCAACAACCCTATACGACAGGTATTCCTATCCTATGCAATAGTTTTCCCTGTCCTATAGGGTTTTCCTATTTCCCCCAATTCCACTAACAGTTCCCTCCGCGCTCACCCACACAAGTCTTCCGCCAGACAGCGCCCGAAGCCAACGGACACATTGGCTTTTTGCCTGTCCATTCGCCACCTCAAACTACGGTTTTAGGCATCCTCCTTCAGAAACACACAAGAAAAGCCACGGCTTTCTTTGCATTCCGCCCACTTATTTGTATCTTTGCCACGCAAAAGTATATACCCGCACAAATGAAACTCAGCAGAACGCTCCTCGCGGCTCTTGCAGCCGTGCTCATCCTCCTCCCTGCCACAGCAGAAGACAACGGCATGATTTCCCCCTACTCCCGCTACGGCATTGGCAAACTGGGCACACGTCAGGTGGGCTTCAATTCCGCTATGGCCGGCGTAGGCTTCGGTACGTCGCGCGGCAACGAGGTCAATCCCCTTAACCCTGCGTCCTACGCGCAGATAGACTCCCTTTCCTTTATCTTTGATATAGGCGGTTCGCTCCAGCAATCCATCTACAAGAGCGGTGGCGCACGCATCAACGCCACCACCGCCACGCTCGACTATGCCACGGCAGGTTTCAAGGTAAGTCGCCGTGTTGGCGTGAGCGTGGGCATACTTCCCCTGAGCGCCGTGGGCTACAGCACTATGTCGTCCAAGACCATCAGTGAGAGCTACAGCCAAGGCTCTGACGTAGTGGCCACCTCGGCCTATGTGGGCGAAGGCGGCTTGCAAGAGGTCTATCTGGGTGCGGGTTGGATGCCCTGCCGCTATGTCAGCGTGGGTGCCAACATCGGCTTCGTGTGGGGCAGCATCAACCACTCCTCCGCCATCACCTACAGCGATGCTTCCGTAACCTCCAGCTTGCGCAGCTACCAGAGTAGCCCCCGCACTTACAAGCTGGACCTCGGCCTTCAAGGCTACATCCCCCTGGGCGAGGGCAACCGCCTCGTGGCCGGTGCAAGCTACTCGCTGGGACATAAAATCAACCGCCGCGCCGACATGATAGTCAGCCTCGACACCACCTCCGTGGCCAATGCCTTCCAACTGCCTCACACCATAGGCGCCGGCCTCAGTTGGGAGCATAACGGACGCCTGCGCGTGGCTGCCGACTACGAGTTCCAGAAATGGGGCGAGTGCCGCTATCCTTGGGCCACGACCGATGCCTACGGCAAGGAGCAATACAAGGTGCAACAAGGCAACTTCCGCGACAGCCACCGCTTTGCCCTCGGCGTGGAATACCGCCCGTTGGGCAAAGGCATGAAATGGCGCGAATACGTGAGCTACCGCTTGGGCTTTGCCGTCACCACGCCATACGCCAATGTGGCTCGCCCCGGCACCGCAGCGTTAGAGAAAGGCCCCATGAGCTATCTGGCCACAGCGGGCGTGAACCTCCCCATCATGAATCTGTTCGGCGCACGCAGTTCCGTGAACATTGCCCTCCAGTATGAGCGCGTACAACCCGCCTTCGCCGGCCAAATCAAGGAGAACTACCTTCGCCTGTGCGTGGGAGTGAACTTCAATGAGGAGTGGTTCTCACAGTGGCGCGTACATTAAAAACGGTAATTTGCCATTCCCTATGTCCCTCCGCACCCTCACGTCGTGTACGGCTGTCTATATCCTGCTCAGCCTTCTTCATCTGCTGGTGGCAGCGTGCGGCACCGAGGCTCCGCCCGAGGGAGCAGCCCTCACCAACCGCGATTCTCTGCCCGTAATGACCACCTACGGCTGTTCCAAGATGATAAGCGACTCCGGCGTGATGCGCTATAAAGTCATTGCCGAGGAGTGGCAGGTGTACGACAAGACCGACCCGCCGCGACAGACCTTTCCCAAAGGCATCTTCCTTGAAAGGTTCAACAACTACTTCAAGGTCGATATGCACATCACAGCCGACACCGCCTACTGGTACGACCAAAACCTGTGGGAACTGCGTGGCCGCGTGTTCATCGAAAATCTGGCCGAACACACCACCTTCGCCACCTCGCTCCTCTATTGGGACATGGACCGCCACGAGTTCTACTCCGATGCCTACATGAAAGTAACCACCGCCACCCAACAGCTTGAAGGCGACCACTTCCGCTCCAACGAAGCCATGACACAGTATGAGGTGAAACGCTCCAAGGGCTTCACGCCCATGCCCGACGAAACCAACCGGCCGCCCCAAAACGACACGCTCCAATAGCACACCCATAGCCTCGGGAAACGCCCGAAGCATTACACAACAACCTTTAAATTTCTAAAACCAATGAAAACAAACACTATCATTTCCGCCCTCATCGCCCTAAGCCTTTGTATGGCTTGCGACGATGGCGACACGACCAAGCAGGACAAGCCTCTCCCCACTCAGGACATCTACGTGCTCTACGAAAACGACGTCCACTGTGCCGTGGACGGCTATGCCAAGTTCGCTGCCCTGCGCAACGAGAAGCGCAGCGTCTCGCCCTATGTAACCACCGTCAGCAGCGGCGACTTCATCCAAGGCAGCACCATCGGCGCATTCACGCAGGGAAAAAGCATCATCAACATTATGAATGCCGTAGGCTACGACTACGTCCTGCCAGGCAACCATGAGTTCGACTACGGCGTACCCAACCTTTTGGAATGTACCAAAAGCCTCTCCGCCACCACGGTGTGCTGCAACTTCTGCACCACAGCCAGCCCTGAACCCATATTCACGCCATACGCCATCAAGGAATACGGCAAGGTGAAGGTGGCCTACATCGGCATTTCAACTCCTGCCACAATCAGCACTTCCACGCCCACCTTCTTTACCGACGACAAGGGCAACTACATCTACGACTTCCACGGTCAGGACCTGGCACAATATGTTCAGCGCTACGTCGATAAGGCACGCAGCGAAGGGGCCCACTACGTCGTCGCCCTCACCCATCTCGGCCTCGATGAAGCCGATGTCTATACCTCCCCCAAATTCGTAGCGGCCACCACAGGCATAGACGTGTTGCTGGATGCCCACTCCCATAGCGTACTGCCCGATACCGTTATGTACAACAAGGAGGGCAAGCCCGTGCTTGTAACCTCTACCGGCACCAAGTTCCAATACATGGGCGTGCTCACCCTTGATAAGCAGGGTACGTTCCACTCCCAACTTGTCAGCACGGAACGCTACACCCCCATAGACGAAAAAGTACGGCAGGTCGTCGATCAGGAGAACAAACAGGTTGAAGACCTCAAAAAACGCGTTATAGGCCAAACGCCCTTCGACATCATCACTCTGGGAGAAAACGGCGAGAGGCTCTCGCGCAGGGAGGAAACCACTATGGGCGACCTGCTGACCGACATCATACGCCAGCAAGCACAGGCAGACGTAGCCATCCTCAACGGCGGAGGTCTGCGTACCAACATCAAGGCAGGCGAGTTCACCTATGCCGATATATACGAGGTCAGTCCTTTCGGCAACACATTGGTTACCGCCACTCTCACCGGCCAGCAGTTGCTTGATGCCCTTGAAGTGGGTATGTGCAAGTTGCCCGAGTATAACGGAAGCTTCACACAGGTAAGCGGAATGAAATTCACCGTAAATCCCAGCGTCGTGGCCAACATCCAATGGGATAACAACGGCTTCTTCACCGGCATCGCCGAAGGTTCCCCACGCCGCGTCAGCGACCTCCAAATTCTCGACCGCACCACAGGTCAGTACCGTCCCGTCGCCCCCGACCGCACCTACACCATAGCCGCCAACAACTACCTGCTCCTCAACAAGGGCGGCGAAGCCATGCTCGCCGGATGCACCGACGTGCGCGACACGGGAACTACCCTCGTCGATATAATGTGCAGCCACATCACCAAGCAATTCAAGGGTACCATACCCGACAACTACGCCAAGCCCGACGGGCGCATCAACATCCTAAAATAAAGAAGACACATCAGGGGGCCTTGCCAAAGCAAGAACCCCCTTTTTCACCCTCGCAGAAGCCAGAAAACAGCCAAAGGTGCAAAAAAACGCACAAAAATTTGCTGCCTTACATTTTTATTGCTATTTTCGCCGTGCAAAACTAAAGACCCCCTCATTCGAGGGGCAACCCATAACCTAATAACCTAATAACCTAAAAACCTTAAAAGCTATGGCAGAAAAGAACTACCGTCTGGAATCCGACCTCCTCGGCGAACTCCAGGTACCCGCAGAACGCCTCTACGGCGTACAGACGCAACGCGCCTGCAACAACTACAAGATCTCCCACACCCACATGTACGACTACCCCGACTACATCAAGGCCATGGGTTACGTCAAGCTCGGAGCCGCACAGGCCAACAAGGAGCTCGGCGTGCTCGACGCCAAGATTGCCGACGCCATCATCGCCGTATGCCGCGAACTCATCGCCGGCAAACATCGCCGCGAGTTCCCCGTCGATATGATGCAGGGCGGTGCCGGTACCAGCGTCAATATGAACGCCAACGAGGTCATCGCCAACCGCGCCCTCGAACTGATGGGCAAGAAGCGCGGCGAGTATAAATACTGCTCCCCCAACGACCACGTAAACTGCGCCCAGAGCACCAACGACGCCTATCCCTGCGCCATCCGCCTCGGCCTCATCCTCATGAACAAGCGTCTGGAGCGTGCCCTCAAGACCCTCGTCAAGAGCTTCCGCCAAAAGGGCGTAGAGTTCGACGGCATCATCAAGATGGGCCGCACCCAGCTGCAGGACGCCGTGCCCATGACCTGCGGACAGGAGTTCACCGCCTTCGCCAACACCCTCGCCGACGAAGTAGCCAACCTCCATCGCAACGCCGACCTCCTCCACACCATCAACATGGGCGCCACCGCCATCGGCACCGGCCTCAACGCCGTCAAGGGATATGCAGAACTCTGCACCCGCCGCATGACCGAGGCCTTCGGCGAAGAACTCTACCTCGCCTCCGACCTCATCGCCGCCACGCCCGACACCGCCGACTACGTGGCCTACAGCGGCGCCCTCAAGCGACTCGCCGTGAAGCTCAGCAAAATCTGCAACGACCTCCGCCTCATGGCCTCCGGCCCCCGCTGCGGCCTCCACGAAATCAACCTGCCTCCCATGGCTCCCGGCAGCAGCATCATGCCCGGCAAGGTGAACCCCGTCATCCCCGAAGTCACCAACCAGGTATGCTTCAAGGTCATCGGTAACGACACCGCCGTCAGCTTCGCCGCCGAAGCCGGCCAGTTGCAGCTCAACGTCATGGAGCCCGTCATCGCCCAGTGCATCATGGAGAGCATCGAGTGGCTCATCAACGCCATGAACACCCTCCGCACCAAGTGCGTGGACGGCATCACCGTGAACGCCGAACACACCAAGGAGATGGTGATGAACTCCATCGGTATCGTCACCGCCTTCAACCCCCACATCGGCTACAAGGCCAGCACGAAGATAGCCAAGGAAGCCCTCGTGAGCGGCAAGAGCGTGGCCAAGGTTGCCGAAGAGCAAGGCCTCAGCAAGAAGGACATCAAGGCATGGCTCGACCCCACCACCATGCTCGGCCCCAGCGATAAATAAACGGCCAGTAAGTCCTGAAAGGACGACATAGCGGAGGGTAGGGCTTGTGTGCCCTACCCTCCAATTTGTTGCATCTGCGGCTGGAAGCCGCTACTTTAGTAACCGGTTGCATCGACGTAGGCGATGTAGGGCTTGTGTGCCCTACCCTCCAATTTGTTGCACCTGCGGCTGGAAGCCGCTACTTTAGTAACCGGTTGCATCGACGTAGGCGATGCTGCCGGATAAATGTCTCTCCCCCTATGCGTGCCTGGAAGGCACTACCTTGGAAAAACAAGGTACTGGCTTCCAGCCAGCCACTCCCCGTACAGCATACACCGGGCACTTCGTACCCGGTTACTGAAAGTAGCGGCTTCCAGCCGCTCCCTACGGGATATTTGCGCATTGCCGCACATTGGCGCAGAAAAAGGCCGCAGTATGCTCTCGCACTCTGCGGCCCATTTTTTAGCAATTAAACGGAGGTTCGTATGCTCGCGCACCCTACAACTCCAAAATCAATTAATACAAATTATATATCTTTGTGGATATATTTCCTTAGAAGAAAGTGAGTTCAATTTACTTTGCGTGTGGCAAAGTTGGAACATCGATTCTGTTGCGGGTGTTAATCCAATAGATGCCAGAAATATCCAAATATTTCGTCTGTTCTATTTCGTCACCGTAACTGTACGTTACCTTCAATTTACCAACCATATAGCGGCCGTACTTTTTGTCTTCTTGACCAGTACCAATGGTTCCTGTCGGTTCTCTGTCTGGCAACATACACAGTACAACAGAAAGCGACTTGCCCTTCGGCAAAGCAAAGGTCTCTGCATCCTGTCCTTTAACTTTGATGGATACATCAGGGTATGAATCGCCTTCTTTAGGGGTAATCGCATCAAGTGTCAACAAATGATCTACACCCCAATACATATTTCCACTACAGGTTCCTGACAATGCGGATATTTTATTATCAGGATCGTCTTTATCCATCTCAATAGCAACTTCTTTGATAGTAAGATCTCCCTCTTCTGAATTAGTAAAGATAACATCGACAGAAGAGAAGTAACTATCAAATATAAGCTCTACAGCGTCATTCTGCCCTGTTTCGTCTCTTTCAACAAATGCCACGCCTCCACATAACATATTTTGTTTGTCAACTGCGCGATAACCTTCAACAGGTTCTCCGTTCACAAGAATGACTTCTGCTTCAACTGTTCCTTCCTGTGCACGTTCTATTGAAGCAGTAAATGAGCGAGTGAAATCATAGGGATCTTCGCTAGTATCTACTATATCCTCCATGGTTATACTTCCTGCGGGATATCCATAAAATACTCTATGAATATTATTCGCTCCCCAATACAGGTGAGTACCACCATAGCTCACTAAACCATCAGTATTACCAGCTATTCCAGGGTCTTCCACCTTATAGACTGCACGCGTAGCCTGACCATCTTTATCATAGGCGTCGGGGCAGTCCACACCTATCAGGTCGCCTGTTTCCCACTTTAGGATTACGGCACCTGGGCCAAAGAAGAATTCATCAGCATAATTCACTTTGCGCTTGCCCGTTTGGGACTTGCTGTCGTTGGCCTTACCTCCCACCTTAGCGGAAAAGTTCATAGGTGCGCCTGTCTGAACATGTTCGGAAATCTTCTCAGAAACTTCCTCTACCAAGTCGTTGGTGCAAGAGCTGTAGGCAAACACAGTGCCTGCAATAATTGATAAAAAATAAAATTTGCGCATATTCATTTTTGTAAAAGTTGTTATTAGCAAGAAGTCTCTCTATATTATTTCCAAGGATCTTCTCCCCAAGGTGATTCAGGCGAAAAGTCTCTGTCTCTTTGTGGGACAATAGATGCGAATCCTTTGTCAGCTTGGTCGCCTTCTTCTACAGGATTTGATACGGACAAGAGTTCGGCTTCCTCTTCCAAAGAGATGAACACGCAATGCGGTGTTTTGTAGTGTTTCTTTTGTGTGATTGTTGTCATGTGTTTTGTTATTGTAATGTTGTTGAAAGTTGTGTGTTGTCTTTGGGGCATAAAAAGAGGTGCCTGGCGTCTTGTGGCGGGAGGTACCTTAATTATGTTGGTTTTCAGCGTGCAAAAGTACGGCTTCTTACCGACTCTAAAAGGGTGCGCACCCGTTGCGCACCCACAAAAAAGGCCGCTGAACGTATCAGCAGCCTATCACATTGCCATATCGGCCTATCAGTTCGTCTGTCTTTCTGCTCATTAGCGCTTTCTGCCAATGGTTGCGCAGGCGGGGTATTCCCCACGCACGCTCGAAGGGTGCCCACCCCTCTATGCCGTAGCGACGCCCCAGAAGGTGGGCCAGCACGGCGGCTTCGGCACGGGAGCATGTGGGGATGTGCTCCGCATTTACTATTCCCTCGGCCTCCAACGCGACCCACGTCTCTTCGGGGACGGGAAGCTCCACATCCCCCTGCACCGAAGCGGGGGCCAACTGCACACGGAGTGCCGCCACCTCCGCACGGAGGGCGGCTATCTCGTTGTGCATAGCGGAGAGGACGGCGTAGATTTTACCCCCCCATTTTCTTTCCGCTATAAATGAGCGGCTTATACCTTCCGTCGGGCGAATCCTCCATATTCTGTGCGTATTTGGTTGAAGTGTTGTGGTTATTGTTCATTGTTCGTTGTTTATTTCCCGCAGGGAGAATGTAATGCGATGGGGCGGCTCGTGATGGCTGGACATCGTAGCGGATGGATGGCATCCCAGGGATGAATACAGCCACGTTTGCAGGTGTCGCCTACCTACGGCAGGCATCGTGCGTACTGCCCAATCCAGCCATTACGCTACGCTCATGGCTGGCCGCTCGGCCCGTAGGGACGCTTGCCTGAGCAAGAACCCTTGTGGCCTACCTACGGCAGGCTTCTTTCATTGTTCACTGTTCACTCTCTCATTGTTCACTCCTTGGTACGGCGCGTCATCCTACTGTGGGTGTGTCGCCTACCTACGGCGGCGCTCCCTACGGTCGCTCTGCCGCAGGCTATACAACGTAGGGCTTTCAGCCCAATTCTGTTCACTCTTTCATTGTTCACTTTTTCACAACTGGTTCTCGGGGAGAGTGAGTATCTGCTCGGCCAGGCTCATATTGCCCGTCTGGAGGCCGAGTTTGAGCCATTTCATACGCTGGGCAGAGGTGCCGTGGGTGAAGCTCTCGGGCACGCTGTAGCCCTGCGCCTGCTCCTGGAGGTAGTTGTCGCCTATCTTCTCGGCGCACTTGATGGCTTCCTCAAGGTCGCCGTCCTCAAGGGAGGCAAACATCTTGTTGTCGTAGTAGCCCCATACGCCGGCATAGAAGTCGGCCAGCAGTTCTATGCGCACGCTCACCTTGTTGGCGTCCTTCTCGTTCATGCGGGCCATCTGCTGGTGGCACTTGTCGAGGAGGCCGGTGAGGTATTCCACGTGGTGGCCCACCTCGTGGGCGATGACGTAGGCGTAGGCGAAGTCGCCGCCGGAGCCCACCTCACCCCTCTTCATCTGCGTGAAGAACGAGAGGTCGAGATACAGGCACTGGTCGGCCGAGCAATAGAAGGGGCCCATCTGCGCGGAACCGTTGCCGCAGCCCGTCTGCACGCTGCCCGTGTAGAGCACCATCGTGGGGGCGGGATAGTTGCTGTTGAGCTGTTCCTTGAACACCTTGGTCCACACGTCCTCGGTGCCGGCAAGTATTTGCTTGGAGAAGGTGGCGAGTTCCTGCTCTTCGGCGGTAAATTCGCGTTGCTCCGTCTGCGTGCCAGCACTCATTTGTTCCTGTGCGCTCTGCATGACGGCGGTGAGGGGGTCGCCGCCTGTGGCCCATGCGATGAGGGCGGCAATGATGATGCCGCCAATACCCAAACCGCCTGCTGTCTTGCCTGAAATGCCGCGGCGGTCATCTACGTTTGTGCTTTCTCTTCTTCCGTTGAGTTTCATAGTTATTATATTATATATGGTGTTCTCCGATAGAAGGCAGTTTGTCTTCTGCGCAGCAAAGATACAATAAATTCTTGAATAAAGCCTCCTTTCCGCCCGCGAAAGTGAAGAAATGTGAAAAGTGAGGGACGAAAAAGGAGTTAATCCCAATGAAAACGCCCACAAGACAGAACAGAGAACAATGAGAGAGTGAAAAGCATTGGTTGTCGCACCTGCGACCCTGCGGCAGAGCACCGAAGGTGCGACAGAATGGAGGATAGGGCGTCAGCCCTATCTTTTGGGTTTGATTCTTTATGAGAGCACTGTAAGTGCGATATAATTACCACTTTACTTGAAACGTGTCGCACTTACAGCGCTCCCAAAGGAAAGGATGCTGGAGTGAGGTAGGGCTTGCGCCCCACCCTCCGTTATACCGTCCTTTCAGGACTTTCAAGCTTTCCCGGACACCTATATAATGTCGGGGGGCCGGGGAAAGCTGGTGGGAAAAAGCATGAGAAATGCCTGAGATGCAGTTAGCCTCCCCCCGCCTTACGTTAGGAACAGCTACTGTATGGAGTAGGAAAAACTAGTGTATAGGGTAGGAAAAACTACTGTATGGAGTAGGAAAAACTATCCTACCAACTAAATTTCGCTCCGCTCTCCTTTGCTTTTCCCTCGCTTATTCGGATTCGGCGACGAAGGAGACGCTAATTTTAGAACATTGAGCTGCGCTCTTAGATACTTTCGCTCGGAAAATCAAAGAAAAGCTCTGCTCTCCTTTGCTTTTCCCTCGCTTATTCGTAACTTTGCCTGCGAAATGTGTATTTCCAAGAGATGCAGACATACAACTTGCTACAACAGATAGATTCACCGGCTGACCTGCGGCGGCTTACGGTAAAGCAACTTCCCGAGTTGTGCGACGAACTCCGCCACTTCATCATCGAACAGCTGTCCTCACATCCCGGACACCTGGCCTCCTCGCTCGGCACCGTGGAACTGACCGTAGCCCTCCACTATGTATTCAACACCCCCAACGACCGCCTGGTGTGGGACGTGGGGCATCAGGCCTACGGGCATAAGATACTGACAGGGCGACGCGAGCAGTTCCATACCAACCGCCAAATGGGGGGCCTCCGCCCGTTCCCGTTCCCTACCGAAAGCCCCTACGACACCTTTGCCTGCGGGCATGCTTCCAACAGCATAAGCGCTGCCTTGGGCATGGCCACGGCCGTGGGAAACAGCCGAAAGGTGGTGGCCGTCATAGGCGACGGAGCCATGAGCGGCGGATTGGCCTACGAAGGCCTGAACAACGTGAGCGAAACGCCCAACAACCTTCTCATCATACTGAACGACAACAACATGTCGATTGACCCCGCCGTGGGCGGCTTCAAGCACTACTTGCAAGACCTGCACACCTCGTCGGCCTACAACGGCTTGCGCTACCGCATAGCCAAAGCCCTGACCGACCACGGCTTCCTCAACGATGAGCGGCGCACGCGCATCCTGCGCTTCAACAACTCCGTGAAGTCCTTCCTGCTGGGACAGCAAAACATTTTCGAGGGCATGAACATCCGCTACTTCGGGCCGAACGACGGGCACGACGTGATGCAACTCGTGCGCACCCTGCAACGCATCAAGGACATGAAAGGCCCCAAGCTGCTCCACATACGCACCGTCAAGGGCAAGGGCTACTCCGAAGCCGAGAAGGACCCCACCACATGGCACGCCCCGGGCCTGTTCAATCCCGACACGGGCGAGGTGAAGAAAGCCCAAGCCAAGGGCGTGAAGTTCCAGCAGGTGTTTGGCCACACACTCCTCGAACTGGCACAGAGCAACCCCGACATCGTGGGCATCACGCCCGCCATGCCCACCGGATGCAGCATGAACATCATGATGAAGGCCATGCCGGAGCGATGCTTCGACGTGGGCATTGCCGAAGGCCACGCCGTAACCTTCGCCGCTGGATTGGCCCGCGAGGGCAAACGCCCGTTCTGCAACATCTACTCATCCTTTGCCCAACGTGCCTACGACAACATCATCCACGACACGGCCCTGCAGCACCTGCCCGTTACGCTCTGCCTCGACCGAGCCGGATTGGTGGGCGAGGACGGAGCCACCCACCACGGTGCCTTCGACCTGGCAGCCCTGCGCCCCATACCGCACATCACCATTGCCGCACCGATGGACGAAGCCGAGCTCCGCAACCTCATGTTTACGGCACAAAGCGGCAACCACGGCACCTTCGTGATTCGCTATCCGCGCGGTGGCGTACCCTCCGACCGCCGAGCCCCGCTCCCCGACTGGCGCACACCGATGCAAGCCGCCCCCATCGGGCGGGGACGCTGCCTGCGCCCTGCCGCAGAGGGCTGCAAGGTGGCCGTGCTCTCGCTGGGCATCATGGGGTGGAACATTCCCGAAGGACCTTGGGCACACTACGACATGCGCTTCCTCAAGCCACTCGACGATGCTATAATGGAAGAAGTGGCCGACCGATTCACCACCGTCGTAACGGTGGAGGACGGCGTGCGCAACGGAGGCCTGGGAAGCGCCGTACTGGAATGGCTCGCTGACCACGGCCACACTCCTCGCGTGGTGCGCCTCGGCCTGCCCGACGAATATGTGGAGCACGGCAGCATACGCCAGCTCCAGACACTCACCGGCCTTGACCCCGACAGCATAGAAAGCACCCTCAACGAACTAGCATAACTGGAAAATCCAGAATATCTAGAAAACCTAGCCTCACACAAACGCCATGAACATCATCATAGCCGGCGCAGGTGCCGTGGGCACCCACCTCGCCAAACTTCTTGTGCGCGAAAGACACAGCATCACCCTTATCGACAACGTGCCACACCGGCTCGACTCCCTTGCCAGCAACTTCGACATCATGACGCTGACCGGCAATCCGCTGAGCATACAAGTGCTGAGAGAAGCCGAAGTGGAGCACGCCGACCTCTTCATTGCCGTGATGCCCGACGAAGCCCACAACATGACCAGTTGCATGGTGGCCAAGCAACTCGGAGCCAAGCGCACCGTGGCACGGGTGGACAACTATGAATACACCCTGCGCGAACACCGTGAGGTGTTTGAAAAGGCGGGCATCAACTCCATCATCTACCCCGAGTTGCTGGCCGGAAGGGAAATCGCCCACAACGTGCGCCATTCATGGGTACGCCAATGGTGGGACTTCCAGGACGGGCGGCTCCTCCTGCTGGGCATCAAAGTGCGCAAAGGCGCCCCCATCATCGGGCAGCCCCTGCGCGAAGTATGTCCGCCCGAATCACCCTTCCTCGTAGTGGCCGTGAAGCATGAAGGCGAAACGCTCATCCCCCACGGCAACGACGCCGTGGCCGAAAGCGACCTCGTGTTCTTCATGACCACCCCCAACTACATCGACCACCTGCGCAACCTCGTGGGCAAGGAAGGCTACCCCGTCGTACACAACGTGTTCATCATGGGAGGTTCCGACACGGCCACACACGCCGTGCGCCTGATGCCCCCCGACATGACGGCCAAAGTCTTTGAAATGGACTACGACCGTGCCCAGCACCTCACGGAAACCATCGGCAAGCGTGCCATGATAGTGAACGGCGACGGACGCGACCTCGAACTCCTGCAAGACGAGAACATAGGCGGCGCACAAGCCTTCCTCGCCCTGACAGGCAATTCCGAGAGCAACATTCTGGCCTGCCTGGCCGCCAAGCGCCTCGGCGTGCGCAAAACGGTGGCCATGATAGAAAACTCCGACTACATCAGCATGGCCGAAAGCCTCGACATCGGCTGCATCATCAACAAAAAGACCTTTGCCGCCTCGCACATCTACCAGATGATGCTCAAGGCCGACGTAACCTCCATCAAAACCCTCACGATTGCTGCTGCCGATGTCGTGGAAATCAAAGTGCCCGAAGGAGCCCGCATCACCCGCCACCCCATCAAGGACCTCGGCCTGCCCGCCACAGTCAATCTGGGCGGCCTTGTGCGCGACGGCAAAGCCATCCTCATCAACGGCCTTACCCAAGTGAAGGCCGGCGACATGGTCGTGGCCTTCTGCCTGCAAGGCGAGGTCAAGAAACTCGACAGATTCTTCAAGCCCGCAGCAGGACTGTTCAGCTAAACAATTAACAGTTAGAAATTAGGCCACTGACAATTAAACTGACAGTAGAAGCCTGCTCGGACAACACCAACTCTTAATTTTCAACTTCGTATGATAAACCACCGCATCGTGCTCCGTGCCCTGGGCTCCCTGCTCTACATAGAAAGCCTCCTGCTGGCCCTATGTATGCTCGTGGGAGTGTTCTATCAGGAAACAGCCTTCTGGACATTCGGCATCCCCACCCTCCTGAGCGCCACACTGGGTTACGGCTTCACACGCTTCGGCAAAAATGCCGAGAACCGCCTCTCCCGCCGCGACGGTTATCTGGTGGTGTCGCTCACATGGGCGGTATTCTCCATCGTAGGCATGATGCCCTTTCTCATAAGCGGAGCCACCGACCGCCCGTCCGTAGCCTTCTTCGAGGCCATGAGCGGCTTCACCACCACAGGCTCCACGGCCTTTGCCGATGTGGACGGCCTGACCCATTCCCTGCTGTTCTGGCGCAGCATCAGCCATTGGCTGGGCGGCATGGGCATCGTGTTCTTCACATTGGCCATCCTGCCCGGCATGGGCAACGGCGACCAGAAACTGTTCGCAGCCGAAGCCACCGGCCTCAAGCTGGGAAAGCTCCACCCCCGCATCCACACCACGGCACGTTGGCTGTGGGGCTTCTACCTGTTGCTGACCGGCTTATGCTTCGGTGCCCTCCTATTGGCAGGCATGGGCCTGTTCGATGCCATCAATCACGCCCTCTCCACTGTAGCCACCGGCGGCTTTTCCACACACACCGCCTCCATCGGCTGGTTCAACTCCCCCACCATTGAACTCACCGAATCGCTGTTCATGTTCCTCGCCTCCATCAATTTCGCTCTGCTCTATCTCATCTTGTTCCGCGGCAAGGTACGCATATTCTGGCAAGACAGCGAACTGCGCGGCTTCATCGTCGTGCTGGGCCTTGCCATCGTCTGCATGACAGTCATCCTCACCCCCTCTGACTGGCTCACGGCAGCCGGCGGCCCATTGTCCACCCTGCCCGACAGCCTGCGCCGAGCCGTGTTCAACTGCATCAGCGTGATGTCCACCACCGGATTTACCACCGAAAACTACATGGATTGGCACCCCAACGGCTGGGTCATCATTTCCCTCATAGGCATCTGCGGAGCATGTGCCGGAAGCACCAGCGGCGGCATCAAAATGATACGCCTCATCTTAGGGGCCAAAGTATTCTTCACCGAATTTCTCCGTGCGCTCCATCCCCGAGCCGTCATCCCCATCCGCATCAACGGGCACATCGTAGAGAGCCACGTTGTCCGCACCGTCTTCGCCTTTTTCACCGCCTACTGCATCATTCTCGTACTGAGCATCTGCATCATCTGCGGCTACGACTACAGCCTTCTCGACAGCTTCGGCATGGCCATCTCCTCCCTGTCCAACATAGGCCCCACAATCGGCCATCAGCTCAGCCCCCTCGACTCATGGGGTACCCTGCCCGACGGCCTTCTCTGGCTGAACTCCTTCCTCATGCTCTGCGGCCGTCTGGAAATTTTCTCGCTTCTACTCCCCTTTATACCCGCCTTTTGGCAAGAAAACTAATGCGCACAGCCCTTCTACTCTCCGGCGGCGTCGATAGCGCCGTAGCCCTACACCTGCTCATGGAGCAAGGTGTCAATCCCGACCTCTATTATATAAAGATAGGCATGGACGGCGATGCCGACCTCACCTGCACAGCCGAGGAAGACCTTGAAATGTGCCGCTCACTCGCACGCCGCTACGGCCGCCCGCTGGAAATCGTAGATTTGCAGAAAGAATACTGGGAGCGCGTCGTCGCCTACACCATGGAACGCGTGCGCAAAGGGCTCACACCCAATCCCGACGTGATGTGCAACCGCCTCATCAAGTTCGGAGCCTTCGAGGAAAAAGTAGGCCACGCCTACCACCGCACCGCCACAGGACACTATGCCCGGCTGCTGGAAGAAAACTCCTTCCGCTTCCTCGCCACCGCGCCCGACCCCGTGAAAGACCAGACAGACTTCCTCGCCCAACTGGAAGACTGGCAGATGCAGAAAATCATGCTCCCCATCGGCCACCTCATGAAAACACAGGTACGCGAAATAGCCCGGCAGCAGCACCTCGCACCCGCCAGCCGCAAAGATTCACAGGGCATCTGCTTCCTCGGCAAAATCAACTACAACGACTTTCTGCGCCGCTACCTCGGCCAGCGGCAGGGCGACGTCATAGAAATAGAAACAGGCAAGAAAATCGGCACGCACCAGGGCTATTGGTTCCACACCATAGGACAGCGCAAGGGGCTGTTCCTCGGCGGAGGCCCCTGGTTTGTCGTAAAAAAAGACATAGAAGCCAACATCCTCTACGTCTCCCACGGCTACGACACTCTCCTGCAATACGGCCACGACTTCTGCCTCCGCGACTTCCACACCCTCACGGCCAACCCCTTCCAAGTCCTGCCCTGCTACGCAAAGCTGGTTACCCAACATCCCGACGGCACCGCCACCTGTCCCATCACGTTCAAAGTGCGCCACACCGACCGCTGGAGAAAAGGCACGCTCACCTGCCCGCCCGCCTGCGAAAACGACAACGCCCCCACCCTATTCCGCATTCAGGGCGAAGAGCGCATTCAGGGCATTGCCCCCGGCCAGTTCGGCGTCGTCTATACGCCCGACGGCAAAATCTGCATAGGCAGCGGAGAAATATCCCCCGCTTTTTGACATCTACGCCATGCAGAATGCACACGGAGAAGCACTTTTTTAGGTCAAAACAGCAAAAAATACACAAAACTCTTGCATAACAATCCAAAAAATGTGTACTTTTGCATTGCGTTTTAGAAAACGCATGTGTTTTTCATAGTATTAGATTTAAGGTTAACGGAGATTGGGCCGCAGTGATGCATCCCAATCTTTTTGTTTTCCCCCGTACCCTTATACATCGCTCCACCCAGGATGTCCAACGCGGCACCTGCCGCAAAACCTCTGCGAAAGATGCAACATATTGCGCCCCGAGGTGTCCGTTCTGCAAAAAGCTCTGCTCAGGCTTGGTCATTTCCCTTTTTTATAGTAACTTTGCTCTCGCAAAATTTCCAAAACAACGATGAAACACACTCTCCGCTTATTCGGCTGCCTGATGCTTATCAGCCTTTACGCCATGACGGCATGGGCCGTTCCGGCAGAACCCGTCCGCCGCACGGTAACCCTCGCAGACGGAACACAAGTAACTGTTACCCTGAAAGGTGATGAGTTCCTGCACTACTATGTAACTGACGACGGCCGCAAGGTGGAACTCCAGGCCGACGGCACATACACGTTGCTTTCCGATGCTACGTTCAATACGCGCCGAGCCGCAGCCCGCCAACGCCATGAAAGCGTGAGCCAAACGCGCCGGGAAGTGCGCAGCAAGGCGGCCGGAAGCGTGAATCCTGATGCCGCTTTCACAGGGCAGAAGAAGGGCCTCGTACTTCTCGTTGACTTCCCTGACGCCCGTATGCGATCCGACTCGTACAGCGTTTATGAACGTATGCTTAATGAGGACGGCTACCACGAAAACAACCACATCGGCAGCGTTTATAATTACTTTAAGGATCAGTCCTACGGTCAGTTTGAACTCAAGTTTGATGTCGTAGGCCCCATCACCGTTTCGCAAAAGATGGCCTACTATGGCGGAAATAACGAGCAGGGCAGCGACATCCATCCCGCCGATATGGTAAGGGAGGCCGTAATACAGGCTGATGCCTCTGTGAATTTCAGAGATTACGACTGGGACGGCGACGGCAATGTGGATCAGGTGTATGTGATATATGCCGGCTATGCCGAATCCAGCGGCGGTGGCCCTGAAACCATCTGGCCCCACCAGTGGAACCTGTCCGGAAGCACGGGCGGCCGAGTAACCTTAGACGGCGTGGTGGTAGGAAAATACGCCTGCTCCAATGAATTGAGCCAGAGCACAAGCACGGGCGTGGCCGGCATCGGCACCATCTGCCACGAATTCAGTCATTGCCTGGGCCTTCCCGACTTCTACGACACCGCCTACAGTGGTAATGCCGGTATGGGATTCTGGAGCCTTATGGGGTCCGGCAATTACAACCTCAACGGTTGCGTTCCCTGTGCCTATACGGCCTATGAACGTATGCTGGCCGGTTGGCTCACTCCCGAAATTCTCGACAGTTCTTCCACCGTTACGGGAATGAAGCCCATCACGGCGAATGAGCCCTCCGCATACATTATATATAATAAGGCCAACGCTAACGAGTTCTATACCCTACAGAACATCCAGCAGGAAAGTTGGAATAAGGGAGCCTATGGGCATGGCTTGCTCATTTGCCATATTGACTACAACGCAAATGTATGGGCCTGGAACGAAGTAAACACGACCTCCAATACATATTCGGGCAACACCCATCAGCGTTGCACCGTGGTGCGTGCCGATAATAATGACAGCGAAAAATACTATTATGACATGGAGGGCGACACCTATCCCGGCTACACCAGGAATACTGAGTTCTCCAACACGAGCGTGCCTGCTGCCACGACCTTCAATGTCAATGACGACGGCACAAACCTTCTCAACCGCTCCATCACGGAGATAGCGGAGAACGGCAAGCTCATCTCCTTCGTGTTTGGAACCGTCGGAGAGGCAAAGCCCCATCTGCTACGCCCCGAAGACATCAACACGCAGAAAGCCTATCGCATCTACACCGCCAAGCGCGGCGCCTTGACCGTGACGGGCGCGGAAGCCACGACCCTGAAAGGAACTGCCGAAAGCGGCGTGAACCAGACCCCGGGTACAACCGATAAGCGCCAACAGTTCGCCTTCATCTACTATGACGGCAACTACTACCTTTACAACCTTATAGCGCAGAAATTTGCCGGTCAGGACGGATTAAGCGACAAACCCGCAAATCCCATCCTCTTTGCCGATGCCGACGCCAGCACGGTGCGCCTCCTCTTCTCCGCGCAGAAGAACATCAATTTGGGTGGCAGCAACCAGTATTTGTGCGACGGCTGGACGACCAAGGACGACGGCAACAGCTTCATCATCGTAGAGGTGGATGACTTTGACCCCCAACCCGTGCTTGCGACTTTGATTGGGGAAACACAACACTATGCCGACGGCTTCACCGACGGACAGCCCTACACGCTTGACCATGAGGAGACCTACGAGACACTTACCTACACCCGCACCTTCAACAACAAGAACTGGCAGGCGCTCTACGTGCCCTTCTCCATGAACCACGACGAGTGGAGCGAGAAGTATGACATAGCCGAGATTCACAACTTCATAGAGTATGACGACGACGATGACGGCACCTTCGACCGCACCTACCTCGTCGTGCTGAAAAAAGCCTCCGGCAGCACGGAGCCCAACTACCCCTACCTCATCCGAGCTAAGGAGACGGGCACGCACAGCCTTGTGTTAAATAACAAGACGCTGGTACCGGCCGCAAGCGCAAGTATCGACTGCAGTAGCGTGAAGAACCGCTATACCTTCACGGGCACCTACGCCACGGCGACGGAGATATTCACCAACGGCTACTATGCCATGAACGGTGGCCACTTGCAGCAGGCCGAAAGTCCCAGCGTGACGCTCAATCCCCAACGCTGGTACATGGCCGTTACTTCCCGCACGGGCGGTACTCCCACCAAGGCCCAAAGCATACGCATCCTCGTGGAAGGCGAGGATGACACCACCGGCATTTCTCTCACAAAGTCTCCCTTTAAGGGAGATTTAGAGGGTCTCTACGACCTCACGGGCCGTGTCGTAACCATCAGCAATACGGCGCGAGGCGTGAACATCGTGAACGGCAAAAAGCTCATTAAGTAAATTCGCAAATTGGAAAATTAGCGAATTGGCAAATTGCAGTATGAAACGATATAATATCCCTACAACGGAGGCTATGCTTCTCCGATCTGAATACGCTTTACTTCAGTCAAGCGAGATATTCATGGACGACGACGGCAAGGCCGACCACTTCGACACCCGCCGCCAAGACACATGGACGGACGAGTGGTCGGACGCTGACGAGTAACACCCACACAACTTTTCTCCTCTAACACTCTCTCTGTTCGCTCATTTGCACCTTCTCTATTCACTGAATGTGCAGAAGCAACGAGCTCACCCCCTACATTATACATTCCCCCTTCCTGGCCACGTGTAACATAGTAACCGAGGAACCTATACTATCAAGTTGATTACATTTTTACCTCAGTTCGGGATAAGCATATCTCTGTATTAGAAGGATATGTCATAGAGGATGCTAAGCAGCTCTCTTCTGATCTTTTATCCCGAACTGGGGTAAATTGTTCACTTCCCACACTCCCATGTGTTTACACCGCATTCTCTTGTTGCACAACCCGGGTCGTGTAAGCGTACAACCCGGGTCGTGCAAGCGTGCGACCCGGGTTGCGCAAGCGTGCGACCCGGGTTGCGCGACAAAATAATCAGCGAAAAAAACAAAGTGAGGCCCTTCATGACAGATAATCGGGGCTCAGTGGGAATAGGGCAGGTGACTGACGGCTATCGCAGAATAATATGTGAGTCCTTTCTTTGCACACGCTTCTCGTATCAGGGCCTTGAATTCCTTCTTTGTCGTGGAGAGGGCACTGATCACCCCCACCCCCTTTCTCTCAAGAGAGAGATAAATAGAATAAGGAGGTGGGGGTGGGTTCAGGTTGAGCATTGTAGGTATCTACTCCCCGCCCTTTACGGGGAAGGATTTAGCGGGCAGCGATTTCCTCAAGCATCTGCCACACGTTGAAGAGGCCACGGGGCACATGGAAGCAACCCTTCCATTTGCCGCCTTTAAGGGTGAGGAGCACTTCACCCTGACGGTTGAGGTAGCCGTACCATTCGGGGTAGTCGGGGTCGGTGAAGTGTGTCCAGACGTAGTCGTGGACGCGCTCGAACCAAGCGAGACACTCTTCGTTGCCCGTGAGTTGGTAGCCCTTGAGCATAGTGATGAGCGTCTCGATATGTACCCACCAGAGTTTCTGGTCCCACTCAAGTTGCTGCAGGGGATGGCCCTTGCGGTCCATGAAGTAGAATATGCCGCCGTACTTCTCGTCCCAGCCGTGCTTGGCCTCTTGGAGAGCAATCTGGCAGGCTTTTTCAATGAGTTCGGGGCGACCGAGGCGCTTGCCGAGATCCATGATGAACCACATGGCCTCAATGGCGTGTCCAGGGTTGAGCAGGCGACCGTCCATGCAATCGACGAGTTGGTTGTCGGTGCCGAGATGCTCCACGATGAGGCCGAGTTCGGGGCGATAGAACACATCCATCACTTCGTGTACGCAAGTCTCGATGGTCTGCTGCAGGAAGTCGGGCTCCAGGAGGGGCTCAATTTCGAGGGCCACGTTGCAGAGTATCATGGGGAGGGCGAAACTCTTGAGGGCGCGGGCACCCTGTGCCGCCTTGTTCCAGCGGCCTTTGGGGTTGTCCACCTTGGAGAGGACAATGTCGAATGTCTTGCGGGAAATCTCCTTGTATTCCTCGTTGCCGGTGGCGAGATAGAGCTGACCGAAGGCTATGACGGCGAAGGTGTAGGAGAAGATGTTGTAAGGCTCCACGAGGGGATGGCCTTCGCGGTCGAGGGAGAAATACCAGTTGAGCTGGCCGTCGTGCCCGTACTTGCGGAGAAACTCGGCGCCGTGGATAGCGGCCTCAAGCCATTCGGGGCGCTTCTCCACCTTGTTATATAATGTGGCAAGCATCCACACCTCACGGCCCTGAAGCCAGATGAACTTGTCGGTGTCGAACACGGAGCCGTCGCGCTCCAAGCAGGTGAAATAGCCGCCGCACTCGCGGTCGATGCTGTTGTTGAGCCAGAAAGGCATCACTTTGTCGAGCAGTTCGGACTTGTACTGCGCGGCGAGTTGTTTGAAATCAATCATGGTATGTGTGTATTTGGGAGATTAGGGGCTTATTCCGGTCGGTCGGGGGAGTGTTTCAGCACAGGTGGAGCGCTCTATGATATTGCGGAATCTATGGCATTTTTACGAATTTTGGTGCAAAAATAGTAAAAAAAGGCAAGACGGGGGAGTGATGTGCTTTTTTTTTTGTATTTTTGCGGCAAATAACGGCCATTGATTGTACACGACTTTTCCAAACCACTCTTTTTCACAACCCATGCTGTACCTTGAAGTAGAACCCGATGCCCTTAGTTTTTTTTCGCTTGAAGGCGACTGCCTCGAACAGACTCGCTTCAGAATGAAGCCCACGTTGGACTTTGAGGGCAACTTGCGCCATGCTTTGTCTGAAATGCCCAACGCAGCTGAAAAGCCCCGCGGCATACGCGTGATTGTATGCAGTCCTGGCGTAGCCATGCCTTTGAGCGATTTTACCGAGGAAATTGCCCCTCAAATACTGCAGTATTGCTGTCCTGAACATAAGGGGCGGAACGTGTTTTTCGACATGATACCCGAAGCTAACGCCGTGTGGCTGTTTGGGCTTTCGGAGGTGTACTGCAAGACGCTTGATGATTTGTTTGGCACTGTCTATTATGTAAGTGCCATGGCTCCTCTGGCACGCTATGCCATGCAGCACACGCCAGCCTCAGAGCGCCGCCTTCTGGTAGATTGCCGGCAGGAGGGCATGGACATCGTTGCCGTGAGCGGAAACCGCCTTCTGGCAGCCAACTCGTTCCGGGTACACAGTGCAGCCGACGCGGCCTACTATGCGGCGGGCATTGCCTCGCAAAACCACTTCGATCTGACAGCCGACACCTGTATGCTCTGCGGTGATACGGAATGCCGCACTCCAATTGCCAACATTCTGGGCAAACTGTTCGCCCATGTGGAACACCATGGCGGCAACGTGCCTCAGCTGTTAAGATACTTGCATTAACCACTTGCAGCCCTATACCATTACCTAAAAAATTAAGACCTTGCGTATCATTACCGGTAAATACAAAGGGCGACACTTTGAGGTGCCTCGCACTTTCAAGGCTCGCCCCACCACAGACTTTGCTAAGGAAAACATTTTCAACGTGCTGCGCGGCTACGTCGATTTTGAAGAATGTCGTGCTCTCGACCTTTTCGGAGGTACAGGCAGCCTCTCACTGGAACTCCTCAGCCGTGGCTGTCCGCGCGTGGTTACGGTGGAGATGGACCGCCAGCACTTCCAGTTTATACAACGCTGCGCCCACACGCTGCAAGATGCCGCATGGCTCCCACTTTGCGGCGACGTAATGAAGTTTGTCCCCCGCTGTCACGAGCAGTTCAACCTTGTCATGGCCGACCCGCCCTACGCCTTGCCGCAGCTGGGCACCCTCCCCGACATGGTGTTGGCCAACTGCCTTGCCCCCGACGGCCTGATGGTGCTGGAACACGGCAAGGACTACGACTTCAGCCAGCACCCCTGCTTTGTGGAGCACAGACAGTACGGCAGCGTAAACTTCTCACTATTCAGATTGTCCGATGGTCAGTGAACAGATAGCCGAACTCATAGCCGCCGAACTCCCCTTCACGCTTAACGAAGAGCAACGGGAAGCCGCCCTACGCCTCGGAGCCTTCATCGCCGACCCGCGCAATGAACGGTGCTTTGCTCTGCGCGGCTATGCCGGCACGGGCAAGACGAGCCTTGTGGGCGCTTTGGTCAGAGTGCTGAAGAAAGCCGAGATTTCCGTGGTGTTGCTTGCCCCCACGGGGCGTGCAGCCAAAGTCTTTTCCCACCATGCCGGTGCTCCTGCCCACACCATCCACCGCGTCATCTACCGTCAGGAAACCTTCAAGGGGCAGGACACACCCTTCCAACTGGCCTTCAACAAGCAGAAGTACACCGTGTATATCGTGGACGAGGCTTCCATGATAGCTTCCGGCACGGGCGCAATGGGTAACAGCCTGTTCGGTAGCGGCGAACTCCTTGATGACCTCATACGCTACGTTTACGAAGGCGACGGCAACCGGCTCTTGCTGGTAGGCGATACGGCGCAGTTGCCACCGGTGGGCGAAGACGAAAGTCCCGCCTTGCAGCGCGATGTTCTCCTGGGCTACGGCCTTCTTGTGAGCGGCATACAACTCACACAAGTGGTGCGGCAAGAGGAACAAAGCGCCGTGCTGCAAAATGCCACACGTCTCAGGGAGTGTATTGCCGCCGGACATTACACGGCCTGTCCCTCCGTGACATTCGGAGGCGAAGTAACAAACCTGCCCGGGGGCGAACTCCTTGAAGCCTTGTACGAAGCCTACAACGACTTCGGTACGCAGGGCACCATCGTCGTAACGCGCTCCAACAAGCAAGCCAACGTCTATAACAACGGCATCCGCTCCCGTATCTTCTCGCGCGAGGAAGTTCTCACACGCGGCGACCTCATCATGGCCGTCAAGAACAACTATTATTGGATGGCTCAAAAAAACGCCACTGATTCTTCACATTCCGGCGGGAAGGGAGCTTTCATAGCCAACGGCGACGTGGCCGAAGTCGTATGCTTCCACAATGAGCATGAACAGTACGGCTTCCACTTTGCCGATGCCACACTCTGCTTTCCCGACTACGACGACATGGAAGTGGATTGCCGTATCCTTCTCGACACGCTTCAGAGCGAAAGCCCTTCACTCACCTACGGGCAGCAGAAGCAGCTCTTTGAGCTCGTCATGGCCGACTACGCCCATCTGCGTTCCAAACGGGCCCGACTGAAAGCCGTGCGCGAAGACCCCTACTACAACGCCCTGCAAATCAAGTATGCCTACGCCGTAACCTGCCACAAGGCACAAGGCGGGCAGTGGCCCCGCGTGTTTGTAGAACAAGGCTACGTCCCCCCCGAAGCCCATGACATAAACTACTTGCGATGGCTCTACACAGCCTTCACCCGCACCACCGACAAACTCTATCTCATCAACTGGAACACCCCCTAACCCCCCCTTCAGGGAGGACTTAGCAAACCCTTATATCCACCTTTAGCAAAATTCCCGAAGCCCATGACCGCAGGCCTCCCCATAAGGCTGGAGGAGGTGCCCGAGAGCGGCGGAGGAAGTAATATGAAAATCCTACTCGTCGGCGACTACAGCAATGTACACGCCACCCTCGCAGAAGGCCTGCGTGCCTTGGGGCATGAAGTAACCGTTGTCAGCGACGGCGACGGCTGGAAGGACTATCCCCGCGACATAGACGTGCGCCGTCCCAGCCTTGGCCGGTGGCAGACGCTCCGCTATATGTTGCGCTTACGTGGCCTGTGGCGGCAGCTGCGGGGTTACGACATCGTGCAGGTCATCAATCCCGTATTCCTGCCCCTGCGTGCCGAGCGCATCTGGCCGTTCTACGAGAGCCTGCGCCGCCACAACGGCAAGGTGTTCATGGGCGCTTTCGGCATGGACCACTACTGGGTTAAAGCAGGTACCGATTGCCACACTTTCCGCTACTCCGACTTCAACCTCGGCTCCGCACCGCGCACCGACATAGCAGAAAACGCCCTGTTCATTGCCGACTGGCTCCACGGCCCCAAGGGCGTTCTGAACCGCCGTATGGCAGCCGACTGCGACGGCATCATTGCCGGCCTTTACGAATACTACGCCAGCTATGAGAAATACTGTCCGCAGAAAGAAAAACTGACATTTATTCCGTTTCCCATCAAGGCCTCGCAGCCCGCAGGCCTCCCCGTAAAGGAGGATGTGCCCGAAAGGGCGGAGAAGGCCGTTGTCTTCATCGGCATCCAGCGTTCCCGCTCCGCCTACAAGGGCACCGACATCATGCTGCGTGCCCTGGAACGCGTGGAGAAGGAACTGCCCCACAAAGTACGAGCGGTTCGCGTGGAAAGCGTGCCTTTCGCCGAATACCGCAAACTGATGCTTGGCAGCGACATCATCCTCGACCAGCTCTACAGCTACACGCCAGCCATGAACGCCCTCGAAGCCATGGCGCAGGGACTTATAGCGGTGGGAGGCGGAGAGCCCGAGAACTACGCCATACTCGGCGAGGAGGAGCTGCGGCCCATCATCAACGTGGAGCCCAGCGAAGAAAGCGTCTATCAGGCCTTGCGCCGCCTTGTGCTGCACCCCGAACGTCTGCCACAGTTGAAACGCGACACCCTCGCCTACATCCGTCGCCACCACGACCACTTAAAGGTGGCACGCCAGTATCTTGAATTTTGGACGCGATAGCCTATTTTTTCGGGGGGAGGCCCTTCCACCAGCCCCCCTGTGGAGAAGCCCTGCCCTGCCTCCTGCCCTAAAGCCCTGCCCTGCTCCACCTGTACGCTACGGCTTCCCCCTCCCCCCTTATCTCACTAACGCTCCCCCCCTTTGCCGACTGCCCTCCCCGACCGTTTGCATCGGGGGCAAGGGGCGTGGAGCCTGCGGCTTGCAAGCGGAGCATTTCGTCGCGGTATTGAGCGGCCACGACATAGTCCTGCTGTTCGGCGGCCAGACGCATGGCGGCTTCAAGGCGACGCAGTCTCTCGGGAAGCGGCAGTGTGCCGTACCTGGCCATTTGCTCCGCCGCACCGGCCAGAGCGGGATTGCCTGCGGAAATAATGTCCCCCGCAGAAGAGGGTAAGAGCAAAGCATTCTGCCCTCGGCGCTCTGCCCCTGAAGCGGCAGCCTGCTGCCCCGGCGGGCCTGCCTGAGCCTGTGGCGCCCCAGCGGGGCGAACCACCTGATGGGGCGTGATGTGATGAGCCTTGTTGTAGGCCATTTGCTTTTCCCTGCGGCGGTTGGTCTCATCAATGGTCTGCTGCATGGAGGCCGTAATTGTTTTGGCATACATCAGCACGCGGCCCTCCACGTTGCGGGCAGCACGTCCCGCCGTCTGCGTCAGCGACCTGTGGCTGCGCAGGAAGCCTTCCTTGTCGGCGTCGAGGATGGCCACAAGAGCCACTTCGGGCAAGTCCAACCCTTCGCGCAGCAGATTCACGCCCACCAGCACATCGTAGGCACCGGCACGCAGGTCTTCCAGAATCCTGATGCGTTCCAATGTGTCCACATCGCTGTGGATATAGGCTGTCGGTATGTCAAGATTGAGCAGATGGGCGGTCAGCTCCTCGGCCATACGCTTTGTGAGTGTTGTAACCAGCACACGATGACCGCGGGCCTTGGTCTGTTGGATTTCGTGGATAAGGTCGTCCAGGGGGAAGTCGGTGTCGCGCACCTCAATGGGCGGGTCAAGAAGACCGGTGGGACGGATGACCTGCTCCACCACCACGCCCTCGCTGCGCTCTATTTCATAGTCGTCGGGCGTGGCGCTGACATATATGGTCTGCGGGGTAAGGTCGCAGAACTCGTCGAAGCGCAAGGGACGGTTGTCCAGTGCGGCAGGAAGGCGGAAACCATATTCCACAAGGCTGGTCTTGCGGCTGCGGTCGCCGCCATACATAGCCCTGATTTGCGGCACCGACACATGGCTTTCATCGATGATGAGGAGAAAGTCCTGAGGGAAAAAGTCCAAGAGGCAGTAGGGGCGTGTACCTGGAGCGCGTCCGTCAAAATAGCGTGAATAGTTCTCAATGCCGGAGCAATGCCCCACCTCACGAATCATCTCAATGTCGTAGGTAACGCGTTCCTCCAGCCGTTTGGCTTCAATGGCCTTGCCGCATGAGCGCAGCACCTCAGCCTGTACCACGAGGTCGTCCTGTATCTGGCGAATGGCAGCCTCCTGCGTCTCCTTGCCGGTGAGGAAGAGGTTGGCCGGATACACCTTGTAACTGCTAAACACCGCTATGGAGCGTCCCGTCGTGCCGTCGATTTCCTCGATGCCCTCTACCTCATCGCCCCAGAAACTCACGCGCAACACGGATTCGCTGTAGGCAAGGAACACGTCCACCGTATCGCCCTTGACGCGGAACTCGCCGCGCGTGGGGGCGGCATCGTTGCGGGTATAGAGCGAATCGACGAGACGGCGGCACAGCACGCTCTGGGCGCACACCATTCCGGCGAAGAGCTCAATGACGTTTTCGTAGAAGGCGGCGGGATTGCCCATACCGTAAATGCACGACACCGACGACACCACGACCACGTCGCGCCGGCCGGACAGGAGTGCCGATGTGGCGGCCAGACGCATACGGTCGATTTCATCGTTGATGGCGAGGTCTTTCTCAATATAGGTGTCGGTGGAGGCTATATAGGCTTCGGGCTGGTAGTAGTCGTAGTAGGACACATAGTACTCCACCGCGTTCTGCGGGAAGAAGCGCTTCATTTCGCCGTAGAGCTGGGCGGCCAGCGTCTTGTTGTGCGACACGATGAGCGTAGGCTTGCCCACGGCAGCTATGACATTGGCCATCGTAAACGTCTTTCCGCTGCCCGTGATGCCCAAAAGGGTTTGAGCCGCATCGCCGCGCATCACGCCTTCGGCCAACTGGCGAATGGCTTCGGGCTGGTCGCCTGTCGGCTTGTAGCTTGACTCTAATTTGTAAGCACTCATAGGCTGAAAATAAATACGAAACGAAGATTTATATAAACTATCCGTTAAAGTAAAGGGCAGAGACGTAAGGGAGAGGCGAAACAAGTCCGCCGATAGATTTTATTACTCCGCCGACAGGACGGAGTGTCGGCGGAGTAATTGTAATCAGTCGTAGAGTAAATTGTAAGAGGCAAGCCTACTGTTTCACCCAGATACTGGTGTCGTGGAACGGGCCGAGGAAGCCGCGCACGTTGAGTTTCTTGCCTTCAAACCACAGTTTGGCTCGATAGCTCTTTCCGCTGGTGGGGTCATACACCTCGCCGTTTTCCCAGCAGTTGTCCTTGGCGTTGTATTCCACGGCGTTGATGAGCACAATCTGGTCGGCACGCACGCTGCGCTTGGCCTTGTCCTTGTTGTGGATGTCGGTACGTATGGTACCGTCGGCATTCTTGATGTTGTCAATCCAAACGACCTGGGCGCGGTATTTTCCGTTGCTCAGTTTCGTTACCTTAATTTTGGACGAGGTGCCCTTGCGGGTTGTGGTGTAGGTACCTACGATTTGGTCGCCTGCCGTGTCGGCAAGCAGAGTGGGGACAGTCAGAAAGAGGCTACAGATGAGGGCGAAAATGAACCTTCTCATTTGTTTGTTTTTTTAGGTGTTGAATAAAAATGAACTGAGAGTATCGGCAATCCCCCTATTTCTCAGTAGCCAAAACGATGACGCAGCGATTCTGCACATTGTCGGAGAAGGGCTGCACGGTGTCGCCATAGCTCTTCACGCTCAAGCGGCTCTCGGCGATGCCGGCTGAGAGGAGGGCCTGCTTCACATTGTCGGCACGCTGCTCAGCCACACGGGCATTGATGGCGGGTGTGCCGGTAGCCTTGTCGGAGTAGCCCGAAATGGTGGCTGTGGCTGCGGGATGAGCTTTCAGCCATTCGGCCACGCGATACACCTTCTGAAGATTCTCGCCTTCCAGCGTACTGGCAGACAGGGCATAATAGAGCGTCTGGTCGATAGTGGCGGGAGCCTTCTTCTCCGCCTTGGGTTCGGCCTTCACTTCGGGAGCAGGGTCGGGAGCAGGTGTCTCTACGGGCTGGATGACTTCTGCAGGCAGTATTTCGGCAGCCTTCACCGTTTTCTTTTCCTTGCCGGGGAAGGAGAATTTCACGCCGAGTTGGCCTGTGAACTGCCAGTCGTTGGACATATTCACGCTCACATGGCTGTCGTGGCGGCCGTGGCGGTTGAATCCCAACTCTATGTTGAGAGCCACGTTGCGCGTGAAGTTTACATCCATCAGCACACCCAGTTTGAAGGTCGGAGCGAGGTGGTTCTTCACGTCAAGGCCTGCGGCGTAGTAGGGCTTCCAGTTGTCGCCCCACACCTTGTTGGCGCCTACGCCACCTATGAGATAGAGGTCCACGGTGTTATTGTCCCTGCCGTTGATGGCACTGACAAGGTTGGCCATCAGGTCGATAGTTCCCGTCAGGTACTTGAACTTGTAGGTTCCCGTGCCTTTAATGCCCTCCATGCTCTGGTAGCCGTTGAAGTGGAGGCGGGTTCCCCACACGGGTGTCCACTGTCCGCCGACGTAGGCGCTGACCGTGCCGGTGAGCACGTCGCCGAAGTTGTAGCCGTTCAGCACGGCCTGTCCGCCACCCTGCACGCCGAAGAATGCGTGGGGGTAGTTCTTTGTGTGTTTCTCAGCCCAAGCAGGAAGTGCGGCTGAGAGAGAAAATGCTGCAAGCAGCAGAAGAAAAGTGCGTTTCATGATTACATAATGATTTGATAGGATTGACTGGAATAAGTGCCAGAATAAGCACTGGAGAAATTAATGCTTTAAATACTTGTGGCCGGCTACGCTATAAATGCCGCGTCCCGTATGGCGGAGATCCACCTTGCGTCCAGTAAGGTCGTAAACAGACTTATACGCATCAGAGCCTTCGCGGGCATCATCCGTAGTGGAAATGCCATCAACGTACATTCCTGTGCCATTTACCAAAGGTATAACGCAGTTGTCATCATCGATAACGACCCCGCCATTGGCCGTGATGTAATTTTCCAAAGGACTGGTGAAGAAATCCTGAGCAAAAGTAGAGAAGCTGATATCCGGAGCAAAGACGGACAGCAGCATCAATACGCCCTTTTGGATAGCCTCGTCGTTGTTGCATATTTCAAGGAGTGCCGCATCGACGTGGGCTTGGATACTTTCAATAAGAGCAGAGTGGTCGGTGAAGTGCTCGTTGCCAACGGCCATAATAAAGTAGGCCTGCATAACATCGTCCGCTAAATACCGGTCAAAAAGAGAATAGAATTTTTCGTATGAATCAGGCAGATTAAGCACCTTTACAAAACTGGGTAAAGTGCTGAGCACTTCGTTTACTTTAGGCCAAGCGGCTATGCACAAAGCACGCAGGAACTGGTCTTTAATAGAAAAGAACCATTGACGTGCATATTCGTCAGTACTTGTCCCCTTTCCGTCAAGATTGACGTTGCGGAGCACTACGGTATTAACCTGAAGCTCGGTTTCTGTCAGTTCGCAAATGCGATACTGGGGACGTTGCTCTACAAGGGCTCCCGTATTGATTTCCCAAACCTTCCTGTCTTGACTGTCAGTAAGGTAGTTGATGTCTTGAAAATGGCGATGGCCGGAAAAGACGACTTCCACTCCCATATCGGCAAAGCGCTGAATCAATCTTCCTTCATCGTTGATGGAATCATCGGCATTGATCAGATTGGAGGCAAGCAGAGTTTTCTCTTTGTCGAAATGATGAAAAAGTGTCTGGTGCAAAGCCACAAACACACGATGCCCTGAGGCCCCGGCGAGTGCCGCCTGCTGTTCCATCCATAGCAGGGTTTCCTCGGAGAGAGCCCCGGCGCATGACACGCGTTCTGTCGTGTCGGGATATTCCGTGCCGTTATTGACGGCTGTTGTCCAGTCGTTGGCATCGATACATAGTAGGGCTAATTCATCGGAGGGATAGGCAACATACGACAGAGTGGTTCTGTCGCGGCTCACGGCTTCCCCATAGCCGTATTCGCCATAGAGTGCGACAAATTCATCTTCCGACAGCCCGGGCGAACGCCGCACGGTTTCAATATCATATATGCAACCGGTGGGATTGTGAAGGTCGTGATTACCGGGAATGACATAAATCTTCGTACCGTTTTCCTTGACGGGCTTCAGCATTTCGGCCACTGTTTCATGGCTTGCTTTTTCGCCGTTTTTGGTCAAGTCGCCACTCAGAAGCATAATGTCAGGACGATAGGTCAGCGCAGAGTCTATCACCGCCTGGAACAGGGCCACACTATGGAAATCCATTTGGGGCTCTTGGAAGTTGTAGATGTCATACGCTTTTCCTTGGACAGGGCATACCTTGGGGGACATTACATGAGTGTCGGTTACGTGCCAAATGGTACGTGTCTGAGCCACGGCTGCGGCGGGATGGAGGATGAGAGCCAATAAGATAGATGATACCGTTTTTTTCATAGTACTGAACATGATACTTATGGTAAATAGATGTGTGTGTCGTTCAAAGTCAAAGTAAGTTTCTACTCTTCCGAGAAATCCTGCATGATCTGGCGGTAGTAGCTGAGTATGCGGGTCTTGGTGACGAATCCCCTGAACTCCTTCTCCGGCGTAATGACCGGCAGGGTGTTCACATGGGCGTGCTCACACTTGTCCATGATGGTGGCCATCGTGTCGGTGGTGTAGATGGTGCGCCCGTTGATTACAGGTTCCATGAGTTGCCGGGCAGTATAGACGCGGTAGAGTTCGGTGCGGAATATCAGGCGACGTATGCTTGTGGTGTGTACGATGCCGCGCAACATTCCGCCGGCATCCACCACGGCGAAATAGTTGCCGGAGTGGGAAGCCAGCACGCGCACGATTTCACCAAGCGTCATGTCCAGGCGGAAGGTAGGCCTGGTGGTATCAACCACATCGTCGAGTTTCATGAGCGTGATGACGGCCTGATCCTTGTGGTGGGTGAGGAGTTCGCCGGCCCGGGCCAGACGCATGGCGTATATGCTGTGCGGCTCGAAGGCGTGGGCAGTAACGTAACTTGTCAAGCTGACAATCAGAAGCGGCAGGAAGAACTCGTAGCCACCTGTCAGTTCGGCGATGAGGAACACGCCCGTCAATGGAGCGTGGAACACGCCGGCCATTACGCCGGCCATACCGTAGAGCGCAAAATTCGTAAGGGGCGACACCACACCGAAAGGAGCCCACATGTTCCACAGCGAGGCAAATACGAAGCCGCATATACAACCGAGAAACAGGCTCGGCGCAAACGTACCGCCGCAACCGCCACCGCCGTTGGTGGCCGTAGTGGCAAATACTTTCAGAAGGAGAATCAAGCCGAAGTAAGGCAGGAGAAAGGAGTACTGGCCGTAGAACAGGGAGTTGTTGAGTACGGCAGACACATCCTGCTCGCCGGTGCTGGCCAGAATGACGTTTATTGTGGTATAGCCTTCACCATAGAGCGAAGGGAACAGGTAGATGAGCAAGGCCAGCACCACGCCGCCCAGAGACAACCTAATGTAGCGATTGGAAAAGCGGGAAAACACCTTCTCAAAACGGTTCATGGCCCGCGTGAAATAGAGCGACAGCAGGCCACAGCACAGACCCAAGAGCAGTACAAGCGGAACGCGCTCCACATCGAAGGCGTCCATACGGGTGAAAGCAAAAAGCGCTTCGTCGCCAGTCAGGATATAGGTGATACAGGTGGCGGTCAGCGAACTTACGAGAAGTGGCACAAGAGAAGCCATCGTGAGGTCTATCATGAGCACTTCCAGCGTAAACATCACGCCAGCTATGGGAGCCTTGAAAATACCGGCAATGGCTGCCGATGCACCGCAGCCCACAAGCACCATGAGCGTCCGGTGGTCCATGCGGAAACTGCGCCCTACGTTGCTGCCAATGGCACTGCCCGTCAGCACAATCGGGCTCTCGGCTCCCACACTGCCGCCGAAGCCTATGGTAAGCCCTGAAGCCACTACGCTGGACCACATGTTGTGGGCGCGAATGAGGCCCTGCTTGCGGCTGATGGCGTAGAGGATTTTTGTCACGCCGTGGCCGATGTCGTCGCGCACCACATAGCGGATAAACAGCATACTCAGCCAAATGCCCACCACGGGAGCCACAAGATACACCCAGTTAGCCTGCGTGATGTCGTGCCCACTCGTTACGATGCGTTCCACCGTGCCGATGAGCCATTTCAGCCCCTGAGCGGCCAGCGCACTTCCTATGCCGACCACGAAACTGAGCACCCACATCTGCTGCTGCTTGCTCAGATGCTCTTTCGACCATTTTACAATTGGGCTCATCCTTCTATGCAGTAATTAACAGGCCATTCGAAATCCCGTGTCATTCATTCTATATTCTCACGGCTCTGTCTCACCCTCAAGGTAAGAATCAAGGTACATGGTTTGTCCGTCGAAGCGGGCAAAGGTGAACTGGCTTATCCAGTCGCCGAGAATCATCATACGGCAGTCGCGCGAGAGCATAAGGTCCAGTTCTATGTGCCGGTGGCCGAAAATGAAATAGTTTATTTCGGGGTGGGTCTTCAGGTAGTCCTTGGCAAAGAGGCAGAGGGGCTCTTTGTCTTCACCCCGGTAGGGAGGTTCCTGCCCGTTCTCGCGCTTCAGGCGGGAGTGCCTGGCCCACGCCAAGCCGAAGGAAACGCCCCAGCGCGGGTGGAGGGCCGAGAACAGACGCTGGCACACCTTGCTGTGGAACATGGCACGTATAAACTTGAAGCCCGTATCTTTACGCCCCACGCCGTCGCCGTGTGAGAGAAGGAACATCTTGCCGTAGATTTCCAGGGTTACGGCAGGCTCCTTATGCAGCACCACGCCACACTCCTGCTGGAGGTAGTCGTACATCCATATATCGTGGTTGCCCGTAAAGTAGTGGACTTCAACGCCAAGGTCGGTCAATTCGGACAGTTTTCCCAAGAAGCGCGTATAGCCGCGCGGCACCACCGTGCGATACTCATACCAAAAGTCAAACATGTCGCCGAGCAGATACACGGCGGCAGCCTTGGTCTTAATGCTGTCGAGGAAATTTACCAATCTTCGTTCTTGAGTGCGGCGGCTCTTTATGGCCAGCGAACCCAAGTGGGCATCGGATATGAAGTAGATGGGGCGCATTTGCTAATTTGCTGATTCTACGATTTGCTGATTTCAGTTTATTCCCGCCTTGTCTAAGGCACGGGCGTAGCGGCGGGCATTCCGGATGTGTTCCCCGTAGGTTTCGGCAAAGTTGTGCCGACCGCAAAAGTCCTCCTTCGCGCACATATATATATAATTGTGTACCTCGGGCTTCAGCACGGCCTTGATGCTGGCCAACGAAGGAATGCAGATGGGACCAGGCGGCAAACCCGTGTGGCGGTAGGTGTTGTAAGGACTGTCGCATTGCAGGTGCGTGCGCTGTATGCGCTTCAGGGCGAAATCGCCCAAGGCAAACTTCACCGTGGGGTCGGCCTGCAAGGGCATCTGCCGCTCAAGACGATTGAGGTACATCCCCGCCACGCGTGCCCGTTCGTCGTCGCAGGCTGTTTCCTGCTCCACTATGCTGGCCAGAGTCATCACTTCCACGGGCGAAAGGTCTTGCGCTTCGGCCTGCATCAGGCGTTCGGTGGTCCAGAAGTTGTCGCATTCCTGCTTCAGGCGCAGCAGGAGGTTCTTGGGGGAGGTCCACTGATACACCTCGTAGGTGTTGGGAATGAACATGGCAGGCAGCGTCGCTCTGTCGTAGCCCAGCGAATCGATGAGCACGGAGTCCGTCATTACCTCCATGAAGTCGGCGCTGTCGGCATCGAGCACCTGCCCCAGCCTTCCTGCCAGTTCTGCCGTGGTGCGCACCAGGGGGACTGTGAGGCGTACCACGCGGGGCTTGCGCGTCAGATAGCGGTACACTGCCACGCTCCCTGCCACCATGCAGGCCAGCAATATGAGACAGACGACACCCTTTAACAGTTTACGGGATAACATAGGTCATTTTCGTGTTTTGCCCTGCAAAATTACGTTTTTTCTACGGGATAATACACTTTTTCGCCTATAAATAGGCTTAAATGCCGAAAAAAAAGTAATTTTGCACTAAAATAGCACATTCACCTATGGAATACGAAGACTTTATCCTCCTCCTCGAACAAAGTATCAAGGACAACTGGAACTCTCCCGCACTGACCGACTACAACGGCCCCACCCTCCAATACAAGGACGTAGCGCGGAAGATTGAGAAGCTGCACATTCTCTTTGAGAACGCAGGCATTGAGCCGGGCGACCGCATAGCCCTCTATGGCCGCAACACCTCGCAGTGGGCCGTAGCCTTCCTGGCCACGATGACCTTCGGAGCCGTGGCCGTGCCCATCCTCCACGAGTTCAAGGGCGAGCAAGCCCATAACATCGTCAATCACAGCGAAGCCCGTCTCCTGTTCGTAGGCGACCAGGCCAAGGCCAGCATCGACCCCGACCAGATGCCCCATCTCGAAGGCATTCTCAACAATCCCGACTATTCACTCATGATGAGCCGCAGCAGCCGGCTCACCGAGGCCCGCGAGAATCTCAACGCCCTCTACGGCCAGCGCTACCCCAAGTTCTTCAACCCGGAGCATGTAACCTACCACCGGCAGCCCGACGGCGAGGCCCTCGCCCTCATCAACTACACCAGCGGCACCACCGGTTCCTCCAAGGGCGTGATGCTGCCCTATCGGGCCATCTGGAGCAATGCCCGCCTCGGCCAGGATCTCCTCCCCAGCATTTTCAGCCCGGGACACCGCGTTGTGGCCATGCTGCCCGCCGCCCACATGTACGGTCTCATGTTCGAGTTCCTCTGCGAGTTCCTGCACGGCATGCACGTCTATTACCTCACGCGCATACCCTCCCCCCGCGTCATATTCAAGGCATTCGGAGAAGTCAAGCCCCACATGGTCATAGCCGTGCCCCTCATCATCGAAAAAATCATCCGCCAAAACATTCTCCCACGCCTTGAAGGCATAGGCATGAAGTGGCTTCTCAAAACGCCCATCGTGCAGGACCGCATACTCTACCGCATACGCCAGAAACTCGTTGAAGCCTTCGGAGGAAACATCTACGAAGTCATCATAGGCGGAGCCGCCTTCAACAGCGACATCGACCACTTCCTCCACAAAACCGGCTTCCCCTACACCGTAGGCTTCGGAGCCACCGAAACCGCCCCCCTCGCCACCTACATCGACTGGCACCAGTTCCGCCCCGGCAGTTGCGGAAAGGCCGCACCCCGCATGGAAATAAAAATCAGCAGCACCAATCCGCAGGTGGAAGTGGGCGAAGTGCTGGTGCGAGGAGCCAACGTCATGCTGGGCTACTACAAGAACCCCGAAGCCACCGCCGCCGTGCTCGACGCCCAGGGCTGGTACCACACCGGCGACCTCGGCCTCATGGACCTCGAAGGCAACCTCTACATCAAGGGACGCTCCAAAAACATGCTCCTCACCCCCAACGGCCAGAACGTCTATCCCGAAGAAGTGGAAAGCAAGATGAACACTTTCCCCCTCGTCAGCGAATGTATCATGGTGCAGCGCGGCGACAAATTCCAGATGCTCATCCACCCCGACATGGACGAGGCCGAACGCCTCGGCATGAGCCACGCAGCCGTCGAAGCCCTCATGGAGCAGAACCGCAAAGACCTCAACCTCCAACTCAACAGCTACGAACAGATACAGAGCATACGCATCTACGACGAAGAGTTCCAGAAGACGCCCAAGCGTTCCATCAAGCGTTATCTCTACGCCAACGAAGGCTAATCCCCCTGCGCCCTCCGTCTGCGGTCTGCTAAGGGGACGAAAAGAAGCCGCAAGCCGGCTCCGTCCCCCTCTATAGACCCGTCGCAACCCGTCCATACGGCAGGAAAAACAACCGTATAGACTGGAAAAGACTATTCTACAGCATAGGTCATCAGGTTGTAAGGCCATGAGATTTTCTCAGCCTTACAACCTTATTTCCTAATAAATAAGGATTGCCGGCATGAAGAAATTGTTGTAACTTTGCAATCGGAAAAACAACAGCAAAATCACCTGTTCAGAAAACGAAAAAAGAGTAAAACCACACAATGTCCCTCTTTAGCATTCTCCCCCTTCTGGCTGTAGCGCTGGCAGCCCCCCCCGAAAATCCCGACAGCTCGGCCTATACCCGAGACACCGTGCAGTTGCAAGAAGTCCGCGTGGCCGCTTCCATCAAGGAAACCGGCCCCATGCGCCGGCAACCCTTCAGCGCAACGCTGATGGACAAGGACGCGCTCTCGGCCCACCACGTCAGTTCGCTCAAGGAAATCACGGGCCTTGTGCCCAACCTGTTCATTCCCGACTACGGCAGCCGCCTGACCAGTGCCATATACGTGCGAGGCATAGGAAGCCGCACGGGTTCACCCGCCGTAGGCCTCTATGTGGACAACGTGCCCTGGACAGACAAGTCGGCCTTCGACTTCCATTTCTACGACATCGAACGCGTGGACGTATTGCGCGGCCCGCAAGGAACCCTCTATGGCAACAACACCATGGGCGGCCTTGTGCGCATTTTCACCCGCAACCCCCTCCACCATCAGGGCACGGAACTGCATCTGGGCTATGCCACGGGCGACAACCGCCGCACGGCTTCCATCACCCACCGGCACCGCCTCAGCGACCTGTGGGCCATCAGCGCCAGCGGCTACTACGAAGGAGGAAGCGGCTTCTTCCGAAACGACTTGACCGGTCGCAAGGCTGACGGCGTGCAGGCCGGCGGCGGACGCATCAGAACCGTGTTCCAACCCAACGCATCATGGGACCTCAACCTCAGTGTGGGCTACGACTATACTGACGAAAAAGCCTATCCCTACTTCTACACCGGCACAGTGGCCGCCGCGAAGGCTGGATCCGAAACCTATCCCGAACTGACGGGCAAAATCACCGCCAACCACGACGGCAAGTACCGGCGCGGCATGTTGAACGCAGGGCTTGACGTAGCTTACAGGGGCAAAGGGTGGCGGATGGATGCCGTAACGGCCTATCAGTACCTGAACGACCGCATGTTCATCGACCAGGACTTTCTAAAGCCGGACATCTACACCCTTGAGCAGCGGCAGCGCATCCACACGCTCACCGAGGAAATCCTACTGCGCAGTACAGCAGGCAGGCGGTGGGAATGGCAGTCCGGAGCATACCTCATGTATCAGGGGCTGACCACCAAGGCTCCCGTATGCTTCTATCCCGAAGGGCTGAATTGGCTGGAAGCCACCATCAACAGCGCCATGCCCCCCATGGCAAGCATCCCCATGCTGAAAGGCATGGGCTTCACCGGTATGGCCATCAACTTCAGAGACTCCGAATTGCCAATGGGCGGAAGCTACAGCTCCCCCACCCTCACGGCAGCCCTTTTCCACCAGTCCACCTACCGTTTTACGCCCCGCCTCACCGGCACCCTCGGCCTGCGCCTGGACTATGAGCATCAGCAAACCACCTACAACGTGCCCACCACCGTTCACTACGCCTTTGCCATGCCCAACTCCACGTCCCCCCTCATGGCCGTAAACCTGCAAGACCTCTCCACCGACATCGCCCTCGACGGCACACTGCGGGACAACCGCCTCATGCTCCTGCCCCGCCTCGCCCTGAAATACGACTTTCCCGCCGCAGGCAACCTCTACGCCTCCACATCCATGGGGCAGCGTTCCGGCGGCTACAACCTCCAAATGTTCAGCGACATCCTGCAAAGCGTCATGCGTACACACATGATGCAAGGCGTCACGCAGGGCGTGGCAGACTACATGGAGGCACTCGGGCAGAGCAATCCAAAGATGCCCAAAGCATTGCCGGACCCCGCTCATCCCGGGCAGACCATCCCGCTCGCCGAATACGTGCGGCAGATGATGCAACAGAACATGCCCCAACCTCAAGAGACACACGCCGATCAGGTACGGTTCAAGCCCGAATACGCATGGAACATCGAACTGGGCACGCACCTCAACCTGAGCGACCGCAGGCTACTCATCGACGGAGCCCTTTTCTACAACCTCATCTTCAACCAGCAAATAGCCCGCTTCGCCCCCACCGGATTGGGGCGTATGATGGTCAATGCCGGCCGCAGTCAAAGTTGCGGAGCCGAAATCACGGCAGTTTGGAATCCCAACCGGCACCTCACCTTCACGGGCAACTACGGCTACACCCACGCCACCTTCCTTCGCTACGACGACGGGCAGGGCAATGACTACGCAGGCCGGCACGTACCCTTCGTACCCGCCCACATATTCAGTGCCGAAGCTTCCTACCGGTGCTGGCTGGGCACAAAAGGCATCTGGAAAGGCAGCACCCTCACGCTGGGAGCCGACTGCACGGGAACCGGCCGCATCCACTGGACAGAAGACAACAGCGTGAGCCAGCCCCTCTACGTCCTGCTGGGAGCACGAGCCACATTCACCGCCCCCCGTTTCACCCTCATCGTCTGGGGAAAAAATCTCACGCAGAAACACTACAGCACCTTCTACTTTGAGAGCATGTCGCGCGGATTTGAACAGCACGGCAAGCCCCTCCAAGTGGGCGTGGACCTGAACCTGAACTTCTGACCACCGGCCCCCCTCTCCCCAACCCTCTCCAGCTCCGCCCCCCTCTTTATAGGGGGCGTGCTACGGCGTTACGGTGCTACGGTGCTACAAAAATAAACCCTCTCCGCCCTTCGGGCACCTCCCCCCTTAGGGGGAGCCGGAGGGGCTTCCGGGGACACCGTTGATACCGTTGATACCGTTGATACCCTGATACGCATTTCTCCAGATAAAATGCCGAATTATAACGTTATGCCCTGCCAATAAACTAACACTCAAAAAAAAAGGTATCAATGGTATCAAGGTATCAATTTGCAAAAAAATGAGAGCGCGACTTTTAATATATATATTATATAT
>JAGHRT010000029.1 GCA_018066245.1 Candidatus Equimonas faecalis | reverse complement strand
CCTCTAAATCTCCCTTAAGGGGAGACTTTGTGAGAGAAATGTCGGTGGTGCCGTTACCCAGGATGTCCAGAAGGAAGGCGTTGGCGCCGGCTGCGGTGGGTTGGTAGTAGGCTCGGTTGGCTTTGAGGGTAACGCCGTCGCCCAAGCGGTAGAAGCCCACGCTGCCCTTTACCTGTGAGAGTACATAGCATCCGCCCGGGTTGGTGGTGTCGGCGAGCACGCCCTTCAGGCAGCCACGGTCGGCTGTGCCGAGGTTGGGGGCGGTGTAGAAGTCGTAGGTATTGGCGTTGCCTTCAAGGATTACGCCTGTACGGGCAGGGATTACGCCGTCGATGATGGCGGTGGTGTAGAGGCGGTCGTCGCCCTCGGTGGCGGTGTAGGCGGTAAGGCCTTCGGGCACGGAGAGGGCACGGTCGGCATAGAGGGTGGCATAGCGGGCAGAGCCGATTGTCTGCGTCAGCACGGCTTCGGTGCTGTAAATATACTCCACGGTGCAGCTGCCGGCAGGCTCCCCGTCCACATAGACGGTGAACTGCGTGGTGCAGGTGCCGGGTTCACATGCCCAGGTTGTTTCGCTCATGCACTCCCACTCACATTTGGTGTCAATATCTTCGCTGGCGGGTATGGTAAAACCTGCGGAGGTGTAGGTGCCGTTTGTCTGAATCACATTGCAGAGGTCGCCGTTGAGGCATTCCATGAAACTACCGTGGGGCATGTCTATGGTGTATTGCAGCGTCGCGTTCACGGCTTCTGCGCTCTTGTTGCGAAGGCTGGGTGCGGGGAATGTACACCAATCATACTCTATTACAGGCGTGATAATCATTGTCTCGCCGTCGGCATATTCCATGCCGTCGCAGGGATTGACGAACACGATGGGGCTTTCCTTGGGCGTAAAGGAGGCCTGTACGTCGGCAAGGGTGTAGGTGGCAATGGCGGGCTTAGAGGATGCGTGATTCTCGGCTTTGGCTACGGCGGTAACCTTGAAGGCCACGTCGGCGCAGCTCACGTTGCCGGTTGTGGTAGTGGCAGGTATGGGTGAGAGGGTATAGTTAAAGGAAGCGCCTTCGGTGGCACAACTGAAATCCAGCTTGCCGTCTTTTAGGCTGATGGAAGGTGTGGCGCAGCGGGCAGGAACAGTCTTGGGGAGCGTGGTGATGCGCACCTCGTCGGCATTGTGTACTTCGCTGTTGGTGAAGTTGTAGTCGTCGTAGGAGCTGACGAACACCACGAGGTTCATTTTTGAGGGGTCAGGTGCACAGCGGCCATAGGTGTCTTCTAGGGTGTATTCCTTGGTGTATTCATACCAGCCGTCCTTCACGGTGAGTTTGTCGCCGTGGATGTTATCCGTCAGGAAGGCGCGGGAACTCTTGCTGTAGGCGTGGTCGGTGTTGCCGCCCACGCTGTCCTGCGTGAGGAACACGCAGATGGAGAGGTCGGGCACGTCCTTGGTGACCTCGCCATGGGCTTGTACGGTGATTTTGCCTGTGGCAGGGTCATAGGCCGAACCCTCCAGCGAGAGGCTTACGTAGGTGGGCTTGGCCAGACGCTTGCCTATGCCGTCCCAACCGGATTTGGACCAGTTGCCGTATGAGCAATGGTAGTCTTGGGGGCGGGGGGATTGCGTGCCGTCGGTGGAACAGCGGTCAATGAGGTAGGTGGGGAAGCTGCTGACACCCCATTTGGTGGATAGCTGCTTATGGAGAGAAGCAATCTGGAGGTTGTCTGATGAGAAGCTGTTGTGGCGCATCAGCACAACTTTGTCGGCGTAGTTGGGGTGGTTGCGCATGAAATTGCTATAGTCGGTGTCGGCAGGGCCGCAGGCGGGGCAATAGATGCCCGTGTGCTTCTCTACCAGCACTTTGTTGCGTGTGAAGGTGCGCTCCTGAGCTTGAAGGCCCAGAGTCATCGTGCAGAGCACGGTAAGGAGTATGTGTTTGATTTTCATGTATCGGCAGTTTACTTGGTAACGATGGAGCCGGAGAGCAACTCGTCGAGGGTAAGTACTACTGTGGTGGCGGGAGACTTCTTCTTGCCCTCTGCTTCGGCGTGTGCCGAGAGGGTGAAGGTTTGGAGGGGAAGTGCCTTGTCAGTGGTGCCGGCGGTTTGCGTGGCGTTGGGGGTGAGATTGTAGTGGCAGGTGGCACCGGGCGTGGTGCTGCTGATGGTGAACTGCCCGCCCTCGTAGGCGATGGTGGGAGCTTCGCAGAAGTCAGCTGAGCCTTCAAACCAGATGCGGATTGAGGGTATATAGTAGTCGGTGGAGCTGCTTTCGGGTGCGAATACGATGTTTTTGGATTTGCCCTCCCACACGGAGGTTCCCTTTGGCTGGAAGTCGAGTGTGCCGTTGTTGCCGCTGACTATTACGCCGCCGTCGCTGCTTGTGGTTCCCTCAAACTCAATTCGCAGAATGTTTTTGGTTGAGGAGATTTCAAGAAGGAAGGTTGTCGTCGTTTCATAGGCGTAGATGTTGGCACCTTGTACGTACTGGTGATACTGTAATTGGACGCCTTCTTCGGTGCGGGGGGCTTTGGTCAGATCCAAAGTCAGATCCTGTGCAGCCAGCGAGAGGCCGAAAAAGGGCAGGACGGCTTCAAGGAGCAGCAAGCTGCGGAGGAAGAATTTGTGTTTTAGCATATTGTGAATAGGTGTTAGACTTTTATTTCTTGATGTTTAACCGTGTGCAAAGATACAACGAATAATTTGCGCTTCCAAATATGAATTAGCGAATTAGGGAATTAGGGGATTAGCGAATGGGGATTCATGTTTAGCACGCTCTGTTCTGGCTGGAAGCCAGTACAGCCTCGAAGAGGCGGTCATTAACCGGGTACGAAGTGCCCGGAATAACTGGCAGATAGGTGGCTGGCTGGAAGCCAGTACCTTGCTGGAAAGTACGGTGCATTTCTCAAGGTAGTGCCTTCCAGGCACGCATAGAGAGGGATGCTCTTGTCCGGCAGCATCTCCTGCGCCGATGCAACCGGTTCTTCGGCTGAAGCCTCAGGCGCAAGCGAATCTTAAGATACTGGCTTCCAGTCAGAACGGAGCTTGCAAAAACATGAATTAGCGAATGAACCCCTCCCCCCCCCAGGGGGAGAAGGAGGGGGTTCAGCGAATTACCTTTTTGCCGTTCACGATGCTCACGCCCTTTGTGTGGCCCTGTATGCAGCGACCCGTGAGGTCGTAGCGACCCTCTAAATCTCCCTTAAGGGGAGACTTTGTGAGAGAAATGTCGGTGGTGCCGTTACCCAGGATGTCCAGAAGGAAGGCGTTGGCGCCG
>JAGHRT010000024.1 GCA_018066245.1 Candidatus Equimonas faecalis | reverse complement strand
CGGCGCCAACGCCTTCCTTCTGGACATCCTGGGTAACGGCACCACCGACATTTCTCTCACAAAGTCTCCCCTTAAGGGAGATTTAGAGGGTCGCTACGACCTCACGGGTCGCTGCATACAGGGCCACGCAAAGGGCGTGAGCATCGTGAACGGCAAAAAGGTAATTCGCTAATTTCCTAGTTTGCTAAATTCCTAGTTTTTCTAGTTTTCCTAGTTTCCTCATTCCCTAATTACACAACAGCCATGAAGTACAAACTCAAACTTCTCGTCCTCACAGCCGCCGCCTTCGTTCAGGCGCTGTCATTCAGCGCCAAGGCGCAGGACAACGGCATTGAGTTCATCATCCCCTCCTGTTTTTGGGAAGACTACACTGACACCATCGACCCCGTAACCATACAGGGCTTTGGTTATCCCACAGGCCTTTGTCTGGGCACAGGCATTTTCGCCATCACGGTGTCCAGCACGGGAGTTCCCATCACCAGCATAGAACTTGAAACCTCCGACGGCACCCTTGCCGCCAATGCCAGCGTCGGCACCATCGATGCCTCCACCTGCACGTGGACAGGCACGGCCACCAGCGTTTCGTTCACGTCGGCCACATCCGACGCTCAGGTCATCAGCCGCATCGTGGTGTATCTGGAAGGCGGGCAGGCAGGCTCCCGGGAAATCACAATCAATGACGGCGACACCTACGAAGCCACGCGCGTGAAGAAATATGATAAGGTAACCTACACCCGCAACTTCACCCACACCGGCTGGCAAGCCCTCTACGTGCCCTTCGCCATTGACTGCGACGCATGGAAGGACGATTACGAGTTTGCCCGCATCTACAACTTCATCGACTACGACGACGACAACGACGGCACCTTCGACCGCACCTACCTCGTCGTGCAGAAGCTCACCTCCGGCAGCACCGAACCCAACATGCCCTACCTCATCCGCTCCAAGAAAGAAGGCGCCCACAGCATGGAGCTCACCGACTGCACGCTGCAACCCAAGGCAAGCAACAGCGTGAACTGCCGCAGCGTGGATTACGTCTATACCTTCCACGGCACCTACACGGGCATCACCGACATGCAGTCAGCCGGCTACTATGCCCTCGTCGATGGGGCGCTGTGCAGTACCGACAAGCCCAACGTGCCTCTCCACCCCCAGCGCTGGTACATGGACATTACTTCCCGCCACAGCACCCCCTCTACCCGCCCCCAAAGCATCCGCATCGTCGTGGACGGTGAGGACAGCGTGGAGGGAATAAAGGCCCCCGCCACCCTTAACGGAGAGACCTCCAATCCCCTTGCAGTGGATTTGACGGGGCGCTGCATACAGGGCCACGCAAAGGGCGTGAGCATCGTGAACGGCAAAAAGGTAATTCGCTGAACCCCCATTCGCTAATCCCCTAATTCCCTAATTTGCTAATCTAACAGACATGAAACACAAACTCCAAATCCTCATACTCCTCGCCATAGGCCTGTTGCAAGCCATAGGCTTCACAGCCAAGGCACAGGACGTAACGTTTGACCTGACACAAGGTCCCTCGCCTCAAAGTCAAAAGGGCGTTTCCGTGGAATATAGTTGGCACGATAAGGGTGCCAACATCTACACCAGCGGTGGTATCAACAACCGCCTAACCATCACCTCTTCACAGAGCATCGCCTGCATCAAGTTTGAAGGCCTCGCCCAGAAGACCGGTAACATCATCGTGAGCGAAGGTGGCGGTACGTTGAAATTCAAACTGAGCAGCACCTCTATGTGGGAAGGCAAATCCAACAACATCGTTTTCGCAGGTGAGGATGCTACAGCGGAGTACTACGTTACGAAACTCCAAATATGGTTTGAAGGTTCTGCATACGACCCTGAACCCGAAGACGACAGCGATGACGACAAACTGATAGGCACACCGCTGGTGCGTGCATCTGCCGTACCCGTTGACGGCAAGGCCGTAAAGATGGCCATCGTCTCAACGCGCCAATTTGAAAGCCTTGTGGAAGAATACGCTCTGTGGAAGACCCAACAGGGCTATCAGGTTGAAGAAGTTTATGCCGAAGACTACAAAGGATCGCTGACTGGTGAAGAATGGGCCAAGAGCATACAAAGCAGGTTGGCAGAACTGAAACCCGCCTTTATCCTGATTATGGGCGACGACTACCATGTGCCCGTATTCAACGGCAAAGAGATGACCGACACACAGTATCCTACTGACTACTATTACAGCGCCTATTCCGGCGGCACATTCCCTGACGCCTACATCGGGCGTTTCTCGGGTCATAATGCCGACGACATCAAGGCACAAATGGACAAAACAAAATACATGTCGCAACTCTCTGCCAAAGATGGAGGATGGCTCACAAACTGCCTGGCACTTAACAACTCTGCCGGCGACATCGCATCAATGACTACCGCCCACGAATACTTGGTAAACCACCTCGAAAGCCTCGGCGAGACGGTTGTAACTTCTACGGCTTCAGCCACAAGTACCATCAACAACACCATCAACAACGGTTGTGCTGTGGCTTCATACTTCGGCCATGGCCTCTCCACCTCATTAAACGGCTCATACACGATAAATGATGCCGCAAAGTTGGCCAACGAAGACAAATACCCCATCTTCCTTGCAATGACCTGCCTGACGGGTACATTCGACATTGGCACTTCTGCCACAACTATGTGCCTGGCCGAAAAGATGCAGCGTATGCCTAAGGCGGGCACGGTGGCCTATATCGGTGCGACACGTTTAAGTTACTCCACCCAGAATATCCTTTTCGTAAAAGGAACCACCTCTGGAGGCCAAACTTATCTCGGCTTCTTGGGCAGTATGTTCCCCACTTCCAGTAAGGATCGCCTCAACCAGCACGCCCGCACCATTGGCGAAGCTGTGGCCATCGGCATATACAGTACCACCTCTTCTGGCGAACATTGGCATAAAACTGCCGCCGAATACACCGAACTCTTCGGCGACCCCACCTATCAGCCTTACTACACCACGCCCCTCACGATGAAGGTAACGGCTCCCGCTTCTGCCGTGGCCGGACATATCATCAACGTGAAGGCTGCTCCCAAGGCCGTGGTTTGCGTCAGCGCCGGCCGCACCATTGCTGCCGTAGGGCTGACTGACAGCGAAGGCAACGTGGCTCTGAAACTGGCCAAAGCCTCCTCTGCCGGCACATACACGCTCTACTGCTCTGCCCCCAACTACACCGACTACGAAAGCACCATCACCCTCGCTGCCAATGACGGGCAGGAAGACGTGGTGGACGGAGACGGCGTGCCCTCTGACTTCGACTTCGACGACTTCACCCACCACAAGGTGCTCATCGAGAAGTACACGGGTCAAGGCTGCCAGTACTGCTACAATGACGACGTGATACTGGACAACTATATCACCTCATTCGGCTACCAGAATAAGATTTACGAAATGCGCCACTATGCTTTCGGCGACCCCACCGGCCCGGGTTACCTGCGCATTCCCACCCTGCACAATCCTTTGGCCGCGACTTGGGGAGTGCGCGGCTTCCCCAACTATCTTGTGGATCGCGGCGGCAATGAGCGATTCGTCAATTATGAAGGCTACCAGAAGCGTGCCTCGGAAATCAAGAATGGCAACATCGTGGGCAGCCGCCTCTCAAAGCCCTGCAAGGTAAGCCTCTCACTCGACGGCAGCACATACGACCCCAAAACCCGCCAGCTGAAAGTGGTGGTAAGCGGTAAGTTGGCCGACGGCATCCCCGACCCCCGCCTGAGCATATTCATCACCCAGAACGGCTTCATTGGCTATCAATCCAGCTACGGCGACAGCTTTGAGCACAACGGCGTGTCGCGTGCCACCATAACCGACCTCAACGGCGATGCGCTCACCCCACGCGAGGACGGCGTGTTCCAAAAGACATACACGATAACCTTGCAAGACAAGTACGGCAGCTTGATAGCCGATGCCGACAAGATGGATGTGGTGGCATTCGTAAGCTCATGGGACAACTACGGCTACGGCACAGGTTATGAAAAAGACTGCTCCGACAGCGAGGTTTACAACACCATCGACACAAACATTGCCGCCCTGCCCCTCAAAGCTCAGGCACCCATTCTGCCCGGCAGCGACTCCCCCATCGTGCCGCCCACGGAACCCAAGGAAATCACCTTCGCTGACGGCACCGCCTACAACGCCGCCACCACCGTGTATTACGACAAGGTAACCTACACCCGCGACTTCCCCAGCACCGAGTGGCAAGCCCTCTACGTGCCCTTCGCCATCAACTACGACGAATGGGAAGAGGAGTACGAGATGGCCCGCATCTACAACTTCATTGACTACGACGACAACAACGACGGCACCTTCGACCGCACCTACCTCGTCGTGCAGAAGCTCACCTCCGGCAGCACCGAAGCCAACATGCCCTACCTCATCCGTGCCAAGAAGGAAGGCGCCCACAGCCTTGAACTCACCGGCAGAATCCTGGAACGAGCCGCCAACAACTCCACCGACTGCGGCAGCGTGGATTACGACTACACCTTTACGGGCACCTACGCGGGCATCCCCGACATGAAGTCAGCCGGCTACTATGCCCTCGTCGATGGTGTACTGCGCAGTACCGACAAGCCCAACGTGCCTCTCCACCCCCAGCGCTGGTATCTGGACATCACCCCCCGAAGCGGAGCCAAGACCTCCGTCAAGGCACAGGCCATCCACATACTCGTGGACGACGAGGAAGCCACCGTGGGCATAGAAGCCCCCTCTATGGAAAAGAGTTCCATGGCCGTGGACATTACGGGTCGCAGCATACGCGGCAACGTGAAGGGCCTTTACATCGTGAACGGTAAAAAGGTAATCCGCTAAATACCCCATTCGCTAATTCACTAATTCTCTAATTTGCTAAATTCCCCTCCGTCACGGTGGCGGAGGGGGCCATTTCCCATCGAATAAGTATTTTTATTACATGAACAAGTATCTTACACCGACAGCCGAAGTCATCGCCCTCCGTACAGAGTACGCCGTGCTGGGTACCAGCGAGATAATCATGGACGACGACACCAGAGCCGACCACTTCGACACCCACTCCCATACCGACTGGACAGTAAACTGGGACGACTCCGCCGATGAATAGACCTTATCATTTCTAAAATATCGGTGCCCGATAAATTACGTGGCATGAGATCCTCATTGCAGGGGGCAACGCACCTACAGCGGCGGTCGCAGGTGCGACAACCAATATTGTTCACTCTTCACTCTCTCATTGTTCACTCTTCACTCTTTCACTGTTCACTCAAAAGTGGTCATTATGTCATTTGTCATTAAGGTCATTAAGCAATAAACAGTCAATACGTGAACAATAAAGGGGAATTAGGTGCGCCTAATTCCCCAATTTGCTAATTCCCTAATTCGCTAATTTGCTAATTTCCCAATTTGCCAATTCCCTTCATCTGCCGTTTGATTTGCGCCTGCCGCTTGCGCATATAGGGCGAGGGGTGAAGCGAGGAATACTGGCGGGGATTGGGCAGGGTGGCCGCTATCAGGGCGCAATCCGATGCGCTCAGCTCACGTGCCGAACAGCCGAAGTGCTGCTGAGCCACGGCTTCAGCTCCGTAGATGCCGGGGCCCATCTCGATGGAGTTGAGATAACATTCCATGATGCGCTCCTTAGGCCATGTGAGTTCCATCAGCACGGTAAGCCATGCTTCCAGCCCTTTTCTCACCCATCCGCCCGGCCAGAGATAGAGGTTTTTGGCCGTCTGCTGAGTGATAGTGCTCCCGCCGCGATACCTGCGCCCCGACTGCCGTTCGGCTACCACCTGCCGCAAGGCTTCAAAGTCGAAGCCATGGTGCTGGAGGAAGAGCTGATCCTCGGAAGCCATGACAGCTACGGCCAGATGGGGCGATATGCTGTCGAGGGGCACCCAGCGGTGGTGGCACCGGGGTGGTTCGGCATGGCTCAACGCCTGCACCGCACGTATGCCCATAAGGGGCGTGAAACGCACGGGGGCGAAGCGATAGTAGGCTACGCCTGCAAAGGAAAGGGCCATGAAAAGTATCACGGCCCATTTCAAAAGTTTGCCCATCCGTTTGAACGTCAGAAGGGCATGTTGCTGAAGTCGTCGTCGGCAGCAGGAGCTCCGAGTGCGGAGGGTGCGGGTGCGGAAGGTGCGGGAGCCTCGACGGGTGCGGGAGCTGCGGGTGCAGCTGCTGCAACTTCGGAGGGACGCTGCACGCGCCAGGCACGCAACTGGTTGCTCCAGCGTGTACGGCCATCGCTGCCCGTCCACTCACGTGCGTCGATGTCGAAACTTACGGTAAGCTCTTCGCCCACGGTGATGTTCATCTGGTTCAGGCGATCTTCGCCAAACACTTCAAAACAGCACTTGCGGGGGTATTGCTCATGAGTTTCGATTACAAATTCCTGAACCTTCCAGGCGCTGCTTGTACGTTGGCTCACGCCGCTGCGGGGTTCGAGTGCCGCAATGATTTTTCCTGTAATTTCCATTGTGCTTTAGTATGCATTTGCAGGGCAAAATTACGAATTTTCGGATAAGAAACCTTATTTTCCCCAGTTTTTTTTTGAAAAATCGCCTGTTTTGAAAAAAACTTCGTAAATTTGTAAGCTCTAAAAGTACAAATAGCGTTGCTAAACCGAAATTTCAAACATTAACATACCTCACATTATGAAATTCGTCATCTCAAGTTCCCTGCTGGCCTCACGCCTACAAGTGCTGGGCCGTGCCATTACTCCCAAGAACTCCCTGCCCATTCTGGAAAACTTCCTGTTTCAAATCGACGGCGAGAAGCGTCTGACCATCGTAGCAAGCGATAGCGAAATACGCCTGACCACCACGATGGACCTCGTGGAAGCGGAAAGCCCCATCACCTTTACGGCCAACGCCCGCACCATACAGGATGCCGTGAAGGAAATTCCCGAGCAGCCCCTCAACATCTACGTGAATGAAACCAATCTGGAAATCACGATGGAATATCAGAACGGCAAATACAACTTCATGGGACAGCCAGCCGACGAATATCCTGCGGCCTCCAATCCGGAGGGAGAAACCAGCGAACTCCACCTGCCCGCCTCCGCCCTTCTGGGCGGTATCAACCGTGCCCTGTTCGCCACAGCCGACGATGTACTGCGCCCCGTGCTCAACTGCATATTCTTCGACCTGACCAACGAAAGCCTGACCATGGTCGCCTCCGACGGAAACCGCATGGCATGTGACACAATCCGCCCCAGCAGCGTGGGAAATGCCAGCACCTTCCTGCTGCCCAAAAAGCCGGCCGTTCTGCTCAAGGGCATCTTGCAGAAAGACCAGGGCGAGGTGGCCATACACTTCAACAGCCGTGCGGCACGCATCCACACAAGCGAATACCTTGTGGAGTGCCGCTTGATTGAAGGCCGCTTCCCCAAATACACGAGCGTCATTCCTAAGGACAACCCTAACGTTGTAACCGTCAATCGAGCAGCCCTCATAAGCGCCCTGCGTCGCGTGCTGATTTTCGCCAACGCCAACAATGTGCTGATTAGATTCCACATTGAGGCCAACAAGATTACCCTTTCGAGCCAAGACATCGACTTCAGCATGAGTGCCGAAGAAGGCCTGCTTTGCGACTATAGCGGTATGCCCGTGAGCATCGGTTTCAAGGGAACGTCGCTCATGGAAATCCTAAGCAACATTGAGGGCGAGGAAGTGGCCATCCGTCTGGCCGACTCAAGCCGTGCCGGTGTAATCCAACCTGCCCAGCAGAAGGAGGACGAGAACATCCTCATGCTTCTCATGCCCATGGTGCTGAACGACTGACAGGAACTGGAATTAGCAAATTCGGAAATCGGGAAATTAGCGAATTGAGGTGTTATGAAACTGGAAAATGTGCGTATCGGCAGCACCGTTTACCGCCCTCGCATTTGCCCATTACCCATTTGCTAATTCGCTAATTCTCTCATTCGCTAATTTGTTAATTCGCTAATTTACCAAATCGCTCATCCGCTAATGAAAAGGCTTTTTATCCTTCTCGCCACCTTATGGGCAGGTGTGGGCTATGCCTGCGCCCAGGAGCTCAACGCCACCGTTACGCTCAACCACCAGCAGGTGCAGGGCACAAGCACCAGCTTGTTCGACAATCTGGAGCAGAGCATCAAGGATTTCCTCAACCAGACACAGTGGACGAACCTGCAGTTCCAGCGGGGCGAGCGCATCAACTGTTCGTTTGCCATTACCGTGAGCAAATACGACGACACCGAAAACCTTTTCACCTGCAGCCTTGTGGTTCAAGCGAACCGCCCCGTGTTCAATTCATCCTACACGACCGTTACCTACAGCCTGACGGATGCCAGCTTCAACTTTGAGTTCAAGGAATTTGACCAGCTGACTTTCCGCATGGAAAGCATAGACAACGACCTCACAGCCCTACTGGCCTACTACGCCTATATGATAATAGGCATGGACCTCGACACGATGTCGCCGCTGGGCGGTACGGAAGTCTTGCAGCAAGCCCGCCAGATTACCAACAGCGCACAAGGGCTTGTGCGCTCCGCCAAGGGTTGGAAGGCTTTCGATGACTACAAAAACCGCTACGGCTTCATCAACGACTATCTCGACAACGGCATGGAACCGATGCGGCAGCTCATGTACAAGTACCACCGCGAGGGCCTTGACGTGATGGTTGAGAACACCGACCGGGGGCGGGCCGCCATTCTGGAAAGCATGGAACTGCTGAAGGAAGCGCACGCCAACAAGACGATGAGCCTTGTGCCGCAAGTATGGACCGACTACAAGCGCGACGAGATTACCAACATCTTCAAGGGCAAAGGCACCAGTACGGAGAAAGCCGGCATGTATGAAACCTTGATGAACATCAACACCTCCCAGAGCACCTATTGGGATCAAATCAAATAGAAGCCCTGCCACTTATTCAATAGGATGCACCACCCTATTCACTAATTTCCTCATTTTCTCATTCGCTAATTTGCCAATTCCCCGCATTCGCTAATTCCCCGCCATGCTCTCACACCTCCACATCAGCAACTACGCCCTCATCGACCGCCTCGACATCGACCTGTCGGAAGGCTACACCGTCATCACCGGCGAGACGGGTGCAGGCAAGAGCATCCTGTTGGGCGCACTTGGCCTCCTGCTGGGAGCCAGGGCGGATGCCCGTGTGGTGAAGCAAGGCGAACCTAAATGCGTGGTAGAAGCCGTGTTCCATCTCCAAGGGCAAGACCTATCGGCCTTCTTCGAGGAAAACGAACTGGAATGGGATGCCGACGAGGTGGTCATCCGGCGCGAACTGACGGCTGCCGGCAAGAGCCGGGCCTTTGTGAACGACTCACCCGTCCTGCTGAATGTACTGAAGCCTTTGGGGGCACAACTCGTCGATATACACTCCCAGCACCAGAACCAGTTGCTTGGCAGCGAGGAGTTCCTCCTCCAGACACTCGACCTCGTGGCTGACAACCGGCCTCAGCTCGACCGTTACACCCAAGCCTACGCCCACTGGCAGGAGGTCAGCGAAAGTCTCAGGCAGTTGCGCCGGCGAGCCGCCTCCAACACCGACGAGCAGGAACTTCTGCGCTACCAGTTGGAACAACTCGACACCTTCGAGCCCGAAACAGGAGAGCAGGAAGCCCTTGAAGAAGAACAAGCCATGCTGGCCCACGCCGAGGACATCAAAGCCGGCCTCTACCAAGCCACATCCGCCCTCGCCGACGACACACACGACACCTGCCAGCTCCTGCGCCAATGCCAGCAAGCACTGGAAGGCGTGGCCGCCCATCTGCCGCAAGTGCAGGAACTGGCCGAGCGGCTTGAGAGCACACGCATCGAACTCTCCGACATACAGGACGAGCTCAACGTCCAGCAGGAACGGGTGGAGTTCAATCCCCAACGGCTGGAATTTGTAGAGAGCCGCCTTGCCACGCTCTACAACCTGCTGAAGCGCCACCACGTACAAAGCGAGGACGAACTCCCCGGCATCCAAGACGCTCTCCGCAAGGAACTGGCCGCAGCCGACAACCTCGACGACGACCTCCGCCACCTCGAAAAAGCCGAAGCCGAAGCCCGATCCGAACTCTCCGCCGCCGCCGAGGCCCTCACCCGGACGCGCTCCCAAGCCGCCGCCGAGGCCTCACGGCAACTCACCCGCGACATTGCCCCGCTGGGGATGCCGCACGGACAAGTCCTTTTCCAGCTCACACCGCGCCCCGACCCCGCTCCCGACGGGCAGGACGCGCTCACCCTCCTCTTCAGCGCCAACAAAAGCGTAGCCCCACAGGACGTACACGAAGTGGCCTCGGGCGGCGAGACGGCCCGACTGATGCTCACCCTCAAAGCCTTCACGGCCCGCTTCCGCCAACTGCCCACCATCATCTTCGACGAGATTGACACGGGCGTGAGCGGCACGATGGCCGAGCGCATGGGACAGGTGATGCAGGAGCTGACCGAGCGTTGCCAGGTGCTGTGCATCACCCATCTTCCCCAGATAGCCGCCCTCGGCAGCAGACACTTCCGCGTGTTCAAGGAGGAGGACGACAGCGGCACGCACAGCCGCATTGCCCCACTCAGCTCCGAGGAGCGCGTGCAGGAACTGGCCGTCATGCTGAGCGGCGCACAAATCACCGATGCCGCCGTGGACAACGCACGAGCCCTCCTTGGGCGGAGTGCAGCGGCAGAATAGCACAATCTCACCTTACAAACACTCCAAACCATCCGCCCATGAAGCGATTCTTATATATAATAATGAGTATGGCCGTCCTCACGGCCCACGCAGCCGGCACCCCCAACTGCAAATCGGTGGTGCGGGTTATTTGTTTCACGGCCACGGGCGACACGCTCTCGCAGGGCGCAGGCTTCTTCATCTCCGCCGACGGGCAGGCCGTGGTGCCCTACAGCATAATGAAGGGAGCGGCTCGTGCCGAACTGATTGACTGGAAGCAAAAGTCCCACCCCGTTACGCTCATTCTGGGCGCAAACAGCAACTACGACCTCGTGCGCCTGCAAAGCGAAGCCCGCAAGATGGAGTTCCTCCCCATAGCGCAAGGCGACACGCCGCAAGGCACCGTGCTCACCCTCCTGCACTACGACACCAACAAGAAAGCCGTGGGCGACACGGCCACACTGACCCGTGCCGACAAGTACGGCGACTACCACTACTACGCCCTGTCCACGCCCAACGACCGGAGCGTGGCCGGCCTGCCGCTGGTAAACGGCGAAGGCGAGGCCGTGGCCGTGGCGCAATACAACTACGACAAGCAGGCCACCACCGCCTGCGCCATTTCGGCCCGCTTTGCTCCCGGCCTCACCATCCCCGCCATGGGAGCCCTCAATGCCGACCTGCGCAACATAGCCATCGCCCGCGACCTCCCCGCCGCCGAGGACGATGCCTTCACCTACCTCTACATGCTCCATCGCATGACCACCGACAGCGTGCAGTACGTTCAGGCCAGCCAGCGCTTTGCCGAACGCTTCCCCCGCAACGTGAAGGGCTACACCGAAACCGCCGCTTTCTACGCCGAACACGGTAACTACGCACAGGCCGACGAGGCCCTCACCGCAGCCATCGATTGCAAGAATCAGGCCGACGAAGCCCACTACAATCTGGCCGAAATCATCTACCAGAAAGCCCTCCATCATCCTCAGCCCCCTTATAAGGATTGGACATTGGAGCGTGCGCTGGCCGAGAGCCAGACGGCTTTCAACCTGCGCCCCGACACGGTCTATCTCCAGCAGCAGGCCCACATCCTCTTCGGGATGAAGCGCTACGCCGAAGCCGAGAGCCTCTTCCTCACAGCGGCCAAGGCCAGCAAGTCGCCCGCCGAGCTCTACCACGCTGCCGCCATGTCGCGCGAGCGGTTGGGCGCAGAACCTTCACAGGTGATTGCGCTCATCGACAGTGCCGTGGCATGCTACCAGCGCCCCTACCCTGCCGAGGCAGCCGCCTATCTGTTCTCCCGCGCCCAGCATCTTGAAACCGCAGGCCGCCACCGTGAGGCCGTGCAGGACTATCGCGACTACGAAAAGGCCGTCGGCACCAAAAACCTCACGGCCAAATTCTACAACATCCTGCAACAGGCCGAGCAGAACGCCCACCAGTATCAACAGGCCATAGACGACCTCCACACGGCCATTGCCCTGGCACCCACCACCGCCGAGAAAGGCGAGTACCAGACGGAGATAGCCTTCATCTACCTGCGGGCAGGCATGTATGAGGAAGCCATAGTGGAGGCTCAGGCCGCCCAGCGACTCGCGCCCGAGAGCAGCGACGTGTTCAAGGCTTTGGGCGTGGCTCACGGCGAACTGGGACATAAGGCCGAAGCCCTGAAACACCTCTCCCGAGCACAGGCCCTTGGCGACACCGACGCGCAAAAATTCATCGACCGCTACGCCACTGCCGAGTAATCCACCGCCAGCGGCAATCCGGCCAGAGGCCCTACCTACTCTCCCAAGAGTAGAGGCAACCAAGCCTTGGAGAAGCCGCCTCCCCGGAACATCCGATACAACAGTCCTATAGACAAGGAAAAACTCCCGGCGGACTAATTTCTCCCATCGGCGGACTAATTCAAACTCCCCTATACGCCAGCAAGCACGCTCATCCAAGAGCCAGAAAACATCTCCCAAGAGCCAGAAAACATCTCCCAAGAACACGCGAAACAAGCCCTATGAAGTTTCCCCTCAAACGCATATTGCAAGCCAGCATTCCCTTCCTGATAGGTGCCGCCATACTGTGGTGGATGTACCGGGGTATGTCGTGGGCCGACCTGGAAGCCCTGCTCACGCAAGGCATCCACTGGGACTGGATGGGAGTTTCCCTGCTGGCCGGCCTGCTCCCCTGCGTGCTGCGCGGCCTTCGCTGGCGCATGGCCCTGTCGCCCCTGGGCGAACATCCGAGCCGCCGCGTCTGCATCGATGCCTGCTTCCTGAGCTATGCCGCCTCGCTGGTCATTCCCCGCATAGGCGAAGTAACGCGCTGCGGCACGCTGAAGACATACGCCGGCACCTCCTTCACCCACGCCCTCGGCACCGTGGTGACGGAGCGCATCGTCGATAGCCTGATGCTGCTGCTCATCTCCCTCTGCTCCTTTGCCAGCCAGTTGCCCCAACTCGTGCGCTTCATCCTCGCCACGGGCACCACGCCACACGCCCTGCTTTCACGCTTCACGGCCACGGGCTACTGGGTAACCCTGCTGTGCGGCCTGCTCATCGTGGCCGTAGCCGCCGTCATACTGAGGCGTATGCGCTTCTTCCAGCACAGCCACAAGTACCTGTCCGACCTCTGGGCAGGCATCGTGTCGCTGCGCAAGGTGCGCCAACTCGGCCTCTACCTCCTCTTGAGCCTGGGCATCTGGGGAGCCTACTTCCTCCATTTCTATCTGGCCTTCTGGGCCTTCGACTTCACGGCGGGCTTCAACGCATGGGCCGCCCTGATGATATTCTGCATCGGCAGTTTCGCCGTCATCGTGCCTACGCCAAACGGTGCAGGCCCCTGGCATTTTGCCTGCAAGACCATGCTCGTGATTTACGGCGTAGCGGAACAGCCCGCCGTGCTCTTCGCCCTGACCGTCCACACCATACAGACAGCCCTCGTGGCCGTACTTGGCGGTGCCGCAGCCCTCGACCTCAGCCTCGCAGGAGCCGTGCAGGGCAACCCCGCCACCGCCCACACCACCCCATCCGCCCATGAATAAGAACGTAAAGCCCAAGAAAGCCCTCGGCCAGCACTTCCTGTGCGACCTGAGCGTGGCCCGGCGCATAGCCGACACCGTGGACGCGTGTCCCGACCTGCCCGTGCTGGAAGTAGGCCCCGGAATGGGCGTACTCACCCAGTTCCTGCGCCAGAAACCCCGCCCCCTGAAAGTCGTGGAAATCGACGACGAGAGCGTGGACTACCTCCGCTGCCAATGGCCGGAGCTGGAGGACAACATCGTGGCCGACGACTTCCTCAAGATGCACCTGGAGCACACCTTCGGCGGCGACCCCTTCGTGCTGACGGGCAACTACCCCTACAACATCAGCTCCCAGATATTCTTCAAGGTACTGGACTACAAGCATCTCATACCCTGCTGCACAGGAATGATACAGAAGGAAGTGGCCGAAAGGCTGGCAGGCCGCCCGGGCTCCAAGTCATTCGGCATACTCTCCGTGCTGGTGCAACTGTGGTACGACGTGGAGTACCTCTTCACCGTGCCGCCCTCAGTATTCAACCCGCCGCCCAAAGTCCAGAGCGCCGTCATTCGCATGACCCGCAACCGGCGCACCGAGCTCCCCTGCGACCATGCCCTGCTGCGCCGCATCGTGAAGCAAGCCTTCCAGCAGCGGCGCAAGATGCTGCGCGGCTCCCTGCGCGGCCTGCTGCCCGAAGGCCATCCCTACGGCACGCTGCGCCCCGAGCAGCTCTCCGTGGAACAGTTCATAGAACTGGCCTGCACCGTCCAAGCCCCCCGGCCCACTCCCCCTGAAGGAGAACTCACTACCCTATAGACCCGTAAAAACTACCCTATACAGTAGAAAAAACTACTCTATATACTACGACAAACTACTCTATATACTAAGAAAAAACAGTCCCCGCCGCATCCTCCCCAAACGGAAGGAGAAGAACGCGGAGCCCAATTCCCATGATTTCCTTCACACTCTGCCTCATTGCCCTCGTAGTGGGCTATTTCACCTACGGCAAGCTCGTTGAGCGCATCATGCAGCCCGACGACCGCCCCACCCCAGTCCAGCTCCATGCCGACGGCGTGGACTACGTGCCCCTGCCCCGCTGGAAAATCTTCATGATACAGTTCCTCAACATTGCCGGCATCGGCCCCATCTTCGGCCCCATTCTCGGAGCGCAGTACGGCGAGGCAGCCTTCGTGTGGATAGTCATCGGCTGCATCTTCATGGGAGCCGTCCACGACTTCACCGCCGCCATGCTCTGCCTCCGCCACGACGGCGAATCCGTGCCCGAGACCACGGCACGCTATCTGGGGCCTGGCATGGGCATCTTCATGCGGTTCTTCAGCATCGTGTTGCTCGTGCTCGTAACGGCCAACTTCGTGGACAATCCCGCCAAGCTGCTCGACATCCTCACGGGCGGCTCGCTCGGCGTAACAGCCTGGGTGTCCATCGTGTTCCTCTACTATGTACTGGCCGCCCTCCTTCCCATCGACAAAATCATAGGCAAAATCTATCCCATCTTCGCCGTCTCGCTGCTCTTCATGGTTGCAGGCCTGCTGGTCGTACTCTACATAAAAATGCCAGGCCGGGAGTTCCTGCCCGAACTCTGGGACGGCCTCGGCAACCAGCACCCGCAGGCCGCCACCCACCCCATGTTTCCCATGCTCTGCATAAGCATAGCCTGCGGAGCCATCAGCGGTTTCCACAGCACGCAAAGCCCCATCATGTGCCGTTGCCTCCAGTCGGAACGCAGCGCACGCCCCGTATTTTTCGGAGCTATGATAGTAGAAGGCATCGTAGCCCTGGTGTGGGCTGCCGTAACGATATGGCTCATCCGCGCCGTACCCGACATGGCCGGCGCCACGCCCGCCGAAATTGTCAATTACCTGTGCAACGACTGGCTGGGAGCAATAGGCGGCATCCTTGCCGTGCTGGGCGTCATAGCCGCCCCCATCACCAGCGGCGACACGGCCCTGCGCAGCGCACGCCTCGTGGCCGCCGACATGCTGCACCTCCCGCAGGACAAACTGCGCAACCGTCTGCCCCTGAGCCTCGTGCTCTATGCCGCAACCTTCGGTCTTATCATCTTCGCCATAACCAGTGCCGACGGGTTCAACATCGTGTGGCGCTACTTCTCCTGGAGCAACCAGACGCTGGCCACCATCGTGCTCTGGACAGCCACCGCCTACCTCTACAAGCGCAGCCGTACCCCCGACCTCGCCCGGCGCACAGGCGGACGGCTGGACTATCTCATCACCTGCATCCCCGCTGCATTCATGACCGTCGTCTGCATCTACTACATCATCGTTGCACCCGAAGGCTTCGGCAGCCTGTTCAACTAAAATCCCCCATACACACAATTCACCCCTTTATTAACATTTTTAATCCAAAAAACTATGAAAAAGATCCTTTTCATGCTGACGGCCATGGCCGCCTTCCTTCTCACAGGTTGTGAAGAAGAAACCAAACAAAAGCACGTCGACGACTTCACTCTGGGCGTTGCGTACAACCTAAACATCCTCCCGGGCCACGGCAACGACACCTCCGTCAAAGCCTGCGAGGCAGAGCTGAGCGAACTCGATGAGTACAACCACCTGAACCAAGCCGAAATCAACAGCAAAGTCAAGGGACTCCAGGCAGAGGTTGAGAACATTGTACGCAAGTACGACAATGGCTACCTTGAGGGCGCCATCACCATTGAACAGGTGGAAACCTACGGCTCTGGCAAGAAGGTCATCGCCCAGTACACCCTGCACCTTCAGAAGGAGGCTTACAAGTACGACACATCCAACCTCAAGGGCATGTCGAAAACGGACCTGCTAGTAGCCATCACCGAGGCCATCAAAACCCTCGACGGCAAGAAGAGCCTCACCGACAAAGAAGTGACAGCAGCCTTCAGCGGCATCTACAAAGCCGACGCCTACCCATACCTCTGCGGCAACTTCGACGTGTCGAAGACCACCGATGGCGGCAAGACGTTCACCTCCGTGAAGGAGGCATCCTTCACCGTTCCTCAGAAGGCCATTTTTTACTATGTGCAGCCTCGCGGCGGTTCATACTCCTGCTATAGGAAACTCAGCACCAACATGCGCGACGAAATGTGTAACGCTGTGTTCAAGTGCACAAGCAATAAAGAAGCCTTCGATGCCCTTCAAAACAGTGCAAAAAAGTACGACAACCGCTTCAGCTCACATAACCTTATACTGCTGGCTAGCACCGATGCTTTTGACTCTGGTGTCAGCGTATCGCGCGACTCAATCAATAACGTACAGCTCACAGCCCGCAGTCCTCTGTATGGCTGGACTCTCAACAGCCGCGATGACGAACTTTACACCGCTCTTACCGATGCGCAGTTCGACATTGAGAGTAGCGGCCTGTGCTACGGGGCCACGCCCGACAAATTCATAGAGTTCGTCAAGGACATCTGCCGCAAATATCCCACATACTCGGGCACCTTAACCATCCAGCAGTCCTCCGACGGCGGCAAGACAAAAGAAGAAGTCGAGCAAATTACGCTGCCTTTGAAGTAGAGCTGAGAGAGGGTGCAACCTCTCCCCTGCAATTTTTCCCTCTCTTAGGATACGGAAAACCATCCGCCGACTAATTTTTTCTATCGGCGGAGTAGTTAGAATTATCCGGCTGATAGTTTCATCTACCAGCCGGGTGATTTTTTGTTTGGGAAAAGGCCGGATTACTACAAAGGGAACAGCGTTCCGCCACCTGCCGAACCTCCCCAAAGGCGCTCTGCCCGAACCGTCTGCGCAGCCCGAAAGAAGAACTTCAAGTTTCGATGTAAAAATTCAGTCATCGGCATTTGGTCGTCTGCAAATAATTGTGTAATTTTGCACATGGAACATGTACGTTTTATGACAATCAAGTCCACAAAGGTGCTGAAGAGTGTCGTGTTGCCCGCTTCTCGCTACCTTCATGCCCATCGTCTGCATCAACGACATCATCATCGTTCCGAAGAATTCGGCACATTCTCCAACTAACCGCCAAGACAAGCCACAAATAACCTTATTTATTAACTTAAAACTAAAGTTATGAAAAAAATTCTTTTCATGCTGACGGCTATGGCCGCCTTCCTTCTAGCAAGTTGTTCAGAAGGAACCACCAACAATGAAGAAGAAACCCACAGCACCGGGCAGGTGGACGCTTGGGATCTCGTCTTTTTGCCCGACACGCACATACTCCCGGGGCACGAAGGCGACTCCGCCGTCGGCGATTTTCAGGCGGAGTTAGGTGGACTGTACAATTATGGCGGCAACAATCTGACACAGAATGAAATCAACATCAAGGCCCGCCAACTCCAAATAGCAGTAACAGACGTCGTAAGCAAGTATGACAATGGCTACCTCTACGGCACCATCACCATTAAGCAGGTAGAAAGCAACGGCCCAGAAACCAAGACAATCGCTACTTACGAGCTGAAGCTCCAAAAGGAGGCTTACAAGTACGAGTATAGCTTCAAGGGCATGTCAAAGAGGAAGCTGCAAGAAGCCATCGACGATGCCATCAAAACCCTCGACGGCAAGGAAAACCTCACCGACAAAGAAGTGGCAGCTGCCTTCAATGGCATTTACAACGCTGATGCCTACCCTTACGTCTGCGGCAACTTTGACGTATCGAAGACCACCGACGGCGGCAAGACGTTCAGCGCCGTGTCCGAGGCCTCCATCGTTATTCCCCAGAAGTCCAAATTTTACTACGTGATGCCCAACGTTTCCACCAGCGACTACTTCAACTGCTACAAGAAACTCATTGATAATATGCTGAAAGAAATGAGAAGTGCCGTCGCAAAATGCGATAACGACAACGATGCCATTGCAGTTTTCAACGAATGTGCTGAGAAATATCAGAATCGCTTCACCGGTCAGACCATTAAGCTTTTGGCCGACAAAGAAGCCTTTGACACAGGGATTTCCAATAACAGCAACTCCATACACTCCATACGTATGCAAGCCCATGACCCCCTGTACGGATGGACTATCGACAGTCGCGACAACGACCTCTACAAAGCTCTTATCGCTGCTCAGTTCGATATAGAAAGCCAAGGCCTATGCTACGGGGACACACCCGACAAATTCATAGAGTTCATCAAGGACATCTGCCGTCAATTCCCCGACTACAGTGGTTCAATAACCATCCAGAGCTCCACCAACGGCGGCAGGACAACAGAAAACATTGAGACATTCTATCTTCCTTTGAAGTAATATTAAGCACTCTTCCTGTAAGGGGGGACAGTAGGAGGACAACCTCCACTTTGCTTACAGGATACGGAAAACCATCCGCCGACTAATTTTTTCTATCGGCGGAGTAGTTAGAATTATCCGGCTGATAGTTTCATCTACCAGCCGGATAGTTTTTTCCAATGCGTCCAGACTGAAAACCCCACGATACGGAAAGGCGCACCAATCTGCCCAATACGAGCATTTCGTCCCTCCGCATTTGGCCGCCTGCGAAGATTTGCGTAAATTTGCGCCCGATTATTGACTACTGCATGAAATTCCAGCCCGCAAAGGTCTTGAAGGGGTGCCTCATTCTCCTCCTCACGCCTTTCCTTATCTTCCTTTTGGCCGCCGCTCTGCTGTACTGCCCGCCCGTGCAGCGGTGGGCTGTGGATAAGGCATGTGCATGGGCCGAGGCAGAAACGGGCTACAGGGTCGGCATCGGCCAGGTGCGGCTGGCATTTCCCATTGACCTCGTGCTGGCCGACCTTACGGCACGCGATGCCGAAGGCGACACCCTGCTGGACTGCAAGGCCCTGAAGCTGAGCATCCCCATACGTCCTCTTTTTGACAAGCGGGTGGACGTGGACGGCTTCCTTTTGAGCAAAGCGCAGCTCAACACTAAATCTCTCATAAGCGACACCCATGTGGAGGGCACTGTAGGCCGCTTGGAAGTGGATGCCCACGGCTACCGATGGGCCGCCAACCACATTGACGGCCTCCGAGCCACGCTGAGCGATGCCGACGTTCTCGTGGTTCTGTCCGATACGGCTCAGAAGGACACCACGCCGTCAGCTCCATGGCTCATTGAGCTGGACCGAGCCGACATACGGCGGAGCCGTGCCCGCGTAGTGCTGCCCGGCGACACCGTAAGCACAGCCCTCACCATCCGCGAGGCCACGACACGCGGCGGCCTGTTCAACACGGGCGAACCCCGCTACACGCTCACCAACCTCAGCCTGGAAGCCGACTGCGCCCGCTATGCCGCCTACTCTCTGCCAGACCTCAACTTGCAGCTGGACAGCCTGTCCTACGCTGCCGACTGCCTCACGGCAGCAGCCAAACTGCGCACGGGACAATCGCGCTTCGAAGCCGGACTGACCATGCCCTTGTCCGCACTCAAAGCGGGGGCCACCGAACAGTTCACGGCCTGGATTGACGGCCAGTTGCAACCCGACGACCTGAACCGCCTCAGCGCACAATTTCTCACACGCCGTCAGCGACGGGAGTACCTGTCCCTGTTGCCTCAAGCACCAGTCAAGCTCTACGCCGCCGCTTCCGGCTCATTGGACAATATACGCTTGCGCGACTTCCGGCTGGGTGTGCCCACACTCCTTCAGGCGCAGGCCAGCGGCACGCTGGCCGACATCACCGAGAGCAGCCGGCGCGGCACGCTCCACATCGGCCTGACCACCGCCGCCGGCCTCAACCGCGTGGTGAGCTACTTTGCGGGCGACGCTGTCCGCATTCCCGCCGCCACGGCGGTAAACGGCCACGTTACATTCCTCGGAACGGACAGCTTCACGGCCGACCTCCAGATGCGCTCAGCCGGGGGCACGGCACACGTCAAGGGCGAGACAAAACTGTCGGCGGAGGAGTACAAACTGTCGGCGGACTTGTTGAAACTATCGGCGGGCCAGTTTTTGCCCGGCCTGAAAGTGTCGCCCCTGACGGCACGCCTCAGCGCATCGGGCCACGGTTTCAATCCCCTGAAAAAGGGAGCCGTGTGCCAAGCCAAGGCCGCCGTCAAATCCTTCACCTACGATGTCTATCCGCTTGACGCTTCGCGCCTCGAAGCCAGCGTCAAGGGCGGGCTGGCCTCCTTGCGCTTCGACATGAACAACCGCATGTTGCAAGGCGACGGGCGCGTGGATTGCGACCTCAACGAAGGCTACCGCGCCGCCCTCGACGTGTGCATAGCAGAGTTCAACCCCCACACCGTGGGCCTGAGTGCCGACACCCTCTCAGTGGGTACCACGTTGCAAGCCACCCTTCAGGCCACGCCCGACCTCCACTCCATCAGCAGCGCGGGGCACATCGACGACATCTGCTTCATCTCCGCCGACACACTCGTGCAGGCCCGCGACCTTATCTACGACCTCGCCACAGCGCCCGACACCACCTTTGCACGCGTCCAGTCCGGCGACCTCAGCCTCAGCCTCCACGCCAACGAGGGCTACCAGTCGCTCATCAAGCAGGCACAGGACTTCGCCTCCACGCTTGTGGAGCAGCTCCGGAATCGGGACATCGACCAAACCAAACTGGCCAGCCTCCTTCCCACCCTGCGCCTCAACATGCAGGCAGGGCACGAGAACCCGCTGGCCGCCCTTCTCGCCATGAAGGGCTACCGCCTGCGCGACCTCGACCTCCAGCTCAACGCCGATTCGGCACGGGGCCTGGCAGGATGGGCACGCACGGGCGAATTTGACCTTGGCCGCCTGCGGCTGGACACCCTCTACGCCAACCTCTCACAAGACACCACCGGCCTACGCCTGCGGCTCTGCGCCGAAAACTACAAGAAAACCAACCCCAACCGCTTCACCGCCACAGCCGACGGCTATGTGCTGGCAGCCGGAGCGGGGGCGGAACTCGTGTTCAAGGACGAAAAAGGCGACACGGGCATCAACCTCGGCCTGGAAGCCAACGTGGAGGAACAGGACCTCCGCATCCACCTCTTCCCCGCCAACCCCATCATAGCCTACCGCCGCTTCACGCTCAACCCCGACAACTACATCCTCCTGGGCCGCGACTCCACGCTCCGAGCCGACATCGACTTGCTCGCCGACGACGGCACGGGCCTGAAAGTCTATGGCGAGCCCAACGCCGAGGGCAACAACGACCTCACGGTCAGCGTGAACAGGCTCAACCTCGGCGAGTTGTCCACCGTACTGCTCTGGCTGCCTCCCATGAAGGGCTACCTCAGCGGCGATGTCCACCTCACGAAAGACGACGACGTGCTCTCGGCCATGGCCACCCTCGAGACGCAGGACTTCGCCTACGACGGCGTGGAACTGGGGCACCTCAGCTCCGAAATCATCTACCTCCCGAAAGAAGGCGGGGAGCACTACGCCGAAGCCTACCTGTCCTACGACAACGCCGAAGTACTGCAGGCCCGCGGCTCCTACTTCCAGAAAGACGAAGGCTCCTTTGTGGGCGACATCCACCTGAACCAAATGCCACTCAACCTGGCCAACGCCTTCCTGACCGGCACGGGCCTCAACCTGGCAGGTACGGTGGAAGGCGACTTCCATGCCGAAGGCCCGCTCAGCGCCCCCGTGGCCAACGGCAGCATACAGTTTGTCGATGCCCACGCCCAGATGCCGCTCTACGCCGTAGATTTCAAGATGGACGACAAGCCCGTGGAGATACACGACAGCCGCCTGACCTTCGACGACTTCGCCCTGCGCACCGCCTCCACCGCCCCGCTGACAATCAACGGCACCGTGAATGCCGCCGACCTCAGCGACATTCAACTCGGGCTGCGCCTCAATGCATCCGACTTTGAGCTTATCAACACCCCCCGCAACAAGGAATCGCTCGTGTTCGGCAAACTCTACGCCGACTTCAGCGCCACCATGCGCGGCAACCTGAACGACATCAACGTGAAGGGCAACCTGCACATACTCGACCGCACCAACGCCACCTACATCCTGCGCGACTCACCCGTCAGCGTGCGCGACGAGTTCGCCGACCTCGTTACGTTCACAAACTTCCAGGACACCACGCACATAGAGCAGAAGGCCGCACAAGGCACAGCCGTGGACGTAAACCTCGGGCTGAGCATCGACGAAGCCGCCAAGTTCCACTGCCTGCTGGCCGAGGACGGCAGCAGCTATGTGGACGTGATGGGCGGCGGCAACCTGAACTTCCGCTACACGCGGCAGGGAAAAATGCTCCTGACGGGCCGCTACACCATAGAAGACGGCGAGATGAAATACGAGATGCCCGTCATCCCGCTCCGCACCTTTAAGATAACGCAAGGCTCCTACGTGGAGTTTACGGGCGACCTGCTCAACCCCACACTCTCCATAGCAGCTACGGAAAACACCCGCGCCAGCGTGAGCACAGACGGGGCACAGCGCAGCGTGCGCTTCACGGCAGGCGTAAACATCAGCCAGACGCTGAGCAACATGGGCTTGGAATTTACACTTGAAGCCCCCGAAGATGCCACCATCCAAAACGAACTGGCCGCCATGACGCCCCTACAGCGCAACAAAACAGCCGTAGCGCTCATGGCCACGGGGATGTATGTTACCGACGACCTGTCATCGCTCGCCACCGGCTTCAAAGGCAGCAATGCCCTTAATATGTTTCTGCAAAGTAGCATACAAAGCATTGCCGGCAACGCACTAAAGACAGTGGACGTAAACTTCGACGTAGGCAGCAACACGACAGCAAGCGGCGGCACGACGACAGACTACAGCTTCCAGTTTGCAAAGCGCTTCTGGGGCGACCGCATCGCCGTCATTCTGGGCGGAAAGGTGAGCACGGGCGCCGATGCCAGCAACACAGCCGCCTCCATCATCGACAACATCAGCGTGGAGTATCGCCTGGACAAGGGAGCCACGCGCTACATCCGCCTGTTCTACGACCGCTCGGCCCACGACGCACTCGAAGGCACCCTCATGGAAACAGGAGCCGGCCTCGTGTTGCGCCGCAAAACAAACAAGTTGGGCGAACTCTTCCTTTTCAAGAACGCCAAATGAAGCACGCATTATATATTATTATAGGTACTCTCCTGTTGGCCGCCTGCAGCACCACGGCGTGCCTTGAGGAGGGTGAGCAGCTCTATGCCGGCATCGACGAGATTACCTACAACATCGATCCGCAAGCCCGCAAGCTGTCAAAGAAGCAGCGCCGCCGTCTGGCCAAGCAGCAGGAGAAGGGCGTAATCACCGCCGTGAACGACGCTGTCAAGCAGGTGGAGGCCCTCATCAGCGGAGAGTCCGTACCGCACGACGGCCTGGCGCAAATGACGGAGGAGGAGCGCAAGCACCTGGTGGGTTTCACAGGACGCGGAGCGGAACGTGCCGAAGCACGCGCCCAGCAAGCCAAGGAAGAGCAGCTCCAGACCATACAGACGGAGGTGGACGCCGTGCTGGCCTGCGAGCCCAACGGAGCCCTGTTCGGCAGCAGCAGCGTAGTGAACCCCCTGAACATCGGACTGAGGGTTTACAACCGCTTCTACAAGTCGGAGTCGCGCTTCGGCCAGTGGATGCTGAAAACTTTCGGCAAGAGCCCCGTGCTCATCAGCACGGTAGCCCCCCAGACCCGTGCGAAAGTGGCCACCAACCAGTTGCACAATTTCGGTTACTTCCGCGCCAGCACATCGTATGAGCTGATTCCGAAAAAGAATCCCAAGAAAACCCGCGTGGCCTACCACATCCAGACGGGCCCGCTCTACCTCATCGACAGCCTGCGCTACGAAAAGTTCACGCCCCGCATCGATTCCCTCCTGCGCAGCACCCGCAGGCAGCGCTTCCTGAAGAAAGGCACGGCCTTCTGTGCCGCCAATCTCGTGGACGAGCGGAACCGCATCGAGAATCTCCTGCGCGAGAACGGCTACTTCAACTTCAGCGCCACCAACGTGCGCTTCGAGGCCGACACGCTGCGGCGTCCGCTTTTCGTGAGCCTCCGCGTGAAGCCCGACACGGCCACCACGGCCGACGCGCTCAGACCCTGGGTGATGGGGCATACCTATGTAACGCTCTACGACAACACTTCCGCCACCATTGACACACTTCTGGAACGCCGCAGCTTCCACTATGCCTTCCACGGCCCCCGCCCGCCGCTGCGTCCGTCCATGTGGCTGCGAGCCAACCTCCACCGGCGCGGACAGCCCTACCGCCTCTCCGACCAGAACGCCACCCTGGAGAAACTCACGGCCATGGGCGTGCTCTCCCAGGTAAACATCGATTACCTCCCCGCCTCACTCGAAGAAGGCTGCGACACGCTGGACACATACATCACGGCGACAATGGACAGGCTCTACGAATCTGCCTTCGAGATGAACGCCACGCTGAAGAGCAACCACCAGTTCGGGCCGGGCGTCAGCTACGAGCTGAGCAAGAAAAACGCCTTCAGAGGCGGCGAAAAGGTGAGTTGGAAAATCTTCGGCTCCTACGAGTGGTTTTTGGGAAAGGGCAGCAACTCCTCCCTCAACTCCTTTGAACTCGGGTCGGAACTTGCGCTCACATTCCCCCGCCTCCTGTTGCTCTCCCGCTACCGCCAGCACTTCGCCGCCAGCACGAAACTGGCCCTGGACGTGGACTGGAAGAACCGCTCCGGCTTTTTCAATCTCATTCAGGCCGGCTTGGGCGGCACCTACAACTGGACGCGCGGCCCCTTCTCCCACGAGCTGACAGCCTTCAACCTTGAATTCGACCGCCTCCTCAGCACCACGGCCACCTTCGACAGCATCACCACGGCCAACCCCGCCCTCTATGTGTCGATGCGCAACCAGTTTGTCCCCTCCGCCGCCTACGGTCTCACCTACATGAGCCCCCACACGCGCCACCCCCTTTGGGCACAGGCCTACATCGAAGAAGCCGGCAACCTGACGGGCGGCATCTTCGCCCTATGCGGCAAGAAGTGGAACCAGACGGACAAGACCGTGATGGGCAGTCCCTTTGCCCAATTCGTGAAACTCACGGCCGAAGTCCACAAGACCTGGACGCTCACGCCCAGCCTCAGCCTGGCCTCGCGCTTCTTCGGCGGAGCCGTGTTCACCTACGGCAACAGCACGGCCGCCCCCTACACGGCCCTGTTCTACGCAGGCGGAGCCAACTCCGTGCGCGGCTTCGCTGCCCGCAGCATAGGCCCGGGCGGCTACCGCAGCCCCGTGCGCCGCTACGCCTACATCGACCAGACGGGCGACTTCAAGCTGGAAGCCAACCTTGAACTGCGTGCCAACCTCATAGGCAACCTCGGAGCCGCCGTATTCCTCGACGCAGGCAACGTATGGCTGCTCCACGACGACCCCCTCCGCCCCCAATCGCAACTCACGGCACAAAACCTCAAGCGCATCGCCCTCGGCACAGGCGTAGGCCTGCGCTACGACCTCACGTTCCTCGTCCTGCGCGTTGATTTCGGCATAGGACTTCACGCGCCCTACGACACCACGCGCCGAGGCTTCTACAACATCGAGCGCTTCCGCGACGGCTGCGCCCTCCACTTCGCCATTGGCTATCCCTTCTAAGCAGGCAGGGAACCGCCGTCAGCCTCCCGCCAACGCCTTCATACACATCGCCAAAGCGCCCCCCATACAGGAGACTTTCCTACTCTATACACTAGTTTCCCCTACTCTATACACTAGTTTTTCCTACTCTATACACTAGGACACACTACTCTATACCGCAGGAAAAACCAGCCGCCCCAGGCAACCGACTGTCAGCCGGCCAAGCCACAGAGTTCCTCCCGTCGCTTGGCCATTCCCCCGCTTATTCATAACTCTAAGCTACGCTTTCAGCAACTCCCGCCCGGAAAAACAAATAAATCCTGCGGCTTCCTTTGTTTTTCCCTCGCTTATTCGTAACTCTAAGCTACGCTTTTAATTACTCCCGCTCGGAAAAACAAATAAATCCTGCGGCTTCCTTTGTTTTTCCCTCGCTTATTCGTAACTTTGCAAGCCAAAGAAAAAACCAAGCCAAGAGATGTTAGAAAAAATCCAAGCCCTGATGGCCGAAGTGGCACAGCTCACAGCAGCCAACGAAGCCGAAATTGAAGCCATCCGCCTGAAATACCTCAGTAAAAAAGGCCTGCTCAACGACCTCATGAACGACTTTCGCAGCGTAGCCCCCGAGCAGAAGCGCGAAATCGGCCAGAGCCTCAACCAGCTCAAGACCGCACTCAACGACAAGATGGCCGAACTGCGCCAGCAGGTGGCCACCACCGACACCGACCACTCCGGCATCGACCTCACCCGCACGCCCTACCCCACGCCCCTCGGTACGCGCCACCCCCTCAGCCTCGTGCGCGACGAAATAGCCGACATCTTCAGCCGCCTCGGATTCAGCATGGCCGACGGCCCCGAAGTGGAAGACGACTGGCACGTCTTTGGCGCCATGAACTTCGCCGACGACCACCCCGCCCGCGACATGCAAGACACCTTCTTCGTGGAGCAACACCCCGACATCATTCTCCGCACCCACACCTCCAGCGTGCAGAGCCGCGTCATGGAAAAGGCAGCCAACCCCGACGGCACCATCAAGGGCGGCAGCATCCGCGTCATCTGCCCCGGCCGCGTGTATCGCAACGAAGCCATCTCCGCACGCGCCCATTGCTTCTTCCACCAAGTAGAAGGCCTCTACGTCGATGAAAACGTAAGCTTCACCGACCTCAAGCAAGTGCTCCTCTCCTTCGCCCGCGAAATGTTCGGAGCCGACACCAAAATACGCCTCCGCCCCTCCTACTTCCCCTTCACCGAACCCTCCGCCGAAATGGACATCTCCTGCAACATTTGCGGCGGAAAAGGCTGCAGCTTCTGCAAGCACACCGGCTGGGTGGAGATTCTCGGCTGCGGCATGGTCGACCCCAACGTCCTGCGCGACAACGGCATCGACCCCGAACGCTACACAGGCTACGCCTTCGGCATGGGCGTGGAGCGCATCGCCAACCTCAAGTATCGCGTCAACGACCTCCGCCTCTTCTCGCAGAACGACACCCGCTTCCTCAACGAGTTTACCGCAGCACACTGATGAACGGCCTCTGGACAATCCTCCTGCTCCTCACGAGCAACATATTCATGACCCTCGCCTGGTACGGCCACCTCAAGCTGCAACAAACCGGCGTGAGCAGCCACTGGCCGCTCATCGGCGTCATCATATTCTCCTGGTGCATCGCCTTCCTTGAATACTGCGCCATGGTGCCCGCCAACCGCCTCGGATTCATCGGCAACGGCGGCCCCTTCAGCCTCATGCAGCTCAAAGTCATCCAAGAAGTCATCTCACTCCTCGTGTTCTGCGTCATAGCCAACCTCCTCTTCCAAGGACAAAGCCTCCACTGGAACCATCTGGCCGCCTTCGTCTGCCTCATCCTCGCCGTCTATTTCATCTTCAAATAGCACCGCACGCAGCCAAACAAGCCCCCGCAACGCCAACTTCACAGAATTATTGCACTTTTTCAGCAAATTTCTTGCACAATTCCCCAAAAAGGCGTAACTTTGCCCACACAAAAGTAAAACCGACCGTGAAAAAGTCCATTCTCATAGCAGCCCTGATAGCCCTGACCGCAGCCCTTCCCGCCACAGTCAAGGCCGAAAACTGTGCTGAAGCCAGCGCAGAAACCAGCATCCAGCAGGCAGAGATTAAAATCTCAACGAGAAACCAGACCATCCGCGTGCAAAACGCACAGGGCGAAACAGTACGCGTCTATAACCTCACAGGAGTAGAAATCCACAAGGAGTACATTGACAGTTCCGACAAGGAACTCAACGTCAAGCTCTCCGCAGGATGCTACATCGTAAAGATAGGCGACACAGCCCGCAAGGTTACCATACGCTAAACCGCTTTCACGCAGCCCCAACCATAAAGAAAGCCTCGAGTCGCCCCCGCGTCGCGAGGCTTTTCCGTAAAGACAACACATACCCTCCAAGCAAAACCACATGGCCGACGGCAACTTCCACAAATCCCCCCTACCCCGCAACGACTACGTCAGCGGAGTACGTGCAGGCGAAGCCCGCATGAAAACACGCATCCTCAATATCCTGCGCACCCTCGTGGACGACAACACCATCCGTCAGCTACAAGAGCGGCTCCGGATGCCCTGAAGCCAGAGGCCAGGCCTGCGTCCCTTCCATCCATCCCTACTTCAACCAAAACTATCCACCCCATGCCCGATCCAAAAATATACGCCGACGCCCTCCAAATCCTTGAAAGCGAAATCGGCACCATAGCCCCCGACATACTCCAAGCCTACCACGACGGCACAGGCGGCTTCCAGCGCATAGCCAACCTTGAGGAACGCACATCAGCCATGCGCGACCCCAACTTCCTCAACCTCCTCATAGCAGAAGCCGGCGACGTGCGCGTACTCCTGCTCCGCATAGCCGACTGCCTCGCCGAAATGCGCGAACTGCGTGCCGAAATCGACGAACCGGCCGAGCGCACCGCACGGCGCAAAAAGGTATCCACCGAAGCCAGCCTGCTCTACGCCCCACTCGCCCATAAACTCGGCCTTTACAACATTAAGCGCGAGTTGGAGGACCTTGCACTCAAGTACCTCGAAGCGGAGGCCTACTATCACATCAAGGAGAAGCTGAACGCCACACGAGCCGCCCGCGACCAATACGTGGAGCAGTTCTGCGCCCCCATCCACGAGATGTTGCAGCAGGCCGGTATAAGCTATCACCTCAAAGCACGCACCAAGTCCATCCACTCTATATGGCAGAAGATGCAGCGGCAGCACTGCGCCTACGAAGGCGTGTACGACTTGTTCGCCATCCGTATAATCATAGAAAGTCCTTCCGAGAAGAAAGAAAAGGACCTGTGCTGGCAGGTGTTCTCCCTCATCACCAATAAATACGAAAGCTCCCTCAAGCGTCTGCGCGACTGGCTCACCGTGCCCAAACCCAACGGCTACGAATCGCTCCATATAACCGTGCGCGGCCCGGAGGACAAGTGGGTGGAAGTACAGATACGCTCCGAGCGCATGGACGAGATTGCGGAACACGGACTCGCCGCCCACTGGCGATACAAAGGCGTGAAGGCACAAGGCGGCGGCATGGAGCAATGGCTGCTCCAGGTGCGCGAGGCTCTGGAGCAAGGCGTGTCGCTGCCCCTCGGCGAGAAGCGCGGCATGGACCTCTACGTGTTCTCGCCAAAGGGCGACCTCATCAAGCTTCCGGCGGGAGCCACCGTGCTGGACTATGCTTACCACGTCCACAGCCATGTGGGAAACCATTGTGTGGGAGCCGTAGTGAGCGGGCGCAACGTCCCCATTCGCCAAACCCTTGCGAGCGGACAGACGGTCGAGATAATCACGAGTGCCAACCAGCAGCCTAAGCAGGACTGGCTCAACATTGTGGTGAGCCATCACGCCAAGGCTAAAATCAAACAGGCTCTCCGCGACATTGAGCAGACACAAAAGATTTGGGAGAGGGAGGAGCAGGAACGCAAGGAAAAGCGCAAGAAACCGGTAGCCAACCCTGCCGCCACAGCAGAGGCGGCCACCGTGCGCCACAGCGCCGACGAATATGTGTTTGAAGGGCCGCAGAAAGGCGGCGCGGCCGGACAGACGGGCGAGGGCGGCGACGGCGCACTCGTCATCGACCGCAACGTGAAAGGCCTTGACTTCCAGTTGGCACCCTGCTGCAACCCCGTGTTCGGCGACGAGGTGTTCGGTTTCGTAACGGTGAGCGGCGGCGTGAAAATCCACCGCAGCAACTGCCCCAATGCCCCAGCCTTGAAAGAGCGCTTCCCCTACCGCGTGCTCCCCGCCCGATGGGCAGGAAAGAGCAGCGGCGCGTACCCCATAACCCTGCACGTCGTGGGACAGGACGACTTGGGAATTGTAACCAACATTACGTCAATTATTTCCAAAGAGGAGCGCGTTATGCTCCGCTCAATCAGCATTGAAAGCCACGACGGACTTTTTACCGGCATCCTTACCGTGCTGATTGAGGATACTGCACACCTCAGCACTTTAGTCAAGAAGATACGCACCGTGAAAGGCGTGAAAGGCGTCAGCCGCCTCTGACAAATTATGATTGATATAGAGAAAATCGTTTGCAGCAAGCTGGGAAAGGGCAGCCGCTTCATACCCAAGTTTGTGTTCAACGGCCTCCGCCGTTTCATCCACGAGGAATGGATTAACACGTTCCTCAACCAGGAAGGCGAGAAGCAGGGCGCGGAATGGCTATGCGACTGCATGAAGTACATCAACGTCAGGCTGGAAGTGAGCGGCCTTGAGAATCTCCCCCCCGCCGGTGCGCCCCCCTGCACCTTCGTAAGCAACCATCCGCTGGGCGGAGCCGACGGCGTGGCCCTGGGCAGTATTCTGGCCACGCACTACAACAACCGCGTGAAGTATCTGGTGAACGATTTGCTGATGAACCTGCATGGTCTGGCCCCGCTCTGCATCCCTGTGAACAAGACGGGCGGCCAGAGCCGCTCCCTGCCGGCCATGATTAAGGCGGGCTTTGAGGGTCAGGACCACATCATAATGTTCCCCGCAGGACTTTGCTCCAGGCTCATCGACGGGGAGGTGAAGGACCTCCCCTGGCGCAAGACGTTCATACAGAAGAGCGTGGAGACGCAACGCGACGTAGTGCCGATACACTTCTACGGCGAGAACTCGCCCCGCTTCTACCGCATCGCACGGTGGTGCCAGCGTCTGAGGTTGAAGGTCAATCTGGCCATGCCCACCCTGCCCGACGAGCTTTTCAAGGCTCAGGGAAAGACTTTCCGCGTGGTCATCGGCAAGCCCATCGCGTGGCAGACCTTCACGAAGGAGCGCACCGCCACGGAGTGGGCGGCCTACGTCCGCGAGCAGGCCTATGCCCTGTAAGAGAGGCCGGCATATAGAGCCGTACAGCCTGCCGTACAGGAAGAGGCATACTGCCTTATAGACCGGAAAAAACTACTCTATAGGCCAGCGAAACCTATCGTACAGACTAAGCAGAACCTTCGTATAGGATAGAGAAATCTGCCCCATAGGACAGCACGGACTGTCGTATGGGGCAGATTTTGTTTGTGCAGGCAAGCGTCAGTTTCTCTGCGACTTGAGGCTTCCTTCCAGTGCTTCCACTTCAATGCGGAAGGCGCGGTCGGCAGCGAGCCGCTTTTCCATCTGGCGTATGCCGTGGAGCACGGTAGCGTGGTCGCGGTGCCCGAGCTCCTGCCCTATCTGCGTCTGCCCCATCTTGGCATACTTCTGCGCCATGTACATAACGAGCTGGCGCACCATCACTACGTCGGCCTTGCGCGTCTTTTCGATGATGTCGCGCTGCCTCACCTTAAAGTGGGCGCAAAGCGTCTTGAGGATGTCGTTCAGGGTGATGTCCTTACGGCTCATATTGACCACACGAGCTACTACGCGCTGGGTGAGTTCCAGGTCTATTTCGCAATCGTCGGCCACGCTGAAAGCCATTATGCTGTTTACGACACCTTGCAGGTCTCTTACGTTGCTGGTTACGTTTTCAGCGATGTAGTCAAGTATTTCTGGGGGAAATTTCAGGTTCTCGCGGCGCATCTTGGCGGCCAGTATGTCGCGGCGCAGCAGCACGTCGGGGCGCTCCATTTCCATAACGATGCCCCACTTGAAGCGCGACAGCATACGCTCTTCTATGCCTTCAAACAGCACGGGCGGGCGGTCGCAGGTGATGATGATTTGGCGGCCGTTCAGTTGCAGGTGGTTGAAGATGTGGAAGAAGGTGCGCTGTGTGTTGGGGGTGCTGAGTTCCTGTATGTCGTCCACGATGAGTACGTCGATGGACTGGTAGAAATGGAGGAAGTCGTTCACCGTGTTGTTGCGCACGGCGTCCGTGTATTGCGTCTTGAAGAGATGTGCGGCCACAAAGAGCACGCGTTTGTCGGGATGGAGCTCCAGCACGGCGTGGCCTATGGCGCTGACCAGATGGGTCTTTCCCACGCCCGAAGGACCGTAGAGGAAGAGCGGATTGAAGGTGCTCTGGTCGGGCTTCTTGGCGATGGCCTTGGCAATGTTCAGCGCAGCCTTGTTGCTCACGCCCTTCACGAAGTTCTTGAAGGTGTAGTCGGGATTCAGATGGGGGGCGAGAGGCGGAATGTCCTGCTGCTTGTCGGCAGGAGAAGTGGTTTCGGCCTTCTTTTCGGCAGGGAACACATAGCTCACCTTGAGCTCGTTGCCAAAGCCCTGCCGGAGGAAGGGCAGGAGGAGGGGCCAATAGACCGAATTGAACTGTTCAAGCCACACTTTCCCAGGCACTTCAAGCACCAGCGTACCTTCGCGGTAGGCCACGGGCTTGAGGCACTCATACCAGCTCCACGCGCCCTCAAACTGTGCTTTGGGGACGCGCTTTTGCAGTTCAGGGCGCAAAGCCTGAAGGCAGGATTGCCAGCGGGATATGACGGCTTGTTCCATTTTCCGAAAGTGGGGCAAAAGAGTGCGTAAGGCCTCGGGAGCGAAGTCTTACGCGAAAATTGCGGATGCAAAGTTGCGAAAAATTTTGCAGACGGCCAATTTATTTTAGCATTTGTTTGCATTTTGTTTCCTAAGGGGGCGTCTTCTGCCAAGTTACACCTGCCAAAACGCTCATATACGCTCATGCCGCCTGCTTCATAGGGCAGGAGAAATTAGTGTATGGAGTAGGAAGAACTTGTCTATAGAGTAGGGAAAATTAGTCTATGGAGTAGGAAAGGCGGCTCTTACGGCCAAGATTGACGGGTGGAGAAGGCAGAAAACCGCACGGCGGAGGACAATTCGCCGCTTTTGCCGCGCGTGTGCGGGCACATATCAATTAAAAGTTGTAACTTTGCACAAGGATATGCACGCACCTGCCGCAAGGCGGCGCCAGCTGTCCGCTCCTAACCAACATCCCTTTGAAAAATCCAACCAATGGCAAGTACACAAGAAATCATCAACGCCCTCGTTGAGGGCCTTCAAGAGAAAAAAGGCCGCCGGATATGCGTGGCCGACCTCAGCCGCTTCGACACGGCTCCCGCACGCGCCTTCGTCATTTGCTCGGGCGGCAGTCCGCAGCAGGTCGATGCCTTGGCCGACAGCGCGGAGGAGTTCTGCCGCAAGCAGCTGGGCGAAAAGCCCGCCGCCGTGGCCGGACGCAACAACGCCCAGTGGGTGGCCATGGACTTCGGCGACGTGATTTTGCACATCTTCCTGACCGAAGCCCGCGACTACTACGACCTGGAACACCTTTGGGACGATGCCGAGCTGACCACCTACCCCGACGTGGACTGACCCAAGGCCTATCGCCCGTGATTCCCGACGCAAAACCATCCACCGACCATTCATTCAACCCATGCCTGCAATTCCCCCACAGAATCCCCAGATAGGCGGCCCCAACGGGTCGCAAAAGCAGCCCCGCTTCAACTTCAGCTGGCTTTACCTGCTTATCATCGTCGGCCTCGGCATCATGCTCTGGCAGAACTACCAAGGAGAAAACACCTTCGACAAGGAGGTGAGCTACACGCAGTTCAAGACTTACGTCCAGAAGGGCTACGGCGAAGCCGTCGAGGTGAACAAGAGCGAGGGCAAGGCCAGCCTCCAAGTGTCGGCCAAGCACTTCCGCGACGTGTTCCACCAAGGCATCAGCCAAGTGGGAGCCAAGCCCACGGTGAGCGCCCGCTACCCCTCCGAGGACCGCATCGAGGACTTCCTCAACGCCGCCAAGTTCAAAGGCCAGGTGAAGTACGTCGAAAACAGCCACCTCTGGTCCAACATCCTCTTCAACTTCCTGCCCATCATCCTGCTGATAGCGTTTTGGATCTTTATCTTCCGCAGCCCCCGCACGGGCGGAGGCCTGTTCAACGTAGGCCAGAGCAAAGCCAAGCTCTTTGAGAAAGGCAAGGAGGGCACGCCCAATGTTACCTTCAAGGACGTGGCCGGACAGGAGGGGGCGAAGCAGGAAGTCCAGGAGATAGTGGATTTCCTCAAGAACCCCGAGAAGTACACCAACCTCGGCGGCAAGATTCCCAAGGGCGCCTTGCTGGTGGGCCCTCCGGGCACCGGCAAGACGCTGCTTGCAAAGGCCGTGGCCGGCGAGGCCGACGTGCCCTTCTTCTCCATGTCCGGCTCCGACTTCGTGGAGATGTTCGTAGGCGTAGGAGCCAGCCGCGTGCGCGACCTCTTCCAGAAAGCCAAAGAGAAGGCCCCCTGCATCGTCTTCATCGACGAAATCGACGCCGTGGGCCGCGCCCGAGGAAAAAACGCGATGGGCGGCAACGACGAGAGGGAGAATACACTGAACCAGCTCCTGACGGAGATGGACGGCTTCGGTACGAACAGCGGCGTCATCGTGCTGGCAGCCACCAACCGCGTAGATGTGCTGGACAGCGCCCTGCTGCGAGCCGGCCGCTTCGACCGGCAAATCCACGTGGACCTGCCCGACCTGAACGAGCGCGTAGCGATATTCAATGTCCACCTAAAACCCATCAAGCTGGAGGAAGGCATGGACATCGACTTCCTTGCGCGACAGACACCCGGTTTCTCGGGCGCTGACATCGCCAACGTGTGCAATGAAGCCGCCCTCATCGCTGCGCGGCACAACCGCAAGGCCGTGGGCAAGCAGGACTTCCTCGATGCCGTGGACCGTATAATCGGCGGCTTGGAGAAAAAGACCAAGGTGATGACGGAGCAGGAGAAGCGGAGCATCGCCCTCCACGAGGCCGGCCACGCGTCGGTCAGCTGGCTGCTGGAGTATGCCAACCCTCTCGTGAAGGTAACAATCGTGCCGCGCGGCCAAGCCCTGGGCGCCGCCTGGTACCTGCCCGAGGAGCGCAACATTACGACGCGCGAGCAGATGCTGGACGAGATTTGCGCCACGCTGGGCGGCAGGGCCGCCGAGGAGCTGTTCACGGGCCACATCTCCAGCGGTGCGCTGAACGACCTCGAAACCGTAACGAAGCGGGCCTACGGCATGGTGGCCTACCTCGGCATGAGCGAAAGCCTGCCCAACCTCTGCTACTACGGTCAGGACAACGGCTACGGCTTCCAGAAGCCCTATTCCGACGACACCGCCCGCAAGATTGACGAGGAGGTGAAGGCGCTCATCGCCCAGCAGTATGAGCGTGCCAAGTCCATACTCTCCGCCCACAAGGCCGAGCACAACGCCCTGGCCGACCTGCTCCAGAGCGAAGAAGTCATATTCGCCGCCGACGTGGAGCGCATCTTCGGTCCACGCCCGTGGCAGAGCCGCGCCGACATCCTCATGCAGGAGGAGAAGGAGCGCGTGGAGCGTCTGGCCGCTGCCGCCGCCGAAGCCCACAAGTCCGAGGCAGAGGACAAGTAAGGCCAGAGTAAGCAAACCTCTCCTATAGACCACGAAAAACTATCGGCGGACTAATCTTTCCTCTCGGCGGACTAATTCGCACTCTCGGCGGACTAGGAACGACAAGTATCGGTTGCCGCACCTGCGGCCGGCGGACTAGGAACGATAAGTGTCGGTTGCCGCACTGCGGCCGGCGGACTAAACTTCACTACTCTATAGACCTATCACCTGTAATTTCCAACTTTTAACTTCTAATAAGCACGCAGCCTTCACCCGAAGGGCGGCGTGAGCCCCTCCCCCCTACACCCATGAAAAATCTCCTTCTCCGCCTCGCCACCGGCGTAGTGTATGTGCTCCTCCTCGTAGGTTGCACCGTTTGGAGCCCCGTAGCAGCCTATATTTTCTACGCCCTCGTGGCCATGGGCTGTACGCTGGAATTTTGCCACCTCATGAACCGCCACTACGGCGCTGCGCTCAACACGCCCATCGTAGGCTTCGGCGCCTTCATCCTGGTGAGCGCAGCGTGGCTCGGCAGCATCCACAGCCCCGAAAGCAGCCAGCTCATCCTTTTCACAGGCATCACCGCCCTTTTCCTGCTCATAGGCGAACTCTACCGCGAAGCCCCCGACCCGCTCCGCAACTGGACGCTCTCCTTCGCAGCCCTCATCTACACGGCCCTGCCCTTCGCCCTGCTGCCCGTAGTGGCCGTACAGTTCGACCCCTTCCAAGGACAGACCGTCTATGAGTGGATTTATCCCCTCGCCCTCTTCATTTTCCTCTGGACCAGCGACACGGGAGCCTATCTCGTAGGCTCGCTCCTCGGCAAGTACATACCCTACAAGCTTTTCCCCCGCATCAGTCCCAACAAAAGCTGGGTAGGCAGCATTGGCGGCGGCCTGTTCACCCTTCTGGCCGCCTACATCATCTACAGCCTGCGCCCCGCCTCGCTCAGCCTTGTTGAATGGCTGGGCCTCGGCCTTGTGGTGGTGTGCTTCGGCACATGGGGCGACCTCGTCGAAAGCCTGCTGAAGCGCCAGCTTGGCATAAAGGACAGCGGCAAGGTGCTGCCCGGCCACGGCGGTATGCTCGACCGTTTCGACTCCGCCCTGCTGGCCATTCCCGCCGCCGTGCTCTATTTTCTCTATCTGGCCTGACCCGCCCTCCTGCCGATGTGCGGACGCTTCGCTCCCTCGCCCACGGGCCGAATGCACCTGGGCAACGCCTACAGCGCGTTGCTCTCGTGGCTCAGTGCCCGAAGCCAAGGCGGCGGCTGGCTGCTGCGCATTGAAGACATCGACAGCCAACGCTCCCGCGCCGAATACGCCGACCAAATCAAGGACGACCTCCGCTGGCTCGGCCTGGAGTGGGACGGCGAGTGCCGGCAGAGCGACCGCGGCCCCCTCTACGAGGAAGCCCTCGGCCACCTCACGGGCCTCTACCACTGCCGCTGCACACGCGCCGACCTGCTGGCCACACAGGCCCCCCACGAGACCGACGGGCGCGTGGTCTATGCCGGCACCTGCCGCCACAAAGGCTATCCCGACGGAGCCTTGCGCATCGCAGTGCCCCGGGCCGACATCCTCTACACCGACCTCCACTACGGCCCCCAGCGCGTGAACCTCACCACCCACTGCGGCGACTTCATTCTCCGCCGCCGCGACGGAGCCTGGGCCTACCAGCTGGCCGTAGTCGTGGACGACGCACTCACAGGCGTGAGCGAAGTGGTGCGGGGCCGCGACCTCCTCCTCTCAGCCGCCCAGCAGATATTCCTCCACCGCGCCCTCGGCTACACGCCCCCGCAGTACGGCCACCTGCCCCTGCTCATCAACGCCGCAGGCCAACGCCTGAGCAAGCGCGACCGCAGCCTCGACCTCGGAGCCCTGCGCCAACGCTACACGGCCCCCCGGCTCATCGGCCTCATCTGCCACCTCGCCGGACTTCTCCCCCACCCCGAAGCCCTCACCGCCGAGGAAGCCATCACCCTCTTCGATTGGAAAAAACTACCCGCCGACGACATTGTCGTGGCGGGCTAAAAACAACGCTTATGCCTGTAAAACTTGGAATCATCGTAGCCATGGACAAAGAGTTCGCCCAGCTACGCCATCTCCTCAGCGATGCCCGTGAAGAGCAGCGCGGAGCTTTTTGTTTCTACCGGGGCCGCGTAGGCTCCAAGTCCGTGGTGCTGATGCAGTGCGGCATGGGCAAGGTGAACGCCGCCTGCGGAGCCACCGAACTCATCCGCACCTACCAGCCCGAAGCCGTGGTCAGCACCGGCGTGGCCGGCGGCATCGATGCCGCGCTCCGCGTGATGGATGTCGTGGTAAGCCGCGAAGTGGTGTTCCACGACGTGTGGTGCGGCGAAGGCAACGCCTACGGACAAGTGCAGGGCCTGCCCGAGCGCTTCACCGCCGACGCCCGCCTGCTGGCGGTGGCCGAAGGCCTGTCGGCCAGCCTTCCCGAAGTGCGGGTGGTGCCCGGGCTCATCTGCACGGGCGACCAGTTCATCACCGACCGCCGCGAACTGCAAGCCATCAAGGACAAGTTTCCCGAGGGCATAGCCGTAGATATGGAGAGCGGTGCGATAGCGCAGACTTGCCACCTCCACGGCGTACCTTTCATTAGTTTCCGCGTCATCAGCGACACCCCCGGCATCGACAACCACCTGAGTCAGTACAACGACTTCTGGGACACGGTGGTGCAACGCTCCTTTGCGGCCATCCACCGCTTCATTCAGGACATCTAAACGAGAGAGCCTGCCGACAATCGGCAGGCTCTCTGCGTTTCTCCCTACGCTCAGCCGCGCTCAGCCGTGAGCCGGCAGATGTTCACTATGGTCTGCATGGCCTTCTCCATATTGGGGACAGGCAGAAATTCGTGGGGGCCGTGGAAGTTGAGGCCGCCTGCGAAAATGTTGGGGCAGGGCAATCCCATGAAACTGAGGCGTGCGCCGTCCGTGCCGCCGCGTATGGCCTGCACGCGGGGCTCCACGCCAGCTTCCTTCATGGCCTGCTTCGCCATGTCGATGACGTGGATGCAAGGCTCCACCTTCTCGCACATATTATAGTATTGGTCGGTGACCGTCAGGGTAAGGGTGCCCTCGCCGTAACGCTGGTTCATGGCACTTACTATATCGGCAATGTACTGCTTGCGCTCCTCAAAGAGCCGGCGGTCGTGGTCGCGTATGATGTAGCTGACCGTGGCTGCCTCCACGCCGCCCTGCAGGCCGGTGAGGTGGTAGAAGCCTTCGTAGCCCTCGGTAGTGGCGGGCGTCTCATTCTCGGGCATGACGGTGATAAAGTCGGCCGCCACGAGCGCGGCGTTAATCATCTTGTCCTTGGCGTAGCCCGGGTGGACGCTCACGCCCCGTATCTCGATTTTTGCGCTGGCGGCGTTGAAGTTCTCAAACTCCAACTCGCCACGGTCGCCGCCGTCCATCGTATAGGCCCACTCGCAGCCGAACTTCTCCACATCGAAGAGGTCGGCTCCCCGCCCGATTTCTTCGTCGGGCGTGAAGCCTACGCGGATTTTGCCGTGCTTCACTTCGGGGTGTTCTATAAGCCAGGCCATAGCCTGCACGATTTCGGCCACTCCGGCCTTGTCGTCGGCACCGAGCAGCGTATGGCCGTCGGTAACGATTATATCCTCGCCCACGTGCTCCTTCAGTTCGGGGAACTTGCGGACGGAGGTTACTATGCCGGCTTCGGCATCGAGCACGATGTCCTTGCCGTCGTAGTTTTCAACGATGCGGGGCTTCACGTCCTTGCCGCTGGCATCGGGGCTGGTGTCCATGTGGGCAATGAAGCCTATGGCGGGTATGGGTTTGTCGGTGTTGGCGGGCAGGGTGGCGTAGAGGTAGCCGTGCTCGTCGAGTTCCACTTCGGTGAGGCCGAGGGCGGTGAGTTCGTCGCGCAGGTATTCGGCCAGGCGGAACTGCTTCTGGGTGGAAGGGCAGGTGTCGGAGGTCTCGCAGGACTGGGTGTCGAAGGAGACGTACTTCAGGAAGCGTTCAACAATAGTCATGGGGGATTCGTGTTTTTTAGTGTATAATGTACGATGCACAATGCGTAGGGGTGCTTTTTCCCGCCGTATAGGAGAGATTTTCCTATCGTATAGGGTTGTTTCGCCTGTCGTATATGACAGTTTTTCCTATCGTACAGGAGAGTTTGCACCCGTCTTCATGATGCGTTTCAGGGCTTAGCCCTCTGCTGGAGCTCGGCTTCGATGGGGTCGTCGTACTCCTTCTGGAGCTTGACGAGTTCCTTGTGCAGACGTTTCTGCTGCTTGGCGTAGGCGGGCTGGCCGTAGAGGTCGTGCATTTCGTGGGGGTCGGCGTTGAGGTCGTACATCTCCCACTGGTCAATTCTCTCCCCGGCGCTTTCGCCCTCGGAGGGATAGAAGTGGATGAGCTTCCACCCGTCGGCGGTACGCACCCCATAGTGGCGGCGCACGGCGTGCTCGGCAGGATACTCGTAGTAGTGGTAGTAGAGGGACTTGCGCCAGTTTTTGGGATGCTTGCCTTCAAGCAGAGGCAACAGGCTCACGCCCTGAATGTCGGCGGGAATGGGGGCACCGGCCAGCTCCAGGAAGGTGGGGGCATAGTCGATGTTCTGCACCATTTCGCTGATGGTGCCGCGTGCCACCTCCTTATTATATTTAGTCGGCATACGCATGACGAGGGGCGTACTGAAGCTCTCCTCGTACATGAAGCGCTTGTCGAACCAGCCGTGCTCGCCCATGTAGAAGCCCTGGTCGGAGGTATAGACCACAAGGGTCGTTTCGGACAATCCCGTCTCATCGAGATAGTCAAGCAGGCGGCCCACGTTGTCGTCAAAGCTCTTGACCACCTTGGCGTAGTCGCGCATGAAACGCTGGTACTTGAACTCCTTCAGCGCCCTGCCGGTGAGGTGGCGGCTGCGGAAGTCTATGGCGAGGGAGTCGTAGAAGGCATCGTAGATGGCCCTTTCGCGGCTGTCCAGACGGCCTATCATGCCGAGGTAGGTGCCGGTGAGGCGCGTCTGAACATTAGGGTCGTACATTTTGACGTCGTAGTCCATCGTCATGTCCATATCGGAGCCGATGGACATCTCCTGCCGCTGTGCGGCCTGCCGGCCTTCCCATGTGTCGTTGAAGTCGTGGGGCAGCGGGAAGTCCACGTCCTCATACTCGTGGAGGTACTTCAATTCGGGCAGCCAGTCGCGGTGGCAGGCTTTCTCGTGGAGGAAGAGGGCGAAGGGCTGCGGCTGTCCGTTGGCAGAGGTCTGCTGCCGCTGGTGGTCCAGCCATGCGATGGCCTTGTCGGTGAGTATGTTGGTGAGGTAGCCCTTCTCCTTGTGCGTCTGGCCGTCCATGGTGATGAAGGTCGGGTTGTAATAGTCGCCTTGGCCGGGCAGGATTTCGTAGTGGTCGAAGCCCGTGGGCGTACTTACCAAGTGCCACTTGCCAATGAGGCACGTGCTGTAGCCGGCCTGCTGCAAGAGCTTCGGCATGGTCTGCTGCGAACCGTCAAACACGCCGTGCTCGTTGTTCGTAAAGCCGTTCTTGTGGCTATGCTTGCCCGTAATCATACAGGCTCGGCTGGGGCCGGACAGGGAGTTGGCCACGTAGGAATTGACGAAGCGCACGCCATCCTGGGCAATGCGGTCGAGGTTGGGGGTCTGTATGTTGGTCTTGTCGTAGCACGACATCATTTGCGCGGTGTGGTCGTCCGTCATGATGTAAACCACATTCCAGCGTTGCTGGGCCTGCACAGGAAGTATGCCCGCCAGCAGGCCCACGCCCAGTGCTTCCTTGAGAGAAAGGGGAGAGCTTGCCTTGGAGAGTTGTGTCAGCATAGGTAGAAACATTTTTAGGGGTTACGGTTGGCCTTGCGGCAGAATAAGACAGGCCCCTCCCTTTTTCCGGGAGGGGCTGGCAGGGGGAAGTATTTACTTTTGGGTCATCTGATAGACGATGTCCATAATCTGCTTGCCCAGAGCATCGGCCTCCTCCATCGTGTGGGCTTCGGAATACACACGGATGATGGGCTCGGTGTTGGACTTGCGCAGGTGTACCCACTTGTCGGCGAAGTCAATCTTCACGCCGTCGATGTCGGTAACCTTTTCGTCCTTGTAGAGTTCCTTGACCTTCTGGAGAATCTTGAAGATGTCGGTGGTAGGTTCAAGGTCTATACGGTTCTTGGCGATGTAGTAGGTGGGCAGGCTGTCGCGGAGCTCCGTGGTGCGCTGTCCGGTCTTGGCCAGATAGGTGAGGAGCAGGGCTATGCCCACGAGGGCGTCGCGTCCGCTGTGGGCTGCGGGGTAGATAACGCCGCCGTTGCCCTCACCGCCTACCACGGCTCCGGTTTCCTTCATCTTCGTCACCACGTTCACCTCGCCCACGGCTGCGGGAGTGTAGGTGCAGCCGTACCTCTCGGTAACGTCGCGGAGGCCCCGCGTGGAGGAGAGGTTGCTGACGGTGTTGCCGGGGGTGTGCTGGAGCACGTAGTCGGCCACGGCCACGAGGGTGTTCTCTTCACCGAACATCGTGCCGTCCTCGCAGATGAGGGCCAGGCGGTCCACGTCGGGATCCACCACGAAGCCTATGTCGTGGCGGCCTCGGCGCATGAGGTTGCGTATCTCCGAGAGGTGCTGCTTCAGGGGTTCGGGATTGTGGGCGAAGTCGCCGGTGGGCTCGCCGTTGAGTATGGTGATGTTGGTTACGCCGAGTTGGCCGAGAAGCTTGGGCAGGATGATGCCGCCCACGCTGTTCACGCAGTCAATGCACACGCGGAACTGAGCGCGGCGTATGGCTTCCACGTCCACAAGCTCCAGTTCCTTTATCTTCTCTATATGGCGCTGGTCGTAGCTGAAGTTCTTGATGTAGGCGCCGAGGTGATCGACATCGGCAAACTCCACTTCGCCGCTGTGGGCTATACGCACCACTTCGCTGGCTTCCTCGGGAGGGAGGAACTCGCCGTGCTCGTTGAGAAACTTCAGGGCGTTCCATTGGCGCGGGTTGTGGCTGGCGGTGATGATGATGCCGCCCACGGCGTGCTCCATCGTAACGGCGAGTTCGGTGGTCGGCGTGGAGGCGTGGCCTATGTTCACCACGTCGAAGCCCATGCCCATCAGGGTGCCGCACACGACGAGCGTTACCATCTCGCCCGAGATGCGGGCATCGCGGCCCACCACGATTTTGCGGCGGTAGGCACGGTTGATTACTTTCTCACGCAACGATGCGTAAGCACTTACGGACTTGGCTATCTCGATGGGGCTGAGTCCGTCGCTGGGGGCACCGCCTATGGTACCTCGGAAGCCTGAAATGGATTTGATGAGTGTCATGGTATGCTGGAGTTTAAGCTTCGGTGGTCGTTTCCTCCTTTTCGTGGAACTCGGTGTAGCCGGCATTGGCCAGCACGTTGTACCATTGCAGAAGCTTCTTTATATCGCTCTGTCGCACGCGGTCGCGATCCCACGCAGGGAGGGCGGTTGTCATAAACTCTTCCAGCTGGGCAGCGCTGGCCGTCTTGTGGGAGAGGGGCGAAGGGCCCTGAAGCGCGTCATAGAGGTTTTGGAACACCTGCGTCAGAGGCACGTCCTCTTCGTCGGTGTACATGGCGATGTCGCCCAGCGAGGTGATGCGGTCGCGCATACCTATGGCCGTGCGCTTCTTCTGCGCATCTACGGTTTCCACGATTACGGAGTTGTTGCCACGGGTTATCATGCGGTAGAGCCCGGGCTTGCCGGCAATGGCAAGGATGGTATCTTTCATGAGAATTTGTTGTATGGATGGTTCAATTTGCGTACAAAATTACGATTTTATTTTAAAATGCGGGCAAGGTTTCCGCTTTTTTTAGCAATTTCAGCAGCCAGCCGCGTGATTTCTACCCTATAGGAGCATATTTTCTGCCATAGGGAGTAGGAAAAACTATCATAGGGAGTAGGAAAAACTGCCATAGGGAGTAAGAAAAACTATCGTAGGGAGTAGGAACAACTATCTTATACGAGAGGAAACCTCCGCCCGCCGACCCTGCTCACGGCAGGCAGCCCCTGCCCTATTGCCAGCCGTCCACGTCCACGCACGTTACCTCATCGCCCGTCTCGCGGCGCACCTCCTCATCCGAGGGGTAGCGGGCATGATAGGCCCCCGCCATCGCCAGCGTCAGGAAGCTAAGGCTCGGCGCCTCCACGGCACGAGCCAGAGCCATGAGCGAGGCCCCCGTCGTCACCACGTCGTCAATCAGCAACGGATGCCGCAACCCCTCACCCCTCGCACACAGTTCCCCGTAGCTCACCGTCGGCGCGAAAGCCCCCTCCACGTTGGCCCTGCGCTCCTCGCCCGACAGCATCGTCTGCGACGTATGGAAAAACAACCGGCGGGCCACGTCGGTGCGCACAGGAAGGCCCACCACATCGCTCACGCCACGAGCCAGACATTCGCTCTGGTTGTAGCCGCGCTCTTTCTGCCGTTCCGGAGTAAGCGGCAGAGGCACCAGCGCGTCAATCCCCCTGAACATACCGCGCCCCTCCAGTTCCCGAGCCATCCACCGCCCCAGCCGGCGGGCCAATTCAGGCCGATGCCGGTACTTAATCTCAGCCAACAAACCAGCCACACGCGTTTCCGGGCTATAGCGCAGCAAACTGGCCGCACGCACCACCGGAGCAGCCTGCATAAACAGGCGCACCAGCACATTGTCATCCAACTCCGACAGCCGCACACGCTCCATCTCAGCCACGCAGCCCTCACACACGTCCACGCCCTCGGGCACCCACGTCCCGCATATCGCACAGGAAGGCGGAAACAACACATGGCTCCAGCCGAGCCAAAGCCTTTTCATCCACACACCGGCTTCTTTCATAAGCAGAAACACTCCAGAAAATTTCCGCAAAATTACCATTTCTTCCCCAAAATGCTCCTCCGAAAAAGCAAAAACACCGGAAAAGCACCCCCAAGGCCGAAAAAAACACAGGAAAACTTGGCCAAATCACAGAAAAGCCGTAATTTTGCACACGCTTATGGCCTAACGGCTGGCGAAGGCATCCACATCCCCAGGGCAGGCAAGCGCAAACACCCCCGCGCACTTTCCATACTTCTCCCCTCCCCGCCCCCTTCGGACAACGCCCCGCTCAGCATACGCTCGGTAGGACAAGGCACACCATTATTAAATAAAGAAAGATAGCAATGTCTAAGATTTGTCAAATCACCGGAAAACGCGCCATGAGAGGCAACAACGTTTCCCACTCCAAGCGTCGCACCAAGCGCGTCTTCGACGTGAACCTCTTCAACAAAAAGTTCTACTACGTAGAGCAGGACTGCTGGATTAGCCTCAAAGTCAGCGCAGCAGGCCTCCGCATCATCAACAAGGTAGGTCTCGACGCAGCCCTCTGCCAGGCCGTAGCCAAAGGCTATTGCGACTGGAAAGACATAAAAGTAATCGGATAACACAAAGGAAAAGACTATGGCAAAGAAAGTAAAAGGTAATCGTGTGCAAGTCATCCTTGAGTGCACCGAAATGAAAGAAAGCGGCCTGCCCGGCACCAGCCGTTATATCACCACCAAGAACCGCAAGAACACCCCCGAGCGTCTGGAGCTGAAGAAGTACAATCCCATTCTGAAGCGCATGACCATCCACAAGGAAATCAAGTAATCACCCCAACCCCTAAAGCAATAGCAAACTATGGCAAAGAAAACAGTGGCTACCCTGCAGACGGGCAAAACCGATGGCCGCAGCTACACGAAAGTCATTAAGATGGTGAAAAGCCCCAAGACCGGAGCCTACATCTTCGACGAACAGATGGTACCCAACGAAGCCGTTAAGGACTTCTTCAAATAAGCAACATCCACAGCAATGAAAAGAACATTCCAGCCCCACAACCGCAAGCGCAACAACAAGCACGGCTTCCGCCAGCGTATGCAAACGGCCAATGGCCGCCGCGTCTTGGCAGCCCGCCGCGCCAAAGGCCGCAAAAAGCTTACCGTGTCCGACGAAATCCACGGCAAGAAATAATCATTCCCCGCAGGTGGAATCCTTTCCGCCCGCCACATAGACTTCCTCACGCGCCGCTTCACCCCACGAAGCGGCGCGTGATGCCTTTTACGGTAACATTCCACAACCCTCCCACGGCAAACACTCGGTTCACAGGTAATTCTGCGGGGATAGACACTTACCGCTGCCGCTGCAAAGATACAGAACTTTTCACCAAACGCAAGAGAATCATTCACCGAACAGTCTGTTTTTCCCCTTCAATCAGCACTTAAAAGTATTATTACGCGGAAAAGACCTACAAAATTTGGCATTTATCACACTTATTCGTATCTTTGCCCCATCAAACGCAAGAAAGCGTTTGGCAAGAAGGCGTTCCACGCTTTATCCTTTATATCGAATCGGCAAATTCACATCGGAAGGATAGAGAGTCTGTAACGCCCACCCGTGTGTAATTATCAACATGGCCTCCACGCTGTGTAGCAATTGCATACCAGCGTGGGGTTGCTACATTCTTATTCATTTCCGAGTTGGTGTTTGCCGATGCCAGATATAAGATGAGTAGGGACGAGTCCTCGCGCATTCTTGTATTAATCACCCCAAAACCGCCAAGTCGGAGGATCTGTAGGCAAAACACATTATGCAAAACACACGTTTTGAAGAAATTCTCAGCGATATCCAGACTATGGATATCCCAGAGGAAGGGAAACAGGCTTTCATCTCCAGCCTTCTGCGCCTCAAAGAGGAAACAGTCAATCTTATGATTACGGGCGCGACCGGATGTGGAAAGAGTTCAACAATCAACGCCTTGTTTGGCGAAGAAGTGGCCAAAGTGGGGCAATCGCCTTCCCCCGAGACCATGAACATCACGAAGTACGAACTCCCTAATCTGACAATTTGGGACACTCCCGGATTAGGCGACGGAGTGAACATGGACCAGCAACACGCCCGAAACATCGTGAAGAAACTCAATGAGCGAGACGCAAAAGGGAACCTGCTGATAGACCTTGTCCTCGTAATTCTTGACGGGAGCTCGCGCGACCTCGGAACATCCTATGAGCTCATCAACAAGGTTATTATCCCTAACCTTGGCCAGAACAAACAAAACCGCATCCTCGTAGCAATCAACCAAGCCGACATGGCTATGAAGGGACGCTATTGGAACAAGGAAGAGAACAAACCCGAACCTCAGTTGGAAGCCTTCCTTGAAGAGAAGGTGGAAAATGTGCGTCAGCGCATCAAAGAAGGCACAGGGGTGGACATCACGCCCATTTACTACAGCGCAGGCTTTAAGGAATTTGGAGAAGACCAGAAGCCCTACAACCTGAGCAAACTGCTTTCCTTCCTCGTGAAGTACACACCCACCGAAAAGCGCCTGGCCTATATTACGAACCGCAACGAAGATGTGATAGTTTGGAAGAGCAATGATGACAAAGGCAATTATGATGAAGATACGATCAACTCAATTTGGGAGACCTTAAAAGAAACGGCTGTAGATGTTGCAAAGGCAGCTATAGTAAAATACGGCCCGAAGATTCTTAAGAAGGGGTTGAAATGGATAACTAAACTATTCTAAACATTATGCACTCCAACGACATCCTGAAGCGAATAGCTTCACAGATTGAGACTAATCCTGACCTTGCCGATGAAGATAAGATACAACTTCTAAAAAACATCAGGCATTTGTCTGAAGAGCGCATGAACATACTGGTTACTGGTGGTACGGGCTGTGGCAAGAGCTCGACCATCAATGCCTTGTTTAATGCCGATAGGGCCAAGGTCGGCACGGGGGCGTCTCCCGAAACTCAAAGGGTGGCTCGCTATGAGTTGGATAACCTTGTGATATGGGACACGCCTGGCTTTGGCGATGGGAAAGTGGAAGATGAAAACCACAAGCGAAACATCATCCGCAAACTGCACGAGCCTGACCCTAAGAATCCAAACCGCCTACTGATTGACCTCGTACTGGTGATAATCGATGGCAGCACGAGAGACTTGGGTACAGCCTTCGACCTTATCAATAATGTGATTATACCTAATCTTGGTGAAAAGAAGGAAGAGCGCATACTCATTGCCATCAATCAAGCCGATGCGGCTATGAAGGGCTACGGATGGGACAGGCAGAACCACAAGCCCACCCCTGAGCTTACCAAGTTTCTGGAGGAAAAGGTGGAAGATGTCAAAAACCGCATCTTCAAATCAACGGGCGTAAAAGTGGATCCTATATACTATAGCGCCGGCTTTACCGATCCTGGCGGAAAGCAAGAAACTTCCTACAACATTTCCAAACTCCTTTATTATATTATAGAGAAGTCCCCTGCTGAAAAGCGTCTGGTCATCGGCAGCCAAGCTAATGCGTATCGCATGAAGACCTCTACGCAGAATGACGATGAGCGCAATTACAGGGAAGCCGCAGAAAGGGAAGTGGAGGAATCCACGACCTCCTCGATTTTAGGTACAGCCCTCTCAGGAGCTTCCATTGGATATAAATTTGGCGGTCCCATAGGAGGTGTCATTGGAGGCGTAGTAGGTGGCGCGATAGGTTTTTTCAAGAGTGCCTGCTACATTACCACGGCAACCTGCAGAGCTAACGCCCTTCCCGATGATTGCTATGAACTTCAGACTTTGCGTAACTATCGCGACACATGGCTTGTCAATCAGCCCGACGGACCCTATTTAATCAACCGCTATTACGACACAGCCCCGCAAATTGTGGATAAAATAGACCAGAGGCCCGATAGTGAGAGTGTGTATAAGATGATTAAAGCCGAATACATAGACCCTTGCGTGTCGCTCATCGAGCAGCATAACTACGAAACCTGCAAGCAGAAATACATGGAAATGGTAAACGCCTTGTCAAAAATGTAAAGAACACATGAATGATGGACAGGATATCACAAACGGTTTAGTGGAATTTTACCAATCATTCTTCGTAGACCTGTTTTCTGAAAAATTGCTGGGCTTTACAGACAAGTCATCCGAAATTCCCTACAATATAATGTTTGTAGGCGCAACGGGAGCGGGCAAATCCACAACCTTGAATGGAATTTTAGGCAAAGATTCTGCTGCCGTTGGGCATATACGCCCTGAAACGCAAAATGTACGGCCGTACCGTCTGGACGAACAAATAACTCTTTGGGACACACCGGGATTGGGCGAAGATGAAGAAGCGGACAAGGCTCACAAAGAAAAAATTACCAGCCTTCTAAAAAGGAGAAAAGGAAAAGGCGCATTCATTGATGCAGTCATAGTGATTGTCGAAGCAGGAAGGAAAGATTTCGGTACTCTCTACGAACTGCTCCAAGAAATTATCTTTCCGAACATCCCCAAAGGAAGGATTCTCTTCGCCATGAATCAGGCAGATTTTGCCATGAAGGGCAACCACTGGTATTCCAGTTTCAATCTCCCTGACAAAGTACTGAAAGATTTCTTGGATGAGGCGGCTCGCGACTTTGCCAAACGTGTTTACGAAACCACTGGTGCCATAGTAGAGCGCCCTATCTATTATTCTGCTCGCACAGGCTATAATATGGATGTACTTAAGCGAAAGATTGTTCAAACAGCTCACATAGTTACCCGGTCAAGCTGAGCAGTCGAACTACTCTTGCTCTGCACAGCAAGCCGCCGCGTCTTAACTTTCCGCCCCCACATAGACTTCCTCACGCGCCGCTTCGTGGGATGAAGCGGCGCGTGATGCTTTTTACAGTAACAATCCACAACCCTTCCACGGCAAGCTGCGCTTCATGGAGCAGGCGCAAGGCGGCGCTCCCTTCGGTCGCTCTACCCCGGAATGATACCGAAAGGCCTTCAATCCCGCTGACTGTGTAAAAAAGTCTGCTGACAGTTTTTCGTAAGCCACCAAATTTTTCCCGTAAGCCGCCATTTTTTTCCCGTAAGCCGCCGATATTTACGAGACGCAATCGACGGAATCGACGGAATCGACGCACGAAAAGGAAATCAACACACGGCAGGCTGGCGGAAAGAACCAACCGCTGGCGAGAAGAACGCAAAAATACAACTGCCCGGTATTGAAACTTACCGGACAGCCATGAGGGCACCCCCAATTCGGAGTTATGCCTCTTTCTGCTCTCTTTTGGGCTTACTGTATCGTGACGAGCGTGGTGCCTTCCATCACGCTGTCGCCAGCCTTGCAGCAAACGGCGGTGACGGTGCCATCGTGCTCGGCCTGAATGTTGTTCTCCATCTTCATTGCCTCCAGCACGAGGACGGTGTCGCCCTTCTTGACTTTCTGACCGGCGGATACGAGAATCTTTGTGATGACACCGGGGAGAGGGGCCAAGATAGGAGCCCCCTCCCCGCTCCCCCTTTGGGGGAGAGCCTCAGCGTGGGTATGGGTCGCGCTGTTAGTGTCCCCAGAGGGGGGATTTAGGGGCGCTTCCTGCGCAGAGGGGGCAGTCAGGTCTTCTTCACAAAGGTTGCCGTGGATTTGCACGTCAAAGTCAAGGCCATTGACATTAACCTTGGCCACGCCGTTCTGAATGCTGTCAATGCGGACGTCGTATGCGGCGCCGTTGATGGTATAACTGTATTTTCTCATCTTTTCTTTATTACATTATTGAACTGCCGCTGAGGATTGTTCCAGGGCGTGGATTTACGGGCGATGGTGACAGAGGTGGCTGTCTCGTCATCGTGTACGACGGTGGCGGCATCCTCTGCGAGAGCGAGGCAGATGGCGGCGGCGTATGGAGCCCCCTCCCCGCTCCCCCTTTGGGAGAGAGCTTCCGAAGGTGAGAGTCCTTCCGTGCCGACTATCTGGCCAGCTGCGTTGAGGGTGATGGAAACCTCGCGGCCGCCTACATTATATTTATATGTCTTCATAATAAGGTTTTGAGGTGATAGGGTTTTGAACCTTTAGGAGTATCATCCCCTCCCTATTCGGGGAGGGATGGCGCGGTACGTAGTGGCCGCGACGGGGTGAGGCCGCTCTTACAACGGCAGGCAACTGTGCTTCTTCGCGGGACGGCCTTCACTCTTCGTCTCAAGTTGGGCGAGGGCGCGGCAGATGCGCAGACGGGTGTTGCGGGGCTCAATGACATCGTCGATATAGCCGAATTCGGCGGCTTTGTAGGGATTGGCGAAGAGCTCGTTGTACTCGCGCTCCTTCTCGGCGAGGAAGGCCTTGGGGTCCTCCTGCGTCTTGGCTTCCTTGGCGGCGAGCACGGCCACGGCACCGCTGGCACCCATCACGGCTATCTCGGCACTGGGCCAGGCGTAGTTCATATCGGTCTTCAGTTGTTTGCTGCCCATCACGATATGGCTGCCGCCGTAGGACTTACGCAGCGTAACGGTAACCTTGGGCACGGTGGCTTCGCCGTAGGCAAAGAGGAGTTTGGCACCGTGGTCGATGACGGCATTGTACTCCTGCCCCGTGCCGGGCAGGAAGCCGGGCACGTCCACGAGGCTCACGATGGGGATATTGAAGGCGTCGCAGAAACGCACGAAGCGGGCGGCCTTGCGGCTGGCGTCGCAGTCGAGCACGCCGGCATACACCTTGGGCTGGTTGGCAACCACGCCCACGCTCTGGCCGTTGAAGCGGGCAAAGCCCACGATGATGTTGCGGGCAAAGTCCTTGTGGACTTCCAGGAACTCTCCGCCATCGACGATGGCGGAGATGACCTCGTACATATCGTAGGCCTGGTTGGGGTTGTCGGGGATGATTTCGTTGAGGCTGTCCTCCTTGCGGTCTATGGGGTCGGTGCATTCCTTGCGGGGAGCGCGTTCCATATTATTCTGGGGCAGATAGCCCAACAAGCGGCGGATGAGTGCGGCAAACTCCTCCTCGGTCTTCGCCGTGAAGTGGCACACGCCGCTCTTCTTGCTGTGTACGCTGGCGCCGCCGAGTTCTTCCTGCGTGACATCCTCGCCGAGGACGGTCTTCACCACCTTCGGGCCCGTGAGGAACATATAACTTACGCCCTCCAGCATCACGACGAAGTCGGTGAGGGCAGGGCTGTACACGGCACCGCCGGCGCAGGGTCCGCAGATGCCGCTGATCTGGGGAATAACGCCGCTGGCCTCAATGTTGCGCTGGAAGATATTGGCGAAGCCGGCCAGCGAGTTGATGCCTTCCTGTATGCGGGCACCGCCGCTGTCGTTGAGACCGATGCAGGGCACGCCCATTTTGAGGGCCAAGTCCTGCACCTTATTTATCTTCTCGGCCATCGTCTCGGACAGGCTGCCGCCGTTCACCGTGAAGTCCTGGGCATAGACATACACCTGGCGGCCCTCAATGGTGCCGCAGCCGCACACCACGCCGTCGCCGAGGAACTGCTTCTTCTCCATACCGAAGTTGTGGCAGCGGTGGAGCTTGAACATGTCCATCTCCTCAAACGACCCTTCGTCCAAAAGGAGAGCGATGCGCTCGCGGGCTGTGGCCTTGCCCTTGGCGTGCTGTTTCTCTATGGCCACTTCGCCACCGCCGAGACGTGCTTTCTCGCGGCGCTCAACGAGGCTCTTGATTTTTTGCTGTTGATTGTTCATTTCTTTTTTAGGGGAGGGAGCCAAGCGTGGCTCTTATTGAAAAGATTAGATTTTACTGATGCGAAGTTTGAAGGTCATGGGGCGGTTGGGCACGTAGTATTTTTCCAGAGTGCCGGGGCCGCAGGAGGCGTTGCCAATGCCTCGATGCCAGGCATCGAGGTGGAGGACGTTATAGTCCAGCGGCTGGAGTTCCCACTGGTGGCGGGCTTTCATCAACTGCTCATCGGTGTTGCGGTTGAGGGAGAAACTTACGTTGCCCTCCGTCTGGATGCGCACGCCGCGGCCTGCTTTGTCGGTGAGGATGAGGTCGCGCAGTTCGGTGCGCTCGCCGGTGGTCTGGGGTTTAATGTAGTGTTCTGCGAGACCTTCCACGGAGGAAGTCCACCACTGGGCCACCTGTCCGTCGTGGCGATCCACGCCGTTCTCCCAAGGGCCGAGGGCATAGTAGCGCACATTGTTGAGCGTGCTGTCTATTCCGCAAATGACACCGGCGCGGCGCAGGTCGTTGGTATGGGGTGTGAAGGTGAGTTCGGCATCCACGATGCCTTGCGGATAAACGGTGTATTCCACATCAAGCTGGCAGAGTTTGCCGCCACGGTGGGAGTGGATGACGAGGTTGCCGGCAGCATCAACGGTATGCTCGATGACGGCCTCCTTGTCCATGCCATTCTCCGTCTTTGTGAAGCGGTCGTTCTCTATCCAACGGTGGTTGGTGTAATCAAAGCCGAAGCCGCCGGTGAGAAGTTCGCGGCCCGCGAGTTTGAGACTGGTAAGCACGCCCGTTGTATTGTCAATACTGATGCTGACGTTCTCATTGCGGAAGGTTTCGCTGGGTAGCATGGCCAGCGTATGGGGTACTTTTGCCCAACTTGTTCCTTTGGCTTTCACTTCGGGAAGGCCGACGCGGGGCGTGAGGGCAAACTGCTTCACGGCCACCTCGTGATGGGCCTCGGCCCAGCGGGTGGCTTCGCGGCGCTGCACACGGAGGGTGAGGAGATACTCCGACCCCTTTCCGACCTTCTGTACGACCTTCTTCGGCAACTTCACGCTGACCGTCTGCGACTCACCGGGAGCCACGGAGGGAAGGGCCTGCTTGCTCTGGCCGAGGACCTTTCCGTCCTTCACGAGTTCGGCCACGAAGTCATAGTCGCGGAGGTTGTCGAAGGCGTAGGCGTTGGCCACTTGCACCTGGACTATATTCCCATTGAAACTATCGGCAGGATAGGTTTTCTTATCGGCAGAAGAATTTTTCCTGTCGGCGGGATAATTTTCACTATCCTTAAGCAGGGAGAGCTTCACATAGGCGTATGCCTGCTTCACTTCCTTCAACTTGGCGCTCTCGGTGCGCTCGGCGGGCAGGATGCCGTTGCTGCAGAAGTTGTCCTGGTGCGGGCCGGGATAGTCGTAGCCGGTGTGAAGGCGCTTGATGCCCTGCTTCATCTCGTGCGGGTCGTAGATGGCCTGATCCACCCAGTCCCAGATGCAACCGCCTATGCAGTCAGGGCTATTCTCAATAACATCCCAGTATTCGGCGAGGTTGCCGACGGCATTACCCATGGCGTGGGCATACTCGCAGAGGAACATAGGCTTTTCGAGGCCGGAGGTGTTCTGCTGCATCCAGTCCTGACCGGGGTACATCTTGGAATAGAAATCAGAGAAGCGGCTACCGCCATAGGGGCGGTTGATGCGCGTTCCTTCGTAATGGACGGGGCGCGTATTGTCGAGACGCTTGGCCTCGTCAAAACAGGCCTCAAAGTTGTCGCCGTTACCACACTCGTTGCCGAGGCTCCACATAATGACAGAGGGATGGTTGCGGTCGCGCAGCACCATACGGTTGATACGATCCACCATCATAGGCTGCCAGCTGGGAATACTGGACAGGCTCTGGTTGGCGTGGTCCTCCACGTCGGCCTCGCAGACGGTATAGAGGCCGTAGTAGTCGAACATGGCGTACATCCGTGCGGCATTGGGATAGTGGGAGGTGCGTATGGTGTTGAGGTTGTTCTGCTTCATCAGTATGACGTCGCGCAGCATCGTCTCGTTGGTGACGGCACGGCCGCGTTCGGGGTCGGTGTCGTGGCGGTTGGCGCCTTTCAAGAACACGCGCTTACCATTCACCAGCAACTTGGTGCCCTCTATCTTCACCTCGCGGATGCCCACCTTGGTGGAGAAAGCCATGCCGTCCTGCACCACGCGGAGGGTGTAGAGGTTGGGCTGCTCGGCGCTCCAGAGTTGGGGATTGCTCAATACTAACGCAGGAGAGCCCACGCCCGGATGGCAACTGCTGGCACCAGACTTCGCTACCAACTGCCCCTGGGGATCGTAGAGGGAGAGTTCGGCGCCGGTAGCCTTGCCTTCGCGGTCGTAAAGATCAACGACGACGACAGCCCTTCCGTTATTCAATTTGGTTCTTACCTTATGGTCATACACGGCTCCCTTCGGCAAGTTGCAGAGATATACGTCGCGGTAGATGCCGCTCATACGGAACATATCCTGACACTCGAAATACGAGCCGTCGCTCCAGCGGAACACCTGCACGGCCAGCGTGTTCTCGCCGGCTTTCAGGTAGGGGGCGATGTCAAACTCGTGGTCGTTGTTGGCACCCTGCGTGTAGCCCACATACTGGCCGTTCACCCACACATTGGCGGCGGAGTAGATGCCGCCGAAGTGGAGGATGGTCATTCGGCCCTCCTCACGCCAGGCCTCGGGCACGGTGAAGGTGCGCATATAGGAGCCCACGGGGTTGATGCCGTAGTTCGCGCCGCCGTCGTTGAAGCCGGGGCGGGCCTTGATGAAGGGCGGCGTATTGGCGTGGGGATATTCCACATTGCAATAGATAGGATGGTCGTAGCCCTGCATCTCCCAGTTGGAGGGCACGGGGATTTCGTCCCAGTCGGCCACGTCGGCCAGAGAGAGGCCGGAGAGTTCGGGACGCTGGCTCGGCTCACTCACGAGGCGGAATTTCCACTCGCCGTTCAGGCTCTGGTAGAGGCTGCTCTGGGGCTCGGTCCACGGGGTATCGTAATAAGCCTTGTCGGCCAGCATCTCCTGCTCGGAAGCATAGGGGATAAGGGTGGCGTGCCCCGGCAGCTTGTTGATGCCGAACACGGTCTCGTCCTCCCAGATGGGCGCGGTTATCTTGGGTTTCGCCACGGCGTCGGCATAAAACCACGCGGCCTTGTCAGTGAGGTCAATAGGCTCCTGCATCAACTTGCCGTCGCGCAGCACCATCATCTTCTGGCGGTTCACGCTGACGAGGGCAAACACATTGGTGTAGTGCAAGTCCTCACCCTCGCCCACGGCCTGCCAGCCCTGGTCCACGGGTGCGAACTCAAACTTATTGTTGGCGTAGGTGGGTGAGGGACCCCATTGCAGGAGGTAGTCTATCTTCTTGTTGTCGCCGCCGTCATCGAAGGCCGCCGTATAGAAGGCACCGCTCACGACGCGCTGCTTGAAGTCCAGCATCTTCACTTGCCAGTACTGGCCGCGGTTATCTACGTCGCGCTCTTCGGCCACGATGCCCACGCCGTCAGCACCGTCGTCCTTGTTGCCAAGCACGAGGCGGGGCTGCGTGTAGGGGTGGAACTGATAAGTCATCTCTACATCGAAACCGGCCCGCTTGGCCTGCGGGATAACCAGCCAGGCGTTCTGATCCGTCTCGCTCTGCTTCGCGCTTATCATCACGAACTTGCCTTTTTTGCCGGCAAAGCACTTGTCAGGGTGGTTTGCGGGGATAAGGCGGGGAGCGTCTGTGCCCAGTTTCCACAACTGGTCCTCGTCGGAGCCATTGTACTCACCGAGTTCCAGCGTTGTGCCGTTGGTACGGATAGCCTTGCCGGTGAAGGGACACACGATGCGGTAGGAGCCCGACAAACCGTTGAACTGCCAGTGCTGCGTAGGGTCTTCGGCATCGGGGGCCTTCAAGCACACCTGACCGTTCTGGTCGGCACCGATGACTTTCTGGCCGATGTAAATCTGATAGAGCGCACCTTTGAGTACGGGTTCTCCCTGTGCGTGGACACCGAGTCCTATCAGTGCGACCAGAGAGAATAGAAATAAGCGGAGGTTTCGCATAGAGATTATTTTATACTTTGATAAATATGTTTAGGCGCTTCATTGCCAAGAGTATGAGATAGATTACTACAGCCTGCCCCAATGCAAGGACGAAGGGATAGAATGCACCCATGTATTGCTCCAAGCCGTAGAAAAGGCTATGGGGAATGCTCTTGAAGTTTATCATCTCCTCCAAAGTGTAAGCCACAAGGGAATTAAGGCCATAAGTGCGGAGAAATTCCAGACAGGTTGTCTTACCCTTGATGTCATACCACCAAAAGAAGATGGCCATCAGCAGGAAACTGTAGCCTGCGGCCACCAAGCACATACTGCTTGTCCAGATGCGCTTGATAACGGGCATTTCTATGTTCCATACCCAACCGGCCACCGTAAGTGCCACGCCGATGCCGAGAAGCCAGAGTCCTTTCTTCTTCGGAGAGAGCGATGCGCTTTTGCATATCGTGCCGCAGAACAGGCCGGCGAGACCCGTGGCTGCGAATGTCAGGCTGCTGAGTATCCATGTGTTCGTGTACCACGGCGCGAATGCCACAGTGCCGTCGGGTTGCAGCATTGCACCATCGCGGAAGCGGCCCAGCACCACGCGGTCTATCCATTCGGCCAGGTTGTTGTCGGGACCATACTGTCCGCCGCCAAAACCGTCCACGCTGATAAACTCCATCGCGCCCCAATAGGCCAGGAGCAACAGGACAAAAGTTATTATCTGCGTGCGCAACTTGCAGAACATAAAGAGGAGTGAGGCCACCAGATAGGCCACGGCGATACTCTGCAAGGTATTGGTGAAGATGTAGATACGGTTGGGATTGAGGTCGCGCACACTTCCCTGAATAATCAAGCCAATCAGCCAGAGCAACGCCACGCGGCGGCATACACGGCGAGCATATACACCATAGTCTTTCTCACGGCGGAAGCGTGCCATTGAGAACGGGATGCTGGCGCAGCTCATAAACATAAAGAGCGGCATTATCGTGTCCCAGGGCGTAAGACCCTCCCATTCCTCGTGGCGCAGCAGTTGCGACAGAGGCGTGAAGAACCAGTCCATAATGCCGTTGGGCACGCCATTGCAAAAGTTCAGCACTACGGGACCAAAGGCCACGAGGAAAAACAGGTTGAAGCCGCGCAAGGCATCAAGGGAGGTGAGGCGGTTTTGCATTTGAGCCATTATGGTGCCTGTTTAGTCGTGCTGTTATTGTATTTTCTTCTTTCCCTTTTCAACAACCACGCCACGGTGGCCAACGTTGGCCTTGCGGCCTTGCAGGTCGTAAGTTGCGGTGGTGCGGGGACGGGCAGCCACAGTGGTGAGACCATCTTCGCCACCCATAGCGTCCATATAGGTCTTGTAGGCCTCACGCAAAGCATCTATATCGGCCTGCGTGGGCTTGCGTTTACCGCCTGCCGTCTGGAGAGCAGCCTGCATAGCGGCAGCCACCTCGGGATGCTGCATATTGGGAGAGAGCGTAGTGTAGGGATAGAGTTGGAAGTCGCCGAAATGGCCATAGGTGCGGTTACTCGTGGTCTCAGAAATCCAGAAGCGCAGCGTGCTATAAGGGGCACTCAGCATAAAGTCGCCATGGCCCTCCTCACCGGCCTTGGTGAAGGGGAGGCTCACGCTACCGGCCTCGGTGAAGTTTTTTCCGTCGGTAGAACCCTCAATGCGGCAACGCGTCACGAAGTCGGCGCTGGCTCCTTTACGGAACAAGGTTACACAGCGCAGAGCACCCTCCACGGGTTCGGCCAGAGCCACTTGCAGATAGTGCTTGTCCATCTCCGTGCCGCTCACGCCCTGCCACTTGCTGTGCCAGAAGGTGGAGGCATCGCCGTCGAGGAGATTGGAGAGGGAGCCCTCGCTCGTCTCGTTGGCGTTGGTAGAGAACTGCTTGGTATCGGTGATGAGGCCCTTGGTACCGAGGACGGCACCTTCCTCGTTGGCGTTGTAGGCGGTCTCGGCTTCCAGGAGCACGGCATCCATTGCCTCTTTCAGGGCCATCTCCTCCTCGGTGTAGCCTGGCTTGGTGTAGGTCACATCCTCGGCATCATAGTCGTAGAGGCGGTAGATATAGGTGGCGTGGCTCGGCACGCGGATGCTGAAGGTGCTCTCCTTAGTAAACTTCTTGTGGGTGCCGTCGGCATCAATGTAGACGTGATTCCAGAGGTCGCGCATCTTATAGGTCTTGCCTTCTTGCAAGGCGCTGAGATCGCTGAACTTCACCGTGATGGTACGGGCGCCGCTGCCCAAGTTGGTCAGAGAGATGGCGGGATTACCATCCGCCATATCCTTCTGGAATACAATAAAGTTGGCATCATCATAGATAGGTTCACCAGCCTGACCGAGGGGGTCTTGGTCGAGGGCAATGATTTCCGTATTGGTAATGATATCGAGGTCGTCCTCGTAGAATGTGTTCGTCACATTCTTCTTCGTCAGCGAATTGGGCTTTCCGTCAAGATTGGTGATATTGTTGGAGAGCGTCAGGGGCGAGGAGAACATACACCACAGGCCGAAGTTCGTGCGGTATTCGTCCTGCGTCATACCGGCCTTGTAGCCGTCGCCGCCACCGTCGTTGCTGGAATAGCCCGTGCCGTGGAGACCCACGCAGAGCATGTCGGCATCATTCCAGCGGTTCACGCCCTGATACTGCCAGATACCCTTCATTACGCCCAGCACTTGTTTCACACCGCCTTTATAAGTGGTATCGCTCCAGAAGTCACGGGTGTCATCGGTTGAGCGCCAGCAGGAGGCTCCCGTGTTGGCGGCCCAGAGGTGAGGAAGGCGCCAGCCCCACTCGCACATATAGAACTTGAAGTCGCTGGGTTTGCGGCCGGCATCAGTCATGGCCTTGCTCAAGGCTGTACCCATCGCGCCGTAGGCTTGCTCGGCGGCAGCAGCCGTGGTACCGCCCGTAGCGTTGCAAAAGTCATATTTCAATAGGTCGAATCCCCAATTTACGAAGTCCTTTGCATCAACCTTCTCGTTACCGTAGGAGCCGGGCTGAGCATTGGAGCAGGTGCGGCTGCCGGCGTCAGAGTAGATGCCTATCTTCAGACCACGTTCGTGCATGGCCGTGGCCAAGCCTTTGAAGTCGGGGAACTTGTTCGTATCGGGTGTCAGATGGCCATTCACACGGCTACCAGTGGCCCAGCAATCGTCGATGCACATGTGATTATAGCCAATGTCGCGCAGGCCAAAGTCCACTAGCGCATCGGCCAGCGTGATGATGACATCTTGATTGATATTGTTGCCGAAGGCGTTCCAAGTAAGCAGGCCCATAAACGGCGTAGGCTGCGCCAAATCTTCGCTCACGGTGAAGTGGACGTCCTGCGTGCGGTCATCGTTCATGTGGAGCGTGTAGGTATATTCGCCAGCAGAAGGTGCCACACCATATATATATTTATAGGCGCTGCGGTCTGTCTTCACTTCCAGCCCCTCGGGCAGTCCCGTCACATTCAGCAGTTCGTCGCCCTCGTTCATCACGAGTTTGTGCATGAAGGGCTTGCCGGGCAGGCTGAACACGCGGGTAGCGCAACCCACCGCCTTGGCAATCTGCCCCATTATCTGCCACGAGCCGTTGTTGTCGCTACGTTTGTAGAGGTTAAGGGCACAATCAGCCCCGCCACGGAAGTTCCATCCCTCCGTGTCAGCGGTGATGTTCTTCACCTCGCCAGGCACGATGTCGTAAGTATCGGTACCATCGGCTATGAACTTCCAAGTGTTGGCCACACTCTTTGTGGCCGTCTGCTGGATTGCAGAGGTGGCTGTCTGCTTCGTGTTGGCCGTGCCCGTGGTCTGCGTGTAGTAAATATACTTCTGCTCAGACACATTATAGATATAGTAAGTGTCATCTTTCTTTTCAGACTCCACGAATATAAATTTATCGCCAGTGAAGCCGTTGCCCAGAATATTGCCGTTCTCCACCTTAACATACTCCATATTGCCAGGCTGATAGATGTAATACTGCTGTGCGCTGGCATCGTCGGCACTCTGCGCGGGTTCAAAGGGCACTGCGGCCCACATCATCGGGGCTACCACGAGAGCAGCCAACAAGGAAAGGGTCTTTTTCATAAAATTTGATTGATTATAAATAATGTTATCGTTTTCCTAATCAATAGAAGCGGTACAGGTAAGTGGCGTGCGCCGGCACCCAAATCACAAATTCGTCGTTCGTCGTATATTTGTTCACTTTCTTCCCTGTCGCCAGGAAGCAATGATTCCAAAGGTCGCGCATCTTGTATGTCTTGCCGGCTTTCAGTGCGGTGAGGTCACTCAACTTCACCCTGATATTACGGCCAATGCCGCTCAGGTTCGTTACCGACAGCGCCGGATGGCCGTCAGCCATATCCTTCTGCATCACGATGTAGTCCTTCGTATCGTATATCGGTTCACCGGCCTGGCCAAGCGGGTCTTGGTCGAGGGCGATGACTTCCTTGTTCGTGATGATGGCGAGGTCCGTGGCATAGTCCTTGTTCACCACCGTCTTACCCGTCAGGTCGTTGGGCTTGCCGTCCAGATTGGTGATATTGTTGGAGAGCGTCAGGGGCGAGGCGAACATACACCACAGGCCGAAATTCGTCAGCGACTCCTCATAATTGAGACCAGGCTTATGGCCTGCACCGCCAGCATTACTGGGGTAGCCCGTGCCATGCAGTCCCACTACGAGCATATCCGCGTCGTTCCAGCGATTTACACCCTGATAGGGCCATATTTCCTTCATAATAGCCAGCACTTGCAACACACCGCCGCCGTTAGCTTTGTCGTCCCAGTAGTCGCGTGTGTCAGGCGTACAGCGCCAGCAGGTCGCTCCCGTATTGGCGGCCCACAACCACGGTTTGCGTCCACCCCACTCGCACATATAGAATTTGAAGTCGCTCGGTTTCTTGCCGGCTTTCTTCATAGCCTTGTCGAGTGCCGTACCCATTGCCATGTAGGCCTTCTCGGCATCTTCCGGCGTGTCGCCGCCGATGGAGTTGCAGAAGTCATATTTCAGAAGGTCAAAGTCCCACTTCACGAAGTCTTCGGCATCCACGTCCTCATAGCCGTAGGAGCCGGGTTGTGCGCCGGAACAGGTGTAGGATCCGGCATCGGAGTAGGTACCAATCTTCAAGTCCTTGCCGTGGACATAGCGCACAAGTTCCTCATGGTCCTGGAACTTCGGTCCCCATTGCAGACGTCCGTCAGCGCCACGGTCGTGCTTCGCCCATTCGTCGTCAATACACATGTGGTCGTAGCCTGCCTCCTTCAGTCCGAAGGTGTCGAAGCCGTCGGCAATGGCCTTGATAATGTCGCTGCTGATGTTACTCTGGAAGGCGTTCCAGGTCAGCACGCCCATAAACGGCGTAGGCTGCGCCAGATCCTTGCTCACCGTAAAGCCCACGTCCACCTTGCGGCCGCCATTCAGCGTTACCGTGTATTTATATTCGCCGGCGGCAGGAGCCTTGCCATAGATATACTTATACCCGGGACGGTCGGTCATCAGCTTGAGACCTTTCGGCAAGCCTTCCACACCCGTCACCTCGTCACCCGCGAAGGTTACGAGTTTGTGCATAAACGGCTTTCCCGGAAGGCTATACACTTTATTAGCACTGTTCAGGGCAGCCTTCTGCTCCTTTACATTCTGTGCGCCAATCCCTACCACAAGGGCGAAGGTAGCAAGAAGGAATAATATACGTCTCATTATTTATACATATAATTCTGCGTGGCAAAGTTACAAATAAGCGAGCGAAATACCAAATATATTTGAGCATTTCCGAGCGAAAGTAACTTGGGACGAAGTCCAGAGTTACAAATAAGCGAGCGAAACACCAAATAAGCACGGCACAATTTGGGCATCTCTGGGCAAGAACGATGAAAAACGCAGTCCAAAGCCCTTAAAAAACCGCTGTACGGAAAGCACAAAGAGCCGAAGGTCCGTAACGTTCCGTCTGCGGTGGAGATGTTACGGACCTTCGGCCCTCTATGTCTTACGAAGAATCTGTTTCTAATACCAGAACACGAGTTCGCCGCCTTCTTTTATCTTCTTGTGGGCGATGCGGAAGGACTTTATCTTCTTTCCGTTCCATGTAACCTTCTTCACCTGCTGGGCGGGCGACGTGCGGCCCTCGGTGCGGATGACGAGTGTGTGGCCCTTGCCGAGGCGGAGGGTAGTTTTGCTGAAGAGCGGAGAGAAGAGGTCGTAGGCGGCCTCACCCACCACCGTGGGATACATACCGATGGCGGAAAACACATACCAGGCGCTCATTGCGCCATCGTCCTCATCCATTTCGGGACAATAGCCGCGGGGGGCATTCGTGAAGGCACGCCCCACGAAGGGCTCGGGGTAGGCATCCTGTCCGCCGTAGCGGTGGGTGGCGTCCTCGCGGCTCAGGCGGCGCACCACGTCGCCCGTCTTTTCCGGCATTCCCAGCCGGCCGAAGAGGAAGGGCACGTGTATGTCGGGCTCGTTGCCCTGATTATAGAGTTCCTGGGCGAAGAAGTCGTTCAGTTCCTGCATCAGCCTTTCCTTTCCTGCGAATTGCACCATACGCGAGAGATACATCGGTGCGCCCCAGCGATACTGCCAGCGCGTGCCCTGATAAAGGCCGTTGCCGCGCATCTTCGTGAAACTGCCGTCAATGTGCTGAAATTCCTTCGGCCATATACTGTCGAAGATGGCCTCGCCCCTCTGCGTCCACTTCTTCGCGTCCTTGCCGTAGCCCAATTCGCGGGCCAACTGCCCCAGTGCCCAGTAGTCGCTCGCCGTCTCCAGGCATTGATCGGGCTGCTTCATCGGCATACGCTTCACTTCGTCCGTCATGCCAGGATAGGCCTCCCGCAGATTGGGGATGCTGATTCCCTGACGGTAGGCATCAAGAAGAGTGGCGATGGCGTGCTCCGTGCGCACGGTGGGCACGCATTCATACTCCGTACTCCAGTCCTTCTTGCCCGTCATGTAGAGCGTGGCGAGCGACTGCATGATATCCTGCGACCGCTCGGGTTGCAGGAGGGTGATGAGGGGGAACTTCGTGCGGTAGGTGTCCCATAGCGACCAGGAACTGTAGTACGTAAAGTCCGTCCTGTGCTCCTTGCCGTCGGTGCCAAGGAACGTGGGGAACCAGTCGTCCGTCACCACAAACGGGCTGTGGAACGTGCGGTAGAGCGCCGTGTAGAAAATCGTCTGTTCGTCCGCCGTACCGCCCTCCACATCGACGGTGCGGAGGATTTCCTCCCATGCCGCGCCGGCCTTGCGCTTCAACGTGCTGAACGGCTCCAGCCACACGGCCCTTTCCGTCACGTTTTCCAGCGTCTCTTTCAGTCCCGTGCCCACCACGATGCGTATCTCCACGCGACCGTCTGGCAACGCACCGAACACGAGTTCCTTCATACCGCCTTCTTTCTCCACCACAACGAAGGGAGAGGAGGCGTAGAGCCTGTAATACAGGTGGTAACGACCACGGACGCAGGTATTCTTACATTCCGCCATGCCTTCCGCCACGCTTCCGCTCAAGGCGCTAAATTCCGCCTTGAATGTCTTGTCAAACGCCGAAGCGGGATTCACGCGAAGTCGGGCCTCGCTGCCAGCGGGGAAGGCATATTCCTCCACCGCCATGTGGCGCGTGGCCGTAGTGCGCACTTTCACGCCGTTGCTCAGCGTAGCGGCATAATAGCCCGGCGAGGCCGTCTCCGTTTCTTTCACCAGCGCCACCTTTTCGCTGCCGCCCGTCAGGGGCAGCACGCTCACGTTGCCGCCGCAACCGCTGCCACCCACGCCGGAGAGGCGGTTGATGGAAAAGCCCGATATTGCGGCCACTTCATAGTCGTAGCCGGGGTGTTGTCGCGGGTCGCTGTCGGGCGCAACGTGTATCATGCCAAAAGGCATCGTCGCACCGGGGGCCAACTGCCCGTAATCGCCGCCCGTGCCGATGAAGAGGTTCACTTTCTCCACCGGACATTCGGGAACGGGAAGGGCACGGAGGGAAGAAGCACCGAAGACGAGGGCACAGGGCAGTGCACAACGAGAGAGGATACAGGCTATTTTCATGACGGTTCAGTAACGGCAAATAATAACTTTCCTACCTTTCTGAAGGCTGATGCCTCTTTGCGTCTTTTTGACGCGTCGCCCCTGAAGGTCATAAGCAACAGGTTGTTGTCCGCAACCTTCTGTTGTCCCGTAGATGAGAGAGGCCTGTTCTTGCTTGGGCAAAAGCTGGCCAATGCCCGTTGTCGGTCCGTCTTCGCCTGTTCCTTCAAGTTCCACAGGATAGAGATACCACACGTTGTTTTCACCCGTGGTCACCTTGCCTGACGCCCAAAAACACAACTTATGGGGAGGCGTGAAGGAGGATTTCTCATTATCCATAGCAAAGCCGTAGGTGATGCCGTTGGTTGTGGAGGAGAAGGCAAAGCCTTTCAGATTCGTGCTGGTGTTGGTGGCAGGATAGACAAGGAAGTTGAGGGCCTTTGCGGCATCCCAGGCCACTATTTCAACATTTTTGGCAGGCGTGGCACCGTTCTTCGCGGCGAGGTAGCTGCCCGTGGCGAACTGCACCTTATAAGCATTGGCGATGCCGGGGACGAAGCGCACAAGATAATGCGCCAGCTCCGGAGCGGGAGTGCCTGAATTAAAGAGGTCGGAGACAGTGAGGTCGCGCTCACGGCCCACCACCTCTCCAGTGCCGTTTTCCACGACGGGGGTCTCCTTGTCGCGTATCTGCGTCATGACGTACCACTGGCCTTCCTTTATCTGCGCAGCCTTAGCCCCTACGCTCACGAGGGAGCCTCCCTCCACAAGCGTGACAGGCTCGGAGGCAAGGTATTTCCGGTTATGGGCTATGAGGGCGTCAGTGAGGCCCTTTCCGCTGGTGGTGGCGAAGTCCATCAGCACGATGCCGAGACGGCCCGTCAGACTCTGCACATGGCTGAGCACGGCGGGATTGATGGTCTTGGCATACGACTCCGGGCTGCCAGAAAGGCTCGCGTAGGTGATGTACCATCCGTTGGAGGCATCGGCAGCGGCGGCGGAGAGGTTGGCGTTGGTGCAGGCAATCTTATCGGAGGTTTTTATATCCTCGTAGGCATCCTCCACGGTAGCACTGGCCATTGCAGTGCGGTTCGCGTGATAGATGACGGACTTCTGCTGCCGGGTGTTGTTGCTCCAGTCGAGACGGCCGCCATACACGCAGTCCTCCGTGTTGGCGTCGGATCCGTAAGGGGTGTTGCTGAGGAGGACTATCTTGCCGCGGCAGGAATTGAGGCTCAGGCCGGGCGTTATGCGGGGCAGCACATACTTCCTGTTGTTCTGCAACCAGGTGCGGATGGAAGTGCGCCAGGTGGAACTGTAGTCGGTCAGGCTGGTAAGGAGCTGGCTGTTCTCCTTCTGTATGCGCACCACGACAGTCTCCGTGGGGTTATTCTCCAAGAAAGAGACGAAAGCGTCCATGGCATCCTTGAACTTCACGCCCGTGGAAAGTCCGCCATGGTAGATGGTGAGGTTTTCCAGCAGAATGTCGCTCTCCTTTGAGGCATTATAGCGCGGGCGGAGGTCAAAGGCCCGGATACCGGCCGCCAGCTGCCCCGCGATGCCGTCACTCTGGGTCTTGGCAATGGACAGGACATCCTTGGCGGCAGAGTCATGGGTGCCGGGGATGGTAACGTGGCTGAAAGTGGTGCGGCCGGGAATGTGCCCCATCCACATGTCGGTGTAGGAATACGTCTTACCTGCGTCGTCGGCCACTTCCACGCTGCCGTCAGAAAGGGTGGCATAGATATAGTATCCGCCGGCTACGTCGGCATCGGAACGTACGTTGACGCTCACGCTTTTGGCACCGCTCGGCACGCTGCTTACCGTGACGAGGTCGGTCTCGGCCAGCCGGTCGCCGCTCTTGGCACGGACGGCGATGCTCTTAACACCCGAGCTGAATGCTGAGAGATTGATATTGACGGGCTGCGTGCCATCGTCAGCAAAGGCGGAGCCGGCTCCCATAATGAGGAGAGCGGCAAGAAAAGTTGTTGCGGAGGATTTGCGCATGGTCATATAGTTTTTATGAAATCTCGATATTTTGAGGAATCGCTAATTCCTAAATCTCTTTGTCACCACCGTGGTGCCATCGGCTTTCTTTGTGACGACGAGGATGAGGCCGCGGCTATAGGGTGTGGCGGGCGTACCATCAAGATGATAATAGGAAGGAGCAGCAGCGGCATTCTGGGAGAGAGAGATGATGCCGTCGGGCTCGGTCTGGAGGGCCTTCTCAAGGGCAGAAACGGCTGTGCGGAGGTCGTCATTAAGGGCAGTGTTGCTCTCGCCTTGAGCCTGGGCGTCGGAAACTTGCTGCATGAGTTGCCGGGCGGTCTCGCAGAGGGCGTTGATTTCGGGGTCGGTATAGCGGGGGGAGGCCTTATTGACAGTGGCGTCGTAGAGTTGGAACTCGGAGGCCGTGAACATGGGGCTGCCATTGGCAAAACGCATACCGGGGGTGCAGACCACGAGGAAACGCAGATAACGGTAAGCGCCATGGAGCGGAATGACGGAGGAGAGGCAGGGCTTGAGAGCATCGTGGCCGAAGTCATACACCTGGGTGACGTCCTGCCATGAGGAGCCATCGGCAGAGGCCTGCACGATGAAGTTCTTCCATCGGTCGTTGACGCCGTTATCATTAGACGTATCGCGGCGGGTGTAACTCAGGCTTACACGCTCTACAGGCTCGCCCAGGGTGGCCTGCAGCCAATGGATTTGGTTGGGGGGCGTGCCGGAGTACTGCGAATGGAAGTAGGTGGAGGTCTTGCCGTCGATGAGGGCGGCGATGCTGCCTTCAGAAGGCTCTACGGCATCGGCCGAAAGCTGGATGTTGGCATTGGTGATGAGCGGCTTAGAATCTACGGTATAGGTGAGGGCATTGTCGAGAGCCTGCCGGGCGTTGGCAAGTACGACCTCTGCCTCTTCGCTGGGCGTGAGGTTCCAAGAAAGGTCGGCATACTGCGGGTTGTGATCGGAGAAGGTGAGTCCGGACTCTTGCACGCTGGGATAGATGACGGCGTTGTCATACTGCACTTCACGCGAGGCCATGATATAGTCGAGTTTGCGCGAGGAACGCACCATGCCGTAGCCAGAACCTTCTCGCTTAGAGGCCATGCCCCAAGAGTCGCCCAGAGGGATATCCTGCTGACGGGCAATGTCGTAAGCCGGCAGAGTGGCAATTACATTGAAGTCACCTGTGAGAATGATGGGCAGACCGGGATTCTGCTTGACTATCTGCTGCATCTGCGCCTTGCAGACGGTCATCTGTTTCTCGCGGCAAGCATCACTGGTGTGGTCAAGATGGGTATTGAAGAGCAGGAAACGGGCTGCCGTGCGCTTGTCGCGGGCAAGGACCCAGGTGCAAAGGCGATTGAACTGGCTGCCATAAGAGCGGGAAGCCTTATTGGGCGTGTCGGAGAGCCAGAAGAAGCCATGCTTCAGGATACGGATGGTACGGGAATTATAGCAGACGGGGTTATACTCACCCTTCTCTACGCCATTGTCGCGGCCGCAACCCACCATGGCGTAATTATTGAAGCCTTTGAGAAGATCTTCAATAACGCCCTTCGTGGGTTCCTGCATACAGATAAAGTCGGGCTGCACACGGTCCCAGAACTCGTGCATACCGTTCACGCGGTTTGCCCAAGTGTTGATGCCGGTGGCCTCAATATTAGATTTGGAAATATTGAAAGTCATCACGCGCAGGTTCTCCTTATGAGTAGCCTTGGGTTTGGAAAGGCACACCTGGCTGATGCCTTCGCCAGCTGTGAAGGCGAGGGTGAAGGACTCCACAAACTGGGGGAGGTCCACCTGCACAGCACCACCAACAGGGGACACCGTGAAGGAGAGCGGATTGCCGAAGAGGTCCGTAAGGGCGAAATCGGAAATCGTAGCGCCGTTATTGGGGGTGAGCAGGAAGGAACTGATGCCCTGGGCGAAATGGAGGGTGCGCGTCTTGACGGCACCGGCCTTCACCTTGAGGGTGAGGGGAAGGTTGTCCACCTTGCGGATATACCAAGCTGAGGGGGAGTCCTGACTGCCGGTTTTGGGCAAGACGGGAGCCTCTACACCATAGAGACCATAGCCGTTGGGATTGCTCTTGGAGATACCTCCGGGCTTGGCAGGGATGCCGAGGGCTACGCCATCGTTGTGAGAACTGACAGAGAGGAAGTAATTGCCCCAATTACCACTGGCGTTGCGGCCTTCTATACGGAACTGACCCAGCCCGAGGTACTGCAACCGCACCTCTTCAGGGTGGGCAGTGAGACGGAAATAATAGGGATCGCCCCATACTTCACCATTAGGACCGTCCTTACTGCTTAGGCGGGTGACGTATTTGCCCGTAGCGGAGTTGCGTAGATAATAAGTGTAGCCCGTTTCGGCATCGCCGCCGCGATGCTCAAAAGTAAAGAGTTGGCCGGGGGCACCGGCACTGGTGTTTCCCCACCAAAGGACCTCTTCCTGCATCACATCGAGGCTCTTCATCCTGTTTTGGAAATAGAAGAATGAAGGCATGGCACTTACGATCATATACTCTTCGTCGTCGCTAGGCAAGATGATGTCTGCGGCAGTGACCTTCTCCATTTCCTCCTTGAGTCTGTCAGCCATGGTCTGACGCTCCTCCGAAGTACCAGTACCGCCGTCCTGCATGGCTTTGGCTTCGTTGAGAGCGGCATAGAAAGCGCTGAAATCACCATTGAGGAATCCGGGATCGGTACCACAGAGAGGAGCGATGCCCTGAGCCTGATTGATAAGACTTTGAAGATCCATGAAGGGGTTGTCGTAGTCAGACACGCGGATTAATACGGGAACGTTGTAGAGGCGCGCCCTAATCCAAGCCTGGTCCATGGTGATGGTGAAGGTAGAGAGTTCCTGCGGGAGAGTGATGACAAGGTTGTGGTAGTAACCTTCAGGGGCCTTGCCTTCGTGCCAGGAGGAATGGAAATAGGTGGAGATGTCGTGGTCCAGCATTCCGGCTATAGAGCCGTCGCTCTTGTCGGTGGCATTGCTGGTGATATCAGAGGCATTCAGCGCCACCTCTTTACCATTGCCGTCAATGATGGCCAGTTCACTGATATTGAAATACGGGCCATCTGTCTTCTCGTCAGCCGAGCGGTTCACCGTGGTCTGGAGCACAGTGATGACAAGTTTCTTCACCGGCTTCTTCAAAGTGAAGTTGGGCGACTGCCAGTGCAAGCAATCGTAAGTCACACCGCTCGCCGTGGTGACGGTCTTGTGGAACTTTGCGAGCCACGCATTATCGGTGTTGGCACTGCCGCTGACGTATTCGGTGAATGGCTTGGTAGCATCATTCTTCTCCGACACGACGATGAGGTTGGACGGAAGAGTGGTTATATCTTCTGCGGCCTTCACACTGCCGGCAATCAGCAGTGTAAGGAGAAAGAGAGAAAGGTGCTTCATAGGCGACGATTCAATGATTTGAGGATTTGAGGATTTCTACTCAAACTTTACGCCCTGCACTTCGGTGAGGCGTCCGTCCTCGGCCACGGTGACGGGGAGGAAAGTGAGGCACCAGTCGCGGGGTTTGAAGAGGCGGGGGCAATAGAAGCTAAGAGTGTTCCAGCCGGCCTTGAGAGGTACATAGGCGGGCTCACGCAGCCAGAAGATTTGTTCCTCGGTGTAGGGCATTTCGCTCTGCGGCTCCTTATAGGCATTCTGGGGATAGTGGTACTTGCCCGGCTCATTCCAGGGCTTGGGAGGGAACACCTCGGTATCGCCCACGAAGACACGGCCGTCGGCTTCCCAGTAGCCCTGCTCGCCGATGCCCCACGAAATGCGGTTGGAGCGTACGGAGGCCTCGAAGCCGATGACGGCACGGATGACGGTGTCGCGCTCCACATAGAGTTTCGTCTCGGCCCAGGCGTCCATAGTGTTAGTGAGTTTCAGCTTGTGCTGATAGGCTATCTCGGCGAAGTTCACCACGCCGCCGCGGCTTTCCACCCACGTCATCTTGCTGGGGTCGGAGCCACGGCGCTCGGGCAGCGTGGCGCGCCATTTCATCTGGCTGTTGGCCACCCAGCGGGTGCTCCATTCGCGCAGGAAGTGGTCGCGGTGGTAGGAGAAGCGGTGCTCCCAGTCCTGTACGTGCTGGAAGTGGGGACTGCTCGGTTCGAGGAGGAGATGGGTCTCACGCATCGGAAGGTTCCTGCCGCCGCGCCATATACCCTCGGCAAAGGCAGCCACGGCGGAAGGGCAACCGTTGAGAGGCATAAGGAGCGCGGGGTCGTCAATGCGCAGGTCGTTCCACAGGCAGAGGATGGAGCCCAGACGCTTGTCGTCGCCCTTCTCGGCGTTGCAGTAGGTATGGAGGAGTTGCTGCGTGGTGTTCCAGATGACGTTGCCGTTGTTGAGATAGCCGCTGTAGGTATCAATGAAGCGACGAGGATAGTCCTTCTTCTCCATGTCGGCACCAATGCTGGTGCTCCACACCTGGCTGATGGTCTTCTCGCCGGGCTTCAGGCCGGGGTCCCAACAGATGGGCGTGCGGCCGTCCTTCACCACGAGGTCCTCGCAGAAGAGCATAAACTCCTCGGGATTGTCCACCTTCACCTCGTCACTGCCGATGTGAATGTACGGGCAGAGGTCGCGGGGAATCTCACGGAAGAACTCCTTCAGGCAAGTCTCCAGCACCTTCATACCCTCCTCCGAAGCCATGCCGAAGCCAAAGGCTTTCTTGAAGTAAGTGCTGTGCCCCGGCATGTCTATTTCGGGAATCACCATGATGCCGCGCTCGCGGGCATAACGGATGACCTCGCGAATCTCGTCGTAGGAATACACCGTGCCCTCCTTACGGCCCTTACGCATACTCTCCGGGGCATTCAGCTGGGGGTAGGCCTTACACTCAATGCGCCAGCCCGGGTCATCCGTGAGGTGCCAGTGGAAGACGTTGAGTTTGTAGAAGGAGAAAAGGTCGATATCCTTCTTCAGCAAGTCCACGGGGCGGTAGTTGCGGCCGGTGTCGTGCATAAAGCCGCGCAGGCCGAATGCCGGCCAGTCGCGGATGCTGACCTGCGGATACAGGCCGTCCTCGTCCTGCAGCTGCTTCATCGTCTGGCGGGCCCATATCATGCCCTGCTCGCTCCTTGCGGTGAGGATGGCCTTGCCGCCGGAGATGCTGATGGTGTAGCCCTCTTCGGGCAGTTTCGCCTTGCGGCTGATACGTTCTTGCGTATCCGTCACGCGAACTTTTCCTTCACGCACCACTTTCATCTCCTGCGGAGCAGGAATAACCATTTGCGCTGCCGCACTGAGGGGCAGGACCATCAACAGGAGGATTGTCCAAAAAACTCGCTTCATCATATGTTATATATAATGTGTAC
>JAGHRT010000012.1 GCA_018066245.1 Candidatus Equimonas faecalis | reverse complement strand
ATATTAATTATACCAAAATCAAGACCGTTAAATATATATAAATCTTGAAATAAAACAGGATTGAAGTGTAGTTTTGCCATGTTTAAGTAGCGACAATGGAATCTAAACGACAATCGGGGCGGCTCGTGATGAGTCGTCCCGATTGTCGTTTAGATTCCAAGTCGATAAGTCTATTGCGTCAACGTCTTTTACTTTCTTACGCGAGCTTGCTCCTCTGTTTAGTCCTAATCAGCACGGAGCTTGTGACGCTGCTAAAAACCTGACAGAGGTCAAGGTTGGTATTAGGTTCCCAAGTTTCCTTCCCTTTCGTAAAATCAAGCGCAAGCGTATCGTCGAAGACTGTATTCTCGACTTCTACAAGCGGTTACTTCGCGTGCAAGCAAATTTTAGTTAAAATCATAACTTGAAGTACTCAAGGCTCTAGATGCACACCACAGGTCATCTTCCATCTTAAGAATAATGATTGCAAGCATACGAAGAAAAACCAGATATGCATTTAAGTGCGTACGCTCATCATCAACAGAAGGAGTACTACCGTGGGCATAGTGGTTGCGGTATGCAAAACCATTTGTATACTCACTATTATCCATATAATAACTAAAATATCGTCGTTCCTCTGTTGTCAGCAACATGTCGCTAGTAATAAGCCATCCTTTTTCTACCATATTGTCCAGATGTTTCCGCCCACATTCGCTATAGTGCCAATATGAACATGCATGATACTCCCATAATGATTGTAAGAGGATGCTCATATCATTATCCACAATCGCCAAGATGCCATCATCAGCCTTCTTAACAATACCATGCTCCATAAGATAGTCGATGTTCTGGCGTTTACGTTCATCATAGATATCATAGTGGACTTGTTCGTTCAACAATAACTCAAGCAAACAGCCATAGTGTTTTCCTTTAAAAGGCTCAACATAATCGAGCAATGCACCAGGAGCAAACATATACCATAGAATCCGATGAATCTCTGACTGGCCATCTGGAACCTCGCAATATTTATTCGTTAGCAGACTCTTACCGTCTGACATATTACAAGGTTTACTAAGGCGAATCACATCTGGGTCTATAGCATCATATTGCACATAAGAATTATATTGTTTTACAATTGCATCCAGTTCCGGGAATAATATACGGCACTTGTTTAACCAACTATCATCTTCCTTTGGAAAATTCAATGGTAACGAAGGATAACCATATGCAGCAGACAGATGGTCTTCATAAAATGTTTTAAGAACTTGTTCAAAGGAAGTGTTACGTTTCTCTAAAGCTCCACAATATCCCTGTAACTGTACCTGAGCAAGGCTATTCTTTCTACAGAAATGGTCAAAGTCCGGATAGGCAGTTCTGCTTAAGTTATGCAGTACCTCCTCAAATGAATCTACTTCACACTTTTTGCTAATTAGTTCGACTAAAAAATGCTGATTCAACCAATAAAACATCGATATGCAATTATCTAGCAACAACGTCCCTTTGCACTCATTAATATATTTTACGCTATAAGTATAAACAGGATGTCCATCTTCTATTTTGAATTTTACGGGTAAGATGTTCTCCTCGTTCGAGAAAATTACTGTCATATTCCGAGGAACCTTTACAGTTCGTGGGTCTGTCATTATCTCATCGTTTAATTTTGAAGCCAAACGTTCTGCCTTCAACCTCGTCATCACGTCTAGTTCCAAACCGTTAGGATTATCCTTGTTCTGACACAACAAACGAACATAATTTATATTTGGATCCTCACTATCTAAATAACCGCGAATGATTGCCTGTTTATCTGACATTGTCAGATTGGCTGGAAGGTATAATTCTCTTTCAATAGGATTATCTTTTCGAGCAATGTATTTATCTATCAGCAGAAGAGCTGCTTGGGAATCATGCAAGAGAATATCACGTAATACCACTTTGTAATGCTCAACTATGGCTTTACATTGTAAGATGTGGCGTAAATCATTTATTTTTCCGTGCACTACTTCGCGCACAAAGTCTTCATTGATGGCATCAAACAACTTGAACTGATCAACAGCTTCCCAGAAGGATCGGCGATAGCCCCACTCTTGAGTATCATACTCCGCTAACAAAGCATCCGAATCAAGAAAAAGGATATATTGAGCGACTTGACCATTGTAGCTCTTTGTTTTGGTTCTCAATTGCTCATATTCCTCATCACTCCAACGATTCAATCTAGCACCATTGTCAAGCAATTTGCGTATATTGAATAGCTCTAATGCATCGCCTAAGCTAGTTATTTGCAATGACTCGTATTTATTCACAGCCTGTTCCGCATGGTCAAGTTGGTAACCCAATGAAAGGTCATTTAGTGAAACATTTAGGACACGATCAATCATAAATCAAAGAAATAAAAGAGAAACTTCTAACCATTTCCCCGTTTTTATGTTGGAAATTATATTTTTTTATCGGACAGGATTCTATAGATATGCCCTGTGAATCGATTTTTTACTTTCTATTTCCTTAAGCGAACCAATACAATTAGCAAATACTCCTCTCTCATTTCGAACGCAAGCGTACTGCATAAAAAGGTGTTGCATGCTTTCTAATTGTCAAAGGACACGCAATGTATCATGCTTGTTATTACCTAGTTAGAAAAAAAAACGATTGATGGCATGAAAGTTTATTTGAAGTGGCATGGTATACCTTCTTTAGTGTAAAGATAGTTTCACTAAAGCGAAAGGCCTCTCTCAAACCCACGTTTAACATCATTAAATACATTTGAATCATGATATAATGCTTCCCATTTATCAATTGCTGGTGTCGCGCCATATTGTTTCTTCATCGCCCCTGCAAGCATTAATGTAAAATAATACAAATCCGTCTTGTACTCCATCTCTATGTTACTGTCAGGAATTTTATCATACAATCTTTTAAGAAGTGAATTAATGCGAGCCTGTGTTTTTTGATTAAACCTTCTATAGCAAGCTAAACTAATAAGCAATCGAATCGAATTCCTGATTTCTGGATCTTGAGAAAAGTCGATATAGCTCACTACTCGACCTATTACGCTCTGAATGTCTATCCTTTTCTTGCCAAGTAAAATAAGAGCAAAAACAGCGTCATTCATTAACGTGGTTTTCTTACTGTTGGTTATATTTTCATTAATATCCTTGATAAGTTGTTTTGCATTTATTGTATCTAAATACGGCATAAGCATTACACGTAATGCCACATTCTGAAAACCATTTCTCCCGTATTCTTTAATCAAGTCATCAAGATGTCTCAATAGTTCCGGACTAAAACCAGATAAATTTGCATTTTGCAAGTATTGTTCAAAAGCATCCCAAACATCTACCGCATGACCTCTGAACCCACCCATTAAGTCATTTGAATCATCCTTCTGTAATCTCTCATTGTGAGTTTCCATAAAGTGTACCATCTTCGTCAAAACTGCTGCATGCTGTTCTTCTGACATCCTTTCGGAAAAAACACCTAACGATAACAGACAATCCCTGATACTATCAAAAACAACAGAACTGTTTATTGTTTCGATATTAAGACTCAGAAACTCATCAAGAGATTGATTGAGTAAATCTTCTGGAGATTCATCATCCACTGCAGGATCATAAGGCGCAAAACGAAAAGAGAATCTTTTGTTAATACATTCTTTTGTTCTGTTACGCCATTGATGCACAAGTTCAGTTATTCTCGCTGTTTGTCCTTCACTTGCAGACATCTTTCCAATATCACACAGTCGCGAATAAGCAAATCGCAATAACTTGGGATCATGGGTCTCAATAGCATTTTGTACTCTATCAAGCATTATATCTGTTGCTCGTACGTCATGTGATATATGCTCCATCAGACATACATCTTTTTCAAATACATTAGTGGTTATTATAGGTAACTCATAAATAGTCCTTGCCAAATCACTTATGTGATCACAATCTACGCTATTGATAACAATGTTGTGCAACTCTGGTTTATAATTATATGAGTCATTGACGTATAGGTCTACCATAACGTCAGCCATCTTAAGTATTCTGTCTTGAGAAGACTTTGTGCATAGCTTTACTAGTGTAGGAACTAATACATTCACACTACGTCTATATTGCAATTTGTCTTGCCCCTTGATATCTAAATATAGTTTCCCAAACAAATCATCAAACAACTTGTCTGACTCCTCACAAGACAATGTACTCAGAAAAGACCTCGTTATACAAGCCTCTTGCACCTTATTATTATTACTTCGTAACATTAAACCGATTGCATAAGAAGGCATATAAACCATCAAGTTTTTGATAAAAAGGACTTCATCTTCTGTATTAATATCACCGTGTGCCCATCCCAAAGGATAGCCAACATTTTCCTGTAATCTAAAATATCGGTATGAATTAAGAATATCTCTATTATAACCACTTTGCGAATTCCAAGTCGTTGTTGTCCTGTTGATTCGAAAATCATGTTTACGCTCTACGACCTTTTTTGTCTTATCCGTGAAAATATCTTGTTTCAGCCGTCTTACTACAGAATAACTATCCATGTATCTCTCACTAGAAGGGATTTCATTCCGTCTCATTTCAGTCAACGCAATTAATGACTCCATAGCCGTTTTTGCGGATTTGAGACGATAGGAATTAGAATTACTTCCGAGAAGAAGAACTTGTACCTTCTGAAGAGAGACTGTCAGCAAATTATTCGCATCTTTTGTCTTACCACATTCCAACAATATCCTTGCCTTCCATATTGCCCCTAAATAGTCTTCTGGAGAGACATCCCACCTATGCGCTATATCCTCTACACTCTTTTGATCTAATTTTGATAAATAACACAAGCAACTCTCGTATATAAGCAACCTTCTTTGCTCTGATGACATTTGGTCTTTACGATTGTATAACTGATTGTACAATTCATCAAACTTTTCATACTCTCCGTCCTCGTTATAATCGCGTAGCATGGATAGTTTTAAATCGTAAACCTTAGACCTATCATCATCCCTATAACCATCGTCTTCCCATTTAAGTTTCTCGGTTTCCTCTGCCATCCATGGCATTTTAAACGGATGCATCGACACCTGCAAACGCCAGTTCAACTCATACATCAAGTTTATTCTATCATGAATCGTCAAACCTTCAATTTCATCTAATTTCCAAAACGCGGGGATTCCACTTGTCAAATCACGAAAATCATCCATTCGGTCATCTGGTAAGAATATCCAACCGGGATAAGACTGCCTAATGTTTTTCATTTCGTTAATCATATTACGAGCATCATCAAGAGACTTAATGTCATCTCTTCTTAATGTACCTTTCCACTCTGACTTGCCTTCATTCTGTAGGTACTGGCAGAAAAATGTAAGGGATTCTTGAATATTACTAAGTTCTGGCACATTTGCTAGATTAAGAATTTTAATGCCCCTATCAAGCATTAAGCTATACTCTGAGTCATGGATGTTTTTATCATAAGTAACCAAATATACAGGCGCAATAGAATCCTCCATTACATCACGTAGCCAACCTAGCCAGTTTAAAAAGTTAGGATCATCTCCCGAAAAACCAATTAGACAGAAAATTGATTCAATGAGAGCTTGTCTGACGGTATTCACGAATCCAGGATATTTGTTTGGATAAGTTCTAAAATCCTCCTCAGTTATTATAAAAGGATGAATATCTGGAAAACTACCATGTAACTTGACAATTCGAGGACTCCGCTCATATAGTAGAGTGTCCTTGTTTGTAACAACATTATATGAAACACCAGCATCAAGATAAGCCCTTTCTAGAAGAGTATCATAATTGGTCGTGAAAACATCTCGCCACTTCAATCGTAACAGATTCCTATGAAGTTCTCCTGGAGCAATTGCATCGTCAGGGAGAGAACGAAGAATTAAGTTGTCAAGCTCATTTCGACCAAAAGAAGCTTCAACTTGAGAAGCTAAGCGAATGGGGGTTTTAAATTCCAGTTCATACGGTTGAGGATCATGAGAATACAATAAGCGGAAGAAAGTTTTCCCTAAAGAATTCCAGTCCTTCATTTCGACATAGTCGGGTTTAACCGCATTTTTGCTGAAGCCAGCGCCAACCATAACGGAAGCTTTGCCATCTATAAGGTATCTGCGGATATGTTCCATTGCCATTACTATAGAAGATGGCATGGATTCTTTTATTCTTTTGTATCTTTCGTTGTCCATAGAACTATTCTATAAGATAAATGTATACTGCCTGTTAGATCAGTTTACTAATAACCGTTTAATTTAACCATTAAGTTTTATTGCTATTTCACATACAGAGACTCTGCTAGTTTTGAAACTTCATTACAATATATATAATTGTTCATGATGTTACGTAATGGGCTTCCTTCTACCACCAGTATGCTCGGTTGATCGAGTGGCGAGCAGTGATTCAAACAGTTCTAGCTTCTCTGCATCCAGCGTCCCTTCCTTGATTTTCTTCCTTTGGTACTTCGCCCAAGAAAGCAAAGCGCGGTTCTCTACCACATGTTTGTCTGGCAGATGACCGCGCAGGAGAATGTACGCTTTCAACGCCTCATAGTTCGTCCATCTCTCATCTCTCTTACTTCCCATGCTATTTTATTTTCTTCCACACCTTTAGCAACTGCTCTATCTGTACTCCAAAATTTTGAATTATCATCGTTGAAAATTCTGCATCGTCAGACATATATGATTTTATCAATCCAAACAGTATAATCCGAGCTTTCTTCTTGGCAGGAGCGTCCTCCTGAGTTCTAGTATAGGTTCCAAGGATTTCGCTTGTGGCTTGCAGCAATTTATATACTTGCGAATAACTTCTGATTCTGCTCTCAACCAGGTAAGGACGATCATTCAACTGTAATTTGGCAATTGTCGATGCCCCTCTGCCACTATCAGTATTCAAAGCAACTAATAGATAGTCCTTATAACTTATGCTATTTTCTATATCGGATGAAGGAGTATCATACCACTTTCCATTAGCATCAACACGATAATTAGGTGAAAGGAATAAATCTGCCTTGTTGGTGCTCTTCTTTGTGTTACAAGCCTTGCAAGAGTAATGCAGGTTCCGAATATCTTTGGCATATTCTTCTGGATATACACCCTTCTTCTTTATGTAAAAGTGCTCTATCTCGAACGATGATCCTGCTTCCGGTTTGCACTCGCAATAGGCACAACATCCGTGATATAGAGTTCTGATTATTTCTCGTACCCGAGGATCACTATCATACTTTTCAGAGACAGCAAGCCGAATGATTGCTTCGCGTACAAGTGGAGATTTCATGTCCTTCTCTATATGTTTCATAGGTCATTCGTCCTTACATACTTCCGCAAAAAGTTTACTAATAGACTCCTTTAGCTCGCGAGATGCTACTACCGAATCAATGGGATCTTCCTGGCTCTGAAGCACATAATTGTTTATCTCTTCTTGTTTTCGTCTTCTTCGGTAGGTCAAGCCAAACTGATCCATCATCAAGGACTCAATGCAATAGGCATCAATGTCGGTGATAACGTTTGACTCAAACTTGCCGCCTTCACGCTGAAACTTCAGAACGAATACATTCTTGTCGGATGTCTTCTGGCTATTCTGGATGATAAGTGGAGAATGAGTTGCAAACAGAAAATGGGAACTGTTTAACCCGTACACACTATTAACGATTGTACTGAATACGAGTGGGAATTGTTGTTGCCACTGTGGATGCAGAGAGTTTTCTGGTTTATCATAGAATACAAGTAAGTTGCCTCGTTCAATTTCTGGAATTGATGCAAATGAGGAATACAAATGCAGCATTGATTTTTCACCAGAACTCATATCTTCAAGGCGAACCCCATTGCATAGCACGTTGTATTTTACAAACCCCATGTCAACCAGCAAGGCAATAACCCAGATATCATCCGGGGTTAGCTTGTTTATCTCTGAGAGCTGAATTGACAAGCCCGCATACATATCAATGACATTATGACTCATCACATTGGATATGCTGCCATCCTTAGCTATTCGCTTCTTTACAATAGCTGACAGCAAACCATAGACTACCGTACCGCGTATCCTGTCCTTGATTGTTTCTTCTATAGCATGAAGATGATGATTTCAACCCAATGTATCAATACTCTTCGAGAATAGTATATTCTTTTGCCTGCTCTTTAGCTTTTTGTATTGTTCAAAGTCGTACTTATCCAAATGCGACATTTCATAGACTAATTTTGAAAACAAATCAAAACTAGTCGAAAGGGAAATAAATACATTGTTGATATAGGCATGAGCAAGGTCTGATTGCGGATTCAATGCTCTCGTACACGATTTATACTCATTTGTTTCGTGCATTGAATAGTAGGGGACAATCTTGTAAAGAGCATCCAAGTATGAAATAACACAGGTGATTCGATCCTGTATTCCCACTAACAAATTCTGAATATCATACCAATATATGATCTTGTTAGTGATGCTGTCATTATATATTTGCCGCAATTCTTCAAAGAGCTCCTTGGACATACCACACTCCGGAGATTTTCCGCAATCGGAAATCCACAAAGGTAAGAAACTAGCCACTTCTTGAAAATCAACATCTTCAAAAATATAGCTTTCAGCACTATCGTATAGAATGACGATTCTGTCCGAAAGCGCTTTAATATGGTCGTAAACACTACGCAAATGCAAAGCAGCTTTTTCTTGCGAAATTTTCATTTATATCACTTCAGTATATTCTTAAATGTTTCTTCTACGAATTTTCCTTGCTCTTCTATGAATATCTGCATCGTAAGCTGTTATACGTTCGTATTCATTCACATTAAAGTAATGCTTGTATGCAGGATTATTGGGCAAATTGAGAAGGGAATCATGCATCTGTTTTCCTTTCTTGCCATCTGCGAAATAGATCTGATCGCAAAATTTCTCCCAGAGATTATCCCTAAGATCCTTTTGTACCTCTTGTAGCATCTCGTTCGTAAAATGCATACGCTTATGCCAGTTGACATTAATATTGTGTTTTGCCAAAACACTTAGGTTTTCTTGCAAATTATCATGATTACTATACAAATTCTGTGCAAAAGTTTCACCAGATATTTCATTTCCATTCAGAATCTCCTGCGCGTACTTGCTTATGGAATCTTTTGGGAACAGCAACTTACCATCTTTCTGAATGTCATATACTCGTTTTGACACCTCTGGATTATGACGAAAATAGACTGGCCGAACCAACTCATTCACATTCAATCGTGAGATACCTTCATTGTAGCAAACTCCTTTCTGAGCTCCAGACCTCGGATAGAGTTGTAGGCCTATTGTGCTAAATCCTAAATACTTAAAAGTAGCTTCTGGCCGAATTTTATGTACATAGATGACACCATACGGATCTTTTTCAATATCTGTAACAGGTTCATACTTATCATCGCCTAAGTATCGCGTACATGCAAAGAATGCTGCTGCATCAATGTCTGTAGTAAAATCAATTAGACCAGTATGAAATCCATAATGCTGTGCAAGTCCATAATAATTCATATTTATAAATATAGGCTTGCGTTCTGGTTCAAGAAAGATACCTCTGTCCAACATCATGAACAATGGATGTGTCTTCAGCAAGGCAATGAAATCCTCTGCTTTCAGATTATTTATCAAATGATATTCCCTTGCCTCTTCTCTAAACAACAGACCGTTGTCAGACATGGCATCTCTTGTAAATCCAGAAATGATTCCCCCGAAATCCTTTCTTTGTCCTCTATAGAGAAAGGGGCGATTCCTTAGGTTTGGTTTGAGTGTATGTCTCTTGGAACCTGTTTGCGTAACTATGAATTGATTATTGTCTGCCAGATTAAAGAAATCCACCATTGGAAGATTCCAACTACAATTAGGTGGAAACATGGCTTGTGAAAGCCAACCACCTGCATCTTCAAAATCATCCGTTAAACCTGCAAGGAAGAGAATAACATCTTCCAGAGTAGGGAGTTCTGCTATATGTTCGGGAGTAAATTCCATTTTTTATTGTATTTCCTATTTCAGTTTTTCCCATTTGCGGTTCATGGCACTTCTCAACATCCTCCAATGGAACATTGATCTACGAGAGATATTGCCAGGAGATATTGGGGCTGTGTTTCTTTCCTCCCCCAGTATGCTCATTTGAACGTGTGGCGAGTAATGACTCAAACAGTTCTCGCTTATCGTTATCCAGCGTCCCTTCCTTGATTTTCCTCCTTTGATACATCGCCCACGAGAGCAGAGCGCGGTTCTCTACCACATGTTTATTGGGAAGATGTCCGTGTTCTTTAATATACGCTTTGAGGGCATCATAGTTATGGAACCAATTGATATCGCTTTTTGTTGTCATTTCACCGAATATTTTCCAGCCAAGAATCAATCTAAGATTTGGAATCAAAGGCTTTAGTTGCGCAATTTACTCTTATTCTGCCAGCCTTACAGCCTTGTCAAGCCTTCGGTGGCAATAAGATATTAAGGAGAGTATTTCCAATGCATCTTGTTCATCTATAGACCATACTACCTTAGGCTGATGAGCAATAGGATTCCTAAACATATTACACAATCCTTCAAGTATTGATTGAAATCCTTTCTGTTCTGTTATCTCTTGCTTTGTACTATATGCATTAATCACCAAAACAGGATGTCCGAATACATGCTGAACAAGTTGAGTTCCATCAGTATTGATACAGGACATTTGTCTGATTCGAGCAAACAAGCCCTTACATGCCTCAAATACAGCATGAAAGTAATTTTTATCAACTAAATCTGGCGTACAATACTTTAGAATTTCAGCATGCGCGTTGCGAACTTTCAAACAATCGACCAAATCGTTTGCTCGCCTCTGAGCCTCAGTAATCGTGGTAGCAGTAGTTACTTCTCGGAACTTACCATTCTCCTGCAACTCGTATCCCACATAGCTTAAAGCTTCGTTTACGTCCCAACGTTTTTTCTCAAACTCATTTTTATCTGTGTAACGAGAAGGGTTGAGAACTGTCTGGATGAACTTGAGAATTCCATTTGAGCACCTCGTATTATTCTGATTCTCAGCAAACGCACTATAAAGTCTTCGCCATTTCGTTATGTCCGGAGTAACATCAGTAATATTACATTGTCTGAGGAAGTAGCCAATTTCAGAACATGTCAATCCATCAAACGTATCTCCTAATATCTTTGAGATACGTTCCAACACGCCCTGATTTAAACATCTTCTTTGTACCATAATCTAATTTGTTAGAGAATACCCCAATCAAGTTCATCTGCTAAGGCAAACATCTTCTTGGCTTCTTCTGGTTCTATAGCATTCACATAATGTATCTTGCCATAGATCCAAGCTCTTGGATTGGATTTATCAGGAGCGATATGTCTAAAGTGTTCATGTGTGCCATACTTTTTACAAAAATGCAGATGCCTATAGATTTCTCGTTTGAACTTTTGTGGCACATGTGCCTTCTCACCATCTATCAAGATTCCCGTCACCATCTGTCTACTATCCTGACCATAAGTACCAGTTTTCTTTTCATTCAGCGATAGTCCTTCGCTTTCCACAACTTTCTTGACAAAGGAAACATTCGGAAGTAGTGAAGGATCATCACAAGAGAATGTTACATCATCAGCATAGCGTGTGTAAGTAAGATTTTTTTTAAAAGCATAACTAAAAAATCTCTTATCTAAGTTGTTGCAAATGATGTTTGCAAGTGCAGGGCTGGTAGGTGCTCCTTGTGGTAAAACTGCTATGGTAGTATCATGAAGATCTTTGAACCATATCTTTTTGTAGGGTGGCAAATAATCATATTTATTATCCTCTATTTTCAGCGTACACAGACTCGCAAGGCAACGGCTAACAGATGGGCTGTATCCTACATTGCGAAACACGTAATACACCTGTCGCGCATTAATGGACTCAAAAAAATTCTTAAAGTCAAACTTACGAATGTACTTTTTCCCGACATGAGCTTTCGCGTTATCAAGTGTATTTTTACCTTTCATGAAACCAACACACTGTTTATGCACAGGAATCTTAGACAAAATGTTGTGCAAGATCCACCGCTGAATATGTTTAAGGTTATCATACGGAACTACAATACGCCTATAACCGCCTTTTTTCTTCTTTATTAGGAAATATGCATAATAACCATCAGGGAAATGTACCAGCATACACATGTCCCGATATTCAACATTGAGCAGTACGCCAAGATGTTTCAACGAGAATATTACTGGTAGTCCTTTGGATAACAAACGATCTGCATATTCTGTAGTAGCCTTTTTATATTCATCCGGGCTATCCTTTATTAGTGATAAAAAAGAGTCTCTTGGAAATTCCATAATCTCATATTAATACTCTATTCGATGACCCATCCGATAGGATGGTAAGTATGCTCGGTGTAAAGCGAGCATAATTATCATGTAATGTTGCTTAATCTTTCACTCACAGCCAAGGGCTGCAAAAATCTCAGGCATTTGTTGTTCCTCAGATTTTACGCTATTAACATGAAATCTGGAATGACCAAGAAACTCCGTAGGCGCATATACTATATCTTTTTGAATTAATTCATCAATTATTATCGGTTGCTGCTTAAGCGATTTTCGTATTGACTTATATCCATACTCACCGAATACGGTCAAATTTCCATCTTTATCAATTAAATCCAGGGCTTGCGCCCTCTCTAAAAGTTTATTTACCTCCCACAGTGGTATTTCGAGCAAGGCTGCGACATAGGCATCCGAACGATGATGACCTTTTGCATAGAGTACGCCAATAAGTTGAATAGACTTTGTATCGAATTGATTGAAAATCTTATTTATTTGTCCATCATTCAATTTACGGGCAATACTTAGCCAATAGAACTTGTGTGACGTAAAATTATTATTTCTTCTTATTCTGTCACTAACAAACCTTGGGAATAAAGGTGTCCAACGCCTGCCATTGTCCGTACGCTTGGCTGAAGCCCATAGAATAGGGAGTGAGTTATTTGGTGTAGTATGGTCAAAACATACAAGCGCTTGAGAATTGGCATATCCTAAAGGACCTGTATATTTACCTTTATGGCCAGGCTTTGGCGGACAGATCATTTCACCATACTTCTTGGCAAAATCTCTTACTGGACGCATACGCTGTGGATAACCAAACACAGAGCCTCTTTGAAGAAAAGCTCTCTGCTGTTCTTGTCCCAAGATAGATATTTCTCTCTCTTTCAGTCTCTTTTCTCCAGAAGGCATATATGCAACACATACACAGTAACAAGTAAACTGCGCTGGTAATCCAGGGTTGATCTCATCGAAGAATTTATCCACACTACCGCCAGTACCAACAAAATCATCCAATAACACTATGACATTATCATTTTCCCATTCTTGATTAGGAGAAACGAGGTGCATATTTGAAAGGACACCTTTCTCTAGCATCTTATTAAACAGATATGCCATCACGTTGCCACTCTTACCAGGACCAGCAACAGGATATATTGTAACCGTGGAACCAGGGTGTTTTTTCCTTACTACCGCTAACTTCTCAAGCAATATCCTCGTACATCTTGTTTCCGAGAAAAATTCTACCTTGTCAAGCAAAGAGATTGCTTTTTCCCAATCGCTCTCATCAAAGTTATAAATCCATGCTAAAATCTCAGATTCGGAAACCTGTCGGTCAAATCTGTTACTCAGGATTGACAATATTTCGGGATTAATTTTCTTCATAGTGTACTATTTTCTTCCTTCTTCCCCCAGTATGCACATTCGACCGAGTGGCGAGTAATGACTCAAACATTTCCCGTTTCTCTATATCAAGTAAACCTTCCTTAATCTTCTATCTTTGATACTTCGCCCACGAGAGCAGAGCGCGGTTATCTACTAGATGCTTGTCAGTCAGATGTCCGCGCTTTATTATATATGCTTTGAGAGCATCATAGTTCTGTAATCAATTGAAATCGCTTTTTGATGTTATGTCACAGAATTTTGCAGAGTTTACGATGAAGGGATTTTTACCATTATCTTATACACCCGATTGAGAAGTTATCGTTTTCGTTATCAAATCCTCTCCCCCGCAAAATCGACTTTGAAGCCCAGTACCGTCGCAAAGATCATTTGGATGTCCTTAATAAAGGAGTAGTGCTCATAATAATACTTGTTGAGACGCACCTTGTCGGGATATATGATGTTGTCGTTATACCACACCGCCAATTCCTGATCCGTCATCTCCCTCACGTTCTCAGGCAAAACAAAGTTTTCGTTTTCGTTATCATTCCCAAAAGCCTTTTCGTTTTCGTTTTCGTTGCCTCCGGCCCCTTCGTTTTCGTTTTCGTTGCCGCAGGCCCCTTCGTTTTCGTTTTCGTGGCCGCAGGCTTTTTCGTTTTCGTTATCCTTCAATCTCACCTTCCTCACAAACTCTGCTATCATCTCATCTTCCAGTCTGTATTTGAGGGTGGCAGGTCCGGTGATGCCGGGACGCAATTTCAGCACCTTGCGGTCATCACCTTGTAACTGGTCGGCATATCCTGGAACATCGGGACGAGGTCCCACGAAACTCATATTGCCAATCAGCACATCCCAGAGTTCCGGAAGTTCGTCAATCTTATAATGGCGCAGTTTTGCTCCGAAAGGAGTAATGCGGCTATCGCCTGCCACGGATACCGTTGACCACCCATTGCTGTTCTCGTTCCCGACGGCCTTTTTCTCCAGCGGTTTTTCGTTATCGTTTTCGTTTTCGTTACTATTCACCTTCGGTGCCACCGTCATTGAGCGGAACTTGTGGCAAGTAAAGAGTTTTCCGTTCTTTCCCACGCGCTTCTGACAGAAAAGCACGGGACCACCCGGCATCTTGATTTTGATAAGAATTGCCACGATGGGGAAAATCCAGCAGAGGCATACTATTCCGATAAAACTGACCACTCGGTCAAATATCCATTTCAGTACCATGATTCCTTTGTATTTATTTTGATTAATAAATATCCTTACATACACATTCTATTCCTTAGTAATTAATGCTATATTAGGCATAAGCAGTAACCGCGATTTCTCCATTGATCAGAAGGGGTGCTGCTTATGCGTTTTCATCACGATTCCACATAGCATTGAATTGACGAGTATAAGAAGAGGCCAAATCAACATCTGTAATATGGAATACTGCATCTTCGTCATTTTTGTTTTCAGCATTCAATGTCCAATTGTAGGAGCCATTAATAGTTGTAACATTATCTATGACGCAGTACTTCTCATGCATGATACCACCTCTTTCACCTCGATATTCTTTATGCTTTATCTCAGACAAGTCAACACCATGATTATGATTTACGCCATCTTTATAGATGATCACTCTGACAGCAATTCCTTGTGCTTGTTTCTCTAGCAGTTTGTCGCGCAATCGTTCATTTGTAAACCATGCGACACACACATCAATTGTTGCTTGAGCCTTATCTAATCGTTCAATGATGCGATTTTCAATTCCTGCAAAATAAGCCTCATTATGTGGTTGCATTTCACCAATGACTTCATTTGCAAGGAAGTGATCCATACATATGCATACCTCTTTCTCACAGTCTTCTGCCAACACCATAGGTTTTGGTTGAACTGTCAATGTTTTACCAGGATGTGCATTACTCTCGCTTATCGTGATGTTTGCATTTTTTACACAGATTAGAGCTGAAATTGCCTCCTGTGCTGCTTCTGCTATAGAATCATCCAAAAAGAAAACTTTTACATATTTCTTTTTGAATATTTCCCGAACCTCAGTGCTATAACTATTTTTCATCGGGTTGATTGTTTTCAGTATATTATTTCTCTTATTTAAGACGAATTGTTCGTATGCTGCAACCTTGTTTTTTGCGTATTCATAAAGTATTGTATAATTTTTCAAAGGTGCAGACTTTTCCCAACATTCTGCCATATGAGTTATATGAGACTCTATGAAATCGAGCTCCTTCTGCTCTTTCGATATGTTTTCATATTTCAAAGAACTATGACAATCGAGATATGCAGTTAAATATCTGCCATAATAATCCGAAAACATCTTCTCACATGATACAGCCAGTACATAATCATCTTGTCTAGCATCAAATCTCAATTTTCCAAGAAACTCAGCAGCTAATCCCCATGCAATCTTGGGGCATTCCGCATCACGTTCTTTTTCCGATTTTCGAGCAAAGCTGCCATCAACTGCAATCTTAGAACTACCACCTGATGGATAATGACTTTGCCCTCTTTTTCTAGTAAGTCTTATGTATGGATATTCAGCATTACCAACAAGAGCAAACTGATCATAGTCTCTACCCCATTCCGTTTCAGATTGTTGAAAGAAAATATATGAGCAATAAAGAAGATACTCAGTTGGAGAGCCTGCTTCTTTATAGAAATCCTCTTCTTTAAAGTAATCCATTGTATTTCAATTATAAAAAGTCATACTACCTGTGATTTACCTGCAGCCAAAACAGATACGATCAAATGCCCATACCGCCTTGGCGATTGATTTTAGTATATCCATTGTTTTTCGTTATTAGTATCTCCACGTTTATAGTTCACGAAGATCTATTGTAAAGCTATGCGTCAGATGCGCTTCACCTCCCATTTTGTATTTATAGGGCTCTTCTCCTTGCGAGAGGTCAAGATGACGCACATCAGTTTCTGCTATAAAGTGCTTCACAGTTTCATTCAGCAACAACATCCCTGGAGAGTAAAATCCAAACTCGTCATTGATTGATAGTCTTGGCACAACATACTCGTTGCGCAACCCAAGCATACCGCTCATAAAAGCTGCAAGCTTATCGTCTATGTAGAGTGCAAAAGTAAACCCTCTTGTATTGTCAACATAGTTGCGAGTTGCAAAACTTTGATGAAGCAGGAACCATTTCTTTATGCGGCTTGTCTTGACACCATACCTTGCGGCATGTCTTTCGCTATAAAGGTCAATGAACGGAGAGTAATCAAATTTACCCCCTCCCCCCCCCGACCATCACTTTAAACTCCAACGACTTGCCGTCTGTATTTAGGCGATTGTAAGCCGTACGCAAGTTCTGACGAGTGGACTTAGAAAGCGATTTGTTGTAAGCCTCAAAGTCATCACCAAAGTTTATACATACGTTGTTTAGCGTTCTACTTATCTCTACCTCATCTTTCAATGCAGTATAAAGCACCGAACTCTCAAGCACCTTGTTGCAGTTCAAAGTGTCGTAATCTTGAGCCATCATCGCAAGTGCAGGTTTAATATATTTCTCATCTTTCACCAATACATCGCAATAATTCAATCCGTTGACATTCGCCAACAGTTCTGCATGACGTTTTCTCAGATAGTGAGCTGTCGGAACAATCATCACACACTCGCCATCATCATAGAAACTATAGAACTTACCCATATAATTCTTCTTTAGATAGTATGGATATAGTAATTTCCAAGTTCTCTTCATATAGTCGTAATCTTGAAAAGGGGTATGCAGCCCACCCTTTTCTTGCAATGATATCCAATCCTTTTTGATAGTTGATATGTTATATGTTTTCTTACAAGTCAACATAGAAATAATATTTACGTCAAATTTATGGTTAATTCACGGTCGTTTACGTTAGGCGAATCCCCAAAGTTAGCATTATCGTTAAGGTTATCGTCCTCAACCTATGGATTCAACTTTCCATTCTTCACTAATTTCCCGAAATAGTAACTCATTTCGCCGAGGATGGCACGTTTGTCTTCTTTTCTGAAATCATCGAAAGCGTCAAAGCCTCGGAATTTTAATACTTGTTTCATCTCAGATTTGTTGAACTTAAACTTAACAACGCGTCCAACGATTGTTATGACATCGCCAAGGATCCATTTTGTCTTGGTTCCAACACGAGCATCACAAGGTTCATCATAATGACCCTCTGTAGCCAGTTTGTATAATGCCCAGGGAATATTAAAGCCTGCAGCGACAGGTGTAGCCAGGCCTCCAGTGAAACGGGCGTTCACCTCAATGAAGGCTATTTTCCCGTTCGCTGGGTCGTAGCGGAAATCAAGTCCGCAGACCCCATGAAAATCAACACTGTCAAGCATCATCTTTGCATATTTTTCTAATTCGGGTGCTTCAACGATTTCGCGTTGTGTCGTGGTACCACCGCCATCGGTCTTTGTCACCAATGCGTGATATACCGACGACTTCCAGAAACCGTCCCATCGTACACAGTCCACGCTATAGTCTGTGCCGCCAATCCACTCTTGAAGCAATGTTTCTTCATCTTTGTGCTTTTCCATCAAGGCAAGAAGTTCATCTTTGCTTTTGGGGAAATATACACCTTTGGCCGAATTTCCGATGACAGTCTTGAAAACGACAGGGTAATCTTTGACTTCTTCCGCCGTCTGATATACATCCGGAATGGGCACACCGGCTTGGCGTGCTATTTCAGTCGCTTCGGCTTTGTTGGAGAGTTGGAGAAGTTTTTCTGCGCTGTCGTATGGAATGATGAGCTCGGGTGGAAATTCATCCTTATGTCTCATAATAACGATGCTTTCGTCATGCGTAGGCATAAGAACTTTTGGCTTCAGTTCAGCCACTTTTTGTTTGAGAGTCGCAATAAACGCTTCCTCTTCCTTAAATGGGTCAGGATAAGTAAAGCATCCTGCGCAGTATTTTGACATACTGCATATATTTCTTTTACTGGTGTCTGCAGCCCACACCTTGAGCCCGTGGTCGGCATAAGACCTTAAAATGGTATAGCCAACACGATTCCAACAGTACGTTAAAATAATATCACATTTCTTTTCCATCAGGCTGCAAGTTTTATGGGTTCAACATGCAGCCCAATGGACAGTTCAACTATTTCAAATTCAACGAGGTGGAGCCGCTGCCCCCCCCCCTGTAATTTGCTGAATATCAGTCTTGATAGTACATTCAATAAGCATATCTCCGTTGTTTAATGTTTTAATGATTTTTATATCGTTTACTTTCTTTGTCACCGCCATGGAAGCGGGGTTGTCAGGTGAGATGCTTTTATACATTCTCAGTCCGAGCGCAATGGCAATCTTATTCATCGCAATGCCCATCAACTTCGCAATACCCTTACCTCTCTGTCGATAGTCCACCATGTATCCTTTAAACGTCTTATTGTTGATAAAAGAACGCATAAAGAAATAGCCGACAATGGTGCTGTCCTCAAGGACCAAATAGGTCAAGAAGGATTTATTGGAGACCACCTTCTTTAATCCTTTCTCATCAAAATCGTGAGGTTGGAAAAAGGTAAAAGCCTCTTCGGGTTGTGCCGCGAAGAACGCCACCATCTCTGGTATGTCATTTAGCGTGGCCGGCCGCAAGATATAATTTTCTGAGCAGCCTTTAAGGATGCCATCAACAAGTCCCAGCTTCTTATGATGCATACAAGCAAACACCTCGGCGTTAGCCCATTCAATGGTGTCCCATAGGAAATGGCATTTGTCTTTAATGATATGTGCTATTTCGTAAAGCATAAATCATGGAATATATAATCGTACGCAAATTTACACATTTCCCCTCACACACCCAAGCTTCAGAATGAAAATATGATGTAAAAATTGTTTGTGAGACAAACACTTTATCATTTTCGTATGTATTTCTTACTTTTTTCCCCTACATTTGCTACATTGCTACATTTCGTTTTCTCTTCGTTATCGTTTTCGTTCATCTTCTCATCGTTCATCGTTTATTATCTCATCGAATCATCGTCTCATCCTCACATTATTTCCCGCAGGGTTTTATATGCGAAACTTTGTCTCTTTGTGGCAGGGACTGGTACAGTCCCGTCCGATGAGGAACGGACGAAAGGAAAAACTCGTTTTTCAGTTTCGTCAGTTCTTCAGCAGGAAGAGTGAGCGCAGAGAGCTATAGCCACAAAGTTTTATTTTCTATTTTCGTTATAGCTTTCGTTATAGTTTTCATTATAGTTTTAGTTTTAGTTTTCGTTTTAGTTTTCGTCACTTCACTACCTTCCCCACCATATGTGACAAAACTTCCCCAGGGTAATCCCACACCATATACCAATTACGGCGCAGGTAACGGCTGAGGCGGGAGAGGGGCTTGTCCCATCCCGTGATTTTGTATTTCTCTGTGGAATGTCCGAAGTTACCGCCTTCGAGTACGATGTCGAGGAGACGCTTTCCGCGCTTCTTGTCGGGCGTGCAGAGCATATATTCCTCCTCCAATCCGAAGATGGTGTGCAGCACATCCATCAAGGCACCGGCGAAGGAATCCACCTTCAAGTTACACAAAACCCTCATCGCCTCTTCACGCGGCGAAACATCAGAATGGCGCAGAACGAAGTAATAATCCATCAACTGCCGCATCCCCACGCCCTCATAAAGATAATGGCGGAAGATATGAAGCAAGAGAAACACCAAATTAAACTCAATCGAAGGCACGATAAAACCCTCGGCACCTGCCGTGGTTTTGGGGGCCTTGGTTATGGGGTCTTGGTTATGGATTCTTGGTTCTTGGTTATGGGTTATGGGTTCTTGGTTATGGGTTAAAGACAAAGAGTTTTCGTTTTCGTTTTCGTGGCCGCAGGCCCTTTCGTTTTCGTTCCCAAAGGCCCCTTCCTTCATCCCCTCAAACCATTCCTGCAACCGTTTATTCGCTTTCTTATTGGAAAGAATCGACGGAGTGAAGTGAACCTCCACCTCCGTATTCTTAAACACGTGGAACTGAGCGTGCAGTTCTCCCACCTCCTCCGTCGGACATATTTTATTTATATACGCGAGAATCTCCTCACGAGAGCCTTCCACCCACACATCAATATCCCCTGACTGTCTAAACTTGCTTAGGTCAATCAAGTCCTCTCCTTTTAAGGGAGACTTACAGAGCGTGTCATCATCTTCTTTGTCCCTATCAGAGCTCCTCCCTTTAAGGGAGGTCGGGAGGGTCTCCTTATACCATTTCGCAACCCCTTGCCCCTTCAATATACACGACCTGAATCCATCTTCCCTCAATCTCTTTTGCAGTTCCACGCACTGTCTATTCACCACATCATTTCTGTGTTGAATCTTCGCGCTCATCCCCATCCATTTATAATAGAGGTCTTCGTTGAGGTTCTGGGTTATGAGTTCTGGGTTCTGGGTTGAATCCGATTGTGGGTTATTGGTGCTCGGTTCTTGGTGGTCTAAGTTGAATAACTTCTGCAAGCCGGCGAAGCAGATACCTACGAGGGATTGTTTTTTAGACATATCGTAGAGTTGTTTCCATTCCTTAGAGGAAGGTACCCTCGATAGTGTATCTTGTGAGCCCAGAGCCACTCGTATTAATTCAAAAAAAAGTTGTTCCATTACTTCTTTGCTTTTTGAGAACAAGTCTTAACTATAGAGATTAACACGCGAATTACACGTTGGCAATCATTGTTGAGAGACAAGAATTGCTCGTCATTAATATAACCATTGTCATGAAGCATGTTTAACCAGTAATCCGTCTCGTCAGCCTCTTTGCTGGCAATTGACATTTTGCTGAGGAAGTCCGCATCTGACTGAGCATGTTTAGATTCACGGACGTTAGCACCCACCGAAGTCCCTGAACGATAAATCTGTTTACTCATAATGAACTCTTTATAATCAGCATCCTCGGTGAGATATTGATATAAGCGAGTCATTCTGCAACCAAAGTCATAAGACAACTCATGTATGGTCGCTTTCTGCTTGCTCTCTTCTGTCATTAGAGGTTTCAATGCTCCACGCTTCGGTTTATATGCTTGGGAAGTCTGCTTATTTTGTTGTCTCTTTTCGTATGCCATAATTTTTCGGTTATAGTTTATGGATTCTGGGTTATGGAACCTGGAACTAGGATTTTAGTTAAGAACCAAGAACCCATCACCCATCACCAAGAACCTATAACCCCAATTTACATCTCCACCTTCCCCACCTTATCCCACTCGATCATTTTATCCACTTCTTCTAAATTTACGAAGTCGTGGGAGTGGAGTATGGAGGAGAGTTTCTTCATGGCACCTTTCTTTCCGAGGTTGGACTTGATGAAACGCTTGTATCTGTTGAGGAGAGTGCCGGGCTCTTTGAAATAGGCTTCGTAGTCTTCTCGGGACATTACGCCGTTAGTCTCGGGAAGGAGGTCTCCGATGTGGAAGTAGGTCATGGAGTAGTTGCCTTTTGCCATTTCCTTTTCTACATACCACAAAGGGAAGAAACGGAAATATCCGCCACCGGAATAGGCAATGTCCTTACCGAGAAGGCGGGCCATGCAAATGGGGAACTCCTTCATCTCAATACCATTGTAGTGCACGAGTACGGGTGTCTTATGACCGAAGTGGGGGAATCCTCCGAAGTCACGTGCTGCGGGGAAGATACTGGCATCACGTTCTATACCACATTCTGCCAATACCTCGAAAGCCCATTTGTTGTTTTCACCGATGGAGAAAGCGGGGGCACGGTAACTCTTTATCTTCTGCCCGATGCATTGCTCCAGAGAATCCACGGCAGCACGGGTGTCTTCTAAGCACTCCTGTTGCGTCATCTTATTAAGCCAGGTGTGAGTGTTGGAGTGGCATCCAATCTCATGGCCAGCGTCAGCGATGCGCCGCACCACTTCCGGGTATTCACGCGCCATACCTCCCACGCAGAAGAAGGTTCCTTTAAGATGCCGTTCGTCGAGGATGGAAAGAATATTGTCCAGGTACTGGTCAAACTCTTTATATTTCTCAGATCTGTTATTGTGGTTATGTTTTTCCAAATACCACTCTTCAATGTCAAAGGTAAGGATGTTCATTTGTTTGTTGTTATTGTAATGGTGAATGGGGTGAACACTGCCATTGTTGTTATTTCAAACTGTTTGACCATTCAGCAATTTCATCTCCGAGGGACTTGTCGTCATTTTGAAAACCTAATAAGGAGGGCGTGTTTACACCTTCAACAAGTTGCGTAAATCCTTTCTGCATTTTATTTGATGCGTTCAGCATACTTGTGCCTTGAGTCTTTGCACTAAAAGTACAACTCGACTCATCTGAATTCCAGACTTTCACAGTGTTACCCGTATTCGCACAATAAGCAATAAGAGATTCGAGATCCTTATTGCGGTTTTGGTCATCAATGTTAAGGTTTTGTTTGTTTTGCCCTTGTATCATATATTCAGATGCAGCATTCAAGTCGGTTCCGAATTTTTTGAAGAACCCAGCGAGCAGTTTGCTATCCTCTGCCATATTAGGATAGTCAAAGTGGAATTTGATCTTCTTGGGTAGGACACCTCTTTTTCGGTTATTGCTAATGTGCTCCCAGAAACTGTTTGTACTGTAGTGAGGCTTAAAACTTATCAGCAATTTGTGTTGGGCCAGTAACTTTGAAAGAGCGTGTTCAAAAATACGGCTTACCGTTGTTGTGCTTCTGAAAGCCTTGTGTGTCTCTACCAGCAGCAGTTGTTTTCCGGTTCTATTGATAAGCACTGCGAGGCAAGTGGGCTGATTGCGGTGTCCTATGCGTTTCCATTCTCTCTCGCCGTAGAGAACAGTTTCATTTTGTACGCTGATAACATAGATGCCCGCTTGGGCATAGAGCATACGCGAGTGGCATAAGGTAGGACCTTTCTTGCCATTTAGCAGAATTTGAGTAGGTGAGGGCTTAGGGCGCAGAAGATATATGTCTTTGCCTTGTTTGAAAATAGTGCAGTCCTCTGTGCCAACGGGGTATGTAAGATCTTCTGCCGTGAAAATGTCATCTATGATATTCAGGTGATTCTCCATGGCTTGAAGGGCTTCTTCCCTGTATTGCCGGTCACTTTCCGTAAACATTCCGCCCGAGTTTATCTCGGCCGGGCTACACTGATAGTTGTACACTTCAAATTTCATTTGTCTTGTAGTGTCTTGTCGTTTGGGTATGAATGGAAGAAAAATGTAAAAACTATATAAACTTATTCACGCTTCGGCAATCGCCTGCGCTTGGATATTTATTTAATAAAAAATGTCGTAAGATTGTGGGCTACACCCTTGGTATATGCTGCGCTATCTCTTATGAATACGAATCTTTCAACGAGCAGACGCTGCACATACCGGCAATGCGAGCAGACAATCTTCCGACGGAAAATCCATCAAAATTGCCAATGCATAAAATGAAAATGGGTAAAATTAGAAAGTTCGGAATCTAGGAATTTATAAAACAGAATTATTTCTGAAAATAATTTCTTTTAAGCTCTCTCCCTATCGGGGAGTGCGGGGAGAGAGGCCTTCTTCCAGTTAGCAAGGCATCGTGCCTTGTATCGCCGATTGTTCCAAGCTTTCTTTAATATAAATTGGCAATAACCTAATCTTGAGTATTTTCTTTGCGCCCGAGTGAATCTTTAATTAACTTGTCAATGTGGTTAAACATATACTCTGTCTTTATTGCTGACAGCGGATGTGTAGCCAGTTTCTCAATTATCCTTCTATTGAAGTAATCATTAGAATGGCTTTTCTTACGCCCGGCATTGTCGGTATAGACACCTATTGTTTCTGATAACTTCTTTGTGGAGGTTTTCGGCTTGTAAAATCCTGGTATCAAAAGGCCAAAGATATTGTAAATAAGTTTAAGATTATAGGGAACATTAAGTGTGTGTTCCTTCATCTCATTCATAAGAATAGGATCCTCGATGATATTCTGCCATACTTTTGCAAACGCATCCACGCAATGTCGGTCAATAATATCCGCCTTGTCAGCCCGATCCAGATAGATGTTGATGTATCCTCTTAATTTTTCTTGCCAAGTGGCATCATTGGCCAGAAGGTTTACACCCATCTCAACATAATGCCCACGTTGCTCTTCCTCGTCCCCTTCAATGTCAATTTTTTGATGAAGCGTGATGAGCATTTCTTGAAGCTCCTTATTACATTTTGTCTTCTCAGAAATGAGTTTGCAAATCTTTTCTAAAATGTCTCTGTTAGGATGCCCTTCTATATGCCAGTCTGCCTTTACGAGGCGAAGCGCGAAGATATACATTATGACAATGGCTGAGCGCTCCGCATCACTTCTTTTTGCGTTTTGTTGAAGATGATTCACCAGCATTTGGTACAGACTTTCAACGAAAGCATAGCGTCTGTCTGGGATTGTTCTTTTCATTTCCTCAATGAGCCAGTCCGTCATATTCCAAACACTGGTGGGTGAGAGCCCTCCATTATCCGTCTCTACACGTGCGACGGCTGATTGGGCATTGGCAAATTGTTGGTCGCTTAATAAAGCGCGCATGATGTTCAGTTCTTCTGTATTTTGAGGATACTCTAACATTGTGGCAAAAAGTTGGCAAATGAATTTCATGAAATTTGCCGTTTCGGCATTCGCTGTAGTATGTTTTTGTAAATCAGCATTCTAAATCTTGCAATTCTTTTCCTAAAATTGGCTCTTGCACTTATGGAGCTTGCTTTTGCAATTTTGCAGCGAGTTCAAGGCACTAAGCCCTTGCTCAAAGCAATATGATAAATCAAAACTCTTCAAATCCTGTCTCCGGACAGGTTGCGCCTGCTACCACACAGACGCAAGTGATTAACCCTATGTCACCGGCACTTTCGGCCCGCGACATCATCCTTCAAGCTGCGGATTCTCCTACGGCAGAGGAACAGGAACTGCGCTTCTTTTATGAGCAGTATCTCCTGAGTACGGAGAAAGAGTATCCTGAAGTGGAGTATCTTCTTGAAGTGAATGGCGTGCCGTATCTCTCCGTCGGTGATCTGACGCTTGTTCAGGCTCAGGCCAAGTCCGGCAAAACCACTTACATCACTCTGCTTACGGCCGCCTTGTTGGCAGGAGAGTGGGGGCCGCTGCGACGATTGCGCGAACAAAACAAAATCGTTGTGTTTGACACGGAGCAGTACATTGCTGATACCAATGCGATGTATCTCCGTATGCTCGCTATGGGACAACGTTCACCGCACGACGAGTACAATGAACTGAAAGTTCTCAATCTGCGCAAGTTGGACTTTTCTGAACGTCGGCGGATGGTAGCGCGTGTGTTGTTGCACGAACGTCCGTCATTAGCCGTCATCGATGGCATTCGCGACCTTGTTCCTGACATCAATGACCCAATTGATTGTCCGCGCTATGTCCAGGAACTGATGCAACTGGCCACGGAGGTGGAATGTGCCCTTGTGGTGGTGCTTCACAACAATATGGGAGACAACACAGCTCGCGGTTGGATTGGCAAGGAAATCATCAACAAGTGCGGTGCTGCCACTGAATGTAAGAAGGTAGGTAATGTGATGACGTTTGAGAACACAGTCTTTCGCCGTGCCAGAGTGCCCAAGTGGCAGGTGGTGTATAGCGAGGGCATACCCACATGTGATATGAGCGTCATCGGCAAGCATTTGGAAACCGCGCGTGCTGAACGTGAGCAGGAAGTATCGCAAAAGCGCTCTGTCAATGACGAAGAGCACCTATCGCATATGCAGGAACTGTTTGGTGAGGCGCTGCGCATCGGCATCAACCGCAGTGAACTTGTCAAGCAAATTATAGACCACGGAATGATGAAGCGTACGGCAGCCCAGGACCTTATCAAACGTTTACTGGAGCGTGGCTTCCTGCAAGATATGATGGGGCTTATTATGCTGCCGCCATCCCCCTCAATGCTAACGCCCGATATGATATGAAGTGATGAATGATGAGATGATTTTATTTTCCCACATTCTCAATTGTTCACTTTTTCACAGTTCACTTATTCAGTCCGTTTGTCCGTCCGCCTATATTTAGGGCGGACGGACTACGGACGCCAAAAACAGGAATAATATGAAGTCTTATAAATTTTGTCTTGAGCGGAAGCGTGACGGTCGTCCGCATCCCAAATACGAATGTCCCAGTTGTGGGCGCAAGAAATGTTTCACCCGCTACATCAATGCTGAAACGTTGGCCTATGTCGATGTCACGTGCGGAAAGTGCGACCACGAACAGTCGTGCGGCTATCATTATACCCCGCGCGACTATTACCGAGAACACCCACAATCACCAACCGACAGGCGCAGTGTTTATGTCAGGCCTCACATCGTTCGCAACATTGCTCCGGCCCCTCTCTGCGCGATTGATCCCGATTATGTGACGCGCAGCCTGTCAGATGCCAGTCGTTTCGTACAATGGCTGCGTTCCCTGCCCGCAGAAAAAGACCGCTGCCGTTGCGTAATGGACGATTATCGCCTCGGAGCCACGCGTGATGGCGCCGTTATCTTCTGGCAGATAGATGTGCAGCAACGTGTACGGACGGGAAAGGTGATGCATTATACTCCTGATGGTCATCGCACGGGAAATCCCAACTGGGTGCATACACTTCTCCAACGCCAGGGGGAACTTGCGGAAGGATGGACACTTACGCAGTGCCTCTTTGGTGTGCACCTTCTTCCTTCACGTCCCGAAGACACCGTAGCGCTTGTGGAATCAGAGAAATCAGCAGTGGTCTGCGCAATGTTCTTCCCGCAGTTCGTGTGGCTTGCCACTGGCGGTTGCAAAGGTCTAACGCCAGAAAAACTGCGGCCTCTCACGGGACGTCGTGTGATAGTCTTCCCCGATTCCGGTTGTTATGATGAGTGGAACGAAAAGCTCCGGCTTTTTGGTCAGAATATAAAGTACAGCATCGTCAGTGCCCTCGAACAGTATCCGCCAAATACCGACATCGCCGATGTGGCCGTTGGGGAAGTTTGGAATTAAGGAATTTAGGAACTTAGGAATATAGGAACTTGGGAACTTGGGAATCTGGGAACTTGGGAATCTGGGAACTTGGGAATTTATCTTTTGCGGAGTCGTTCACGCACCTTGGTGGTAATTGTAACGAGAATACGCAAGATTCTATCGAGGTCGTGATTTAAAGAAGCATATTGAGGTTCTTTGAAGTAGCCATTGGCATTCAGCAGTCTTAACCAATGTTCGGTTTCACGTGCCTCCTTCAGTGAAATAGAAACTTTGCTAAGATAGTCTGCATCGCTTTGAGGGTGCTTCGCTTCATTGAGATTGGCACTAATACTAGAAGCAGAACGCAACATCTGTAACCCGTAGGTGCCGACAATATCTCGATCAGCTTTACTCAGTTTTCCCTCATTTAACCACTTATACAAGCGGGTCACGCGACAACTGAAATCAAATGCCAATTCATCTATAGGTATGCGTTCCGCAGACTTTTGTTCTTCTGTCATTAACGGTTTTAACGAACCTGAAAACTTCCTGGAATCCTCATTTTCAAATTTCCTAAATTCCTTCCTATAGATGGTTTTCTTATCGTATTCCATTTCCCAAATATCTAATTTCCTAATTTCCTATTTGTCTAATTTCCTAACTTTCTAATTTCCTAACTTTCTAATTTCCTAATTTCCAACCTGTCAAACTTCAAATAAGCAATGAAATCTTACACTAAATCCCAATTAGCTATGATGGCAGGCGTGTCCCTTCGCACTTTCAGCCGTTGGACACGTGAACACGCCGAAGAGCTCCGTGCTGTCGGTATGACGCGACACACCCACATCCTACCACCCAAAGCTGTGAAAATCATCTGCGACTTTTACGGCATAAATCCTGATGATCCGTAAGGAGAAATTTGGGAATCTAGGAACCAAGGAATCTAGGAACCAAGGAAACCTGGAGCCAATGTATCCCATTTCCTGCCTGCCTAAAAGTCTAACTTCCTAAATTTCTAATTTCCTAACTTTCTAATTTTCTAATTTCCTAACTTTCTAATTTTCTAATTTCGAGTGAAAAAATCCCGCCAAATACGGCAATACCCGCCAATACCCGCCAACGGCCTTCCGTAATGTTGTATCTTTGCATTGTCTTTCAGCGAGGGACGTCGGAGAACACGATGGCACAAAGGACACGGGCCAAAGTCAGTAACCCAGCCGAAGTCCAAGGCAGTCGCCCTTCCGCTCATAGGCTTGCGGATTTCCTCTCATATACTTGCGTGAAAACGCTCATATACTTGCGTGACAACGCGAGTATACTCCCGCAAATGGATTCTCGAAATCCTAAGAATCAGGGAAATTTGGAACATAGGAATCTAGGAATCAAGGAATCAAGGAACCAAGGAAACCAGAAACCAAGGAGTCTCAATTCTTGCCTGCCTCAATGTCTAATTTCCTAAATGTCCAAATTCCTAAATGTCTAAATTCCTCAATGTCTAATTTTTAAAACGTCTAAATTATGAAGTACAAACTTCGTGAAGGTAAAAACCTTAAGACCGGTGCTGCTATGTTCTACGCTATGGCAGGCCCCGTCAGTGTCATCAAACTCGAAAAGATCGCTCAGGAGATTTCCCAGGAGTGTACCGTCACCGTCCACGACATCCGTGCCGTCATCTCCGCCCTGGAGGAGAAGATCATCGCCCACCTGCAGAATGGCGACTCCGTGCGTATGGGGCTCCTCGGCAGCTTCCGTCCCACCATCAAGAGTGACGCCACCCGCACCTCCGTGGAGTTCAGCAACGCCAACATCAAGCGCATCAGTGCCCGTTTCACCGAGAGCGCCACGATGAAGTACAAGCTCTCTGCCAACAACCCCGAAGTCTCCTTCGTCCGCACCGACGAGGAAGAGTAAGCGTCATTAACGAAAACTAAAACGAAGACGAAAACTCGAGGGCAGAGGGGTAGGGGATAATAATCATTAGGATGTAGTCCTCAGTTTACTCAGTTCTGAAAAACTCTTCCTCTTCAACTCTCTCCCCATTTTCGTCCTTCGTTTTCGTTAAAAAGCATCCTAATTTTCTTAATGTCTAATTTCCTAAATTCCACAAATCAATGTCAAACGATAAGAAAAACCGCTGGACCATCATCATCAACACCATCCTCGCACTCCTCAGTGCCATCGCAACAAGCCTGGGCATCTCCAGTTGCGCAGGACTGATTTAAATCAACGAAAACGATAACTATAACGAAAACAAGGCCTTCGTCACTTCGTTTTTGTGGCCGTTGGCCCCTCCGTTTTCGTTATTTCATTTCCTATGTCAAGTTACAAGCAAACCAAACGCACCATTTCCTTCATCATCCTTCATTGTTCCGCCACGCGTGAGAATCAGCATTTCACCGTTGCTGACATCAAGCGGTGGCACCTGCAGCGAGGCTTTGTAGATTGCGGCTATCATTTAGTCGTGGAACAAGACGGCACCATTTCTGCCGGTCGTCCCCTCACCAGTATCGGTGCCCATTGCCGCAATCATAACAGAAACAGCATCGGCATCTGCTATGTCGGAGGCCTGGACAAAGACGGCCATCCCGCCGACACCCGCAACGAAGCCCAGAAGAAGTCCCTTTGCGAATTACTCACGCAACTCCACCAGGACTATCCCAAGGCCATCATCCTCGGGCATCGCGACCTCAGTCCCGATTTGAACGGCGATGGCAAGATTACCCCCAACGAGTACATCAAGCGATGTCCCTGCTTCGATGCTATGGTGGAATACGCCGACCTTCAGCCCGCAGGATTGTGGGAAGGCAAGCCCATCTGGTAATCATCAGTAACTTCCGCTCTCTGAATATGAGGGCGGAAGTTTTACTTTTAACATACCCTGCGTGTTTGGAAGGTGGAGTCTTATAAAGTTATGAAACTACCTAAACGAATCTTCATTAGTTGAGAGACACATTAGTATTTACTAATAGAGAAACTCCACTTGGAACATCTCTGAATATATGCATAACATCAACTGCCATAGAGTTACAAAAACTGGGTATTCTATTTTTTCTTGTCAAAGCAAATGCCATCTTTGATTAATTGATCAAAGTAGAAAGGAGGAAGTATTAATGCACTTAACTCAGAATCCTTTGTCCGTTCATATAACACGCCACGAATGCTACCATAATTCAACGAAGCAAATTGCCAAAGGAACTCCTTCGGACAACACAAATTTCCTTCATTCATCAACTCTGATACACAATCAGGGTGCAGCATGAAATAACTACTCAAACCCAACTTGAGAATTACCTTTTCCTTTTGTACATAAGTAATGGTCCCTAAGCATGAAAGGAGATTGTTCTCATAGTCATAACTAAAAGAAACACTATTCTGGAACTCTACATTGGTAGTCGGATCGTAGTTCTCTTCAAAGGTAGCAAATTGATCATCTGCTATCCTTAGATATCTATATTGTAATCGAATCTGTTTTTCCATTATTATATCAAAAAATATTTATCCCACTTTTAGTTCAAAACAAGTTGAATTTGTATAACCGTTAACCTGTTGATTATATTTTTGAGCGGGAATTGCAATCATTTTATTTTTTGAGAGTGTAAATCTAGGCACAGCTTCAATGATTCCTTTACACTTGAAGCTTACCCCATCATCCACATGTTCCAAATTCTTAAAACTAACAGAAGGAGCCAATCCAATTGCTAACGATAGTTCAACTAGTTTACTAATCTTGTGATCAAAGTCTCCATTGAGGAGCTGCGTAACATATCCACGACTGCATCCAAGATGTTCTGCAAGTTGCGCCTTGTTCATGTTATGCTCTTCCATATACGATTGAATCTGACGATAGAGTTCATTCTGGATGAGTGTAGTCCAATATTCTGGACACCTGAGTAGTTTTTCTCGTGTCATAATAGTTACTTTTTAGACTTTCAACATATTGATTCTTATATTTCCTAAAGGTCGCTTCGTCCTTCTTTTGGTTTGCCTTCGTGCCACCGATGATAACAATTTTACCGCCAGGCTTCTCGATAGCATATGCTCTTAAATGCTTTGTTTTGAATTCAAATTCTCTGACAGCAGCATCACCTTTGTTATATGGATGAAACTTTGTAACAGGTAAGGATTTTAGATTTGCCACATCATTCATAAGTGCATATAGACTGGCAACTTCACCCTTATACAGAGCCTCCACATTGTTCTCAAAGTCTTCAAATAGGCAAACACCATCCTTCACAAGCATCTCAAATGACTGCTTGCCAACTACAGCTTCCATAGGTTTGAGAGTGTATTCTGCCATATTCTATGGTGTCTTATATATTATTTCATTAAAGATGATGATCATTTTGGTTGCATGATAGATGTTTTCGGCTGCAAAGGTAATAGTTTAGTTTGGACTAAACAAATATTTTAAACCTTTTTAATGGATTTCCCACACTTTTCCATACTTTTTATGCAAGAATGATGGTAATTTGTGGCATTTTTTACCTTATATACCGTTAAACAGCCGTAGGCGCTTAAACCTATAAAACCCTACGCTTGCCCCCCCGTATGCGAATCCGGCCTCGATGCCGCCAACTCCTCAAACAACTCAAGCTTCCAGTCATCCTATGTCCCTGCCCTCATGCACTTTCGTTGATAGTGAACCCAGTTGTTCAATCGGCTGTGCTTATTCGGGAAGTGCCCATGCTCAAGAGTCCATTGTTTGAGGGCTTCGTGGTTGGCGAGCCAGTTTTCTTGGTTCTTGATCGTTGCAAGCGTCACTTCAGTCGAAGATACCGAGCGGCATCATCTATCTCGCAGGTGCCGGTTTTTGTAATTAGTTGTAGCAACTCGATGGTAATAGATGTAACTGTACCAATTATCAATGAGCGTGAAATCACTTTTTCCTTAAAGTATATCCCTAATAAACACCCAAACGGTATGAAGAATAATATATTATTGAGCTTCTCATATAAGGTCTCTATGAAGCCGTTCTGAATAGATTCTATGCTCCAGAAAGGAATGAGGTGGAGTGAATAGAACTCTCTGCTTTCGCGCCCAAAGATGGCGATGTGGAACATCAGGTACAAGCATGCGATGAGCCAGACGAGAATGACGTTCCTAAACTTTCGGGCGTTTGAGAATGCAAGTACTGCACATGTGGCGGCAATAGCTATTGCGAGGACTATCAGCAGTACAGAGAACGAGATTCTGGGATGAAGCAGACGTAGGAATATTGAAACGTCAAACATTATCAGCTACGTTTAGGCCCTTATCCTTAATTATGCTTGCGCAGATATTTATTAATGGCCATAATCAATGGGACACTCACGGCCATCGTGATAATGAATGCGATGAGAGAGAGAGAACCGCTGGAGGATACATCGATAACGGGGTGCAGCAGTTTGGCTACAAGGATGACGGCAATACCTTTAATGGGAACGTGTGTGCACATGATGTCAAGGCTATTGGTGCCACACCATGTCATAGTTTTGCGGAAAAGGCTGATGGGCTTGATTGTGCTGATAAAGGCCGATAAAATTACTACGGCAAAGCAACCGATGAAAGCACGCAAGAAGAAAATGCCTTCATTGCAATTGTAACCGCTGGAGCCCATTGAACATTCTCCGAAGTTCATGGCAAGATACCATACCGCGCTGAAGAGGAGGAGTATGATACCTAGAGAGAGGGGACGATGGCTTTCCACGCTTTCCATAACCTGTTGATGGCTTATATGCTTATGTATGACGTGAGCCAATCCATAAAAAGGAAGTGCATAGAATGCAGCGTCAAGGTTCCATGGCATAATTTGAAGGTAGGCACTCCCGTATTGATGGGCAAGCAGAACACCACAAAAAGCAATGAGGAAACAAATCAGAAGTCCCTTAATCTCTCCAGCCTTGCAGATGAAGAAATACATAATTTCAACGGCAAATAGGCAGGGAATGAACCAAAGGGGCGAGTTATGTACGAAGAATGCACCAGAACCCTGTGCAATGAACGTTTGCAGTAATGGCATCCAATAGCTCTCCACATCTGCCCCAGATAGATAGCGGAATACGGCCCATATTGCCCATGTTACAACGGAGTAAATCACGTAGGGGATAAAGAGCCTTTTGAAGCGCTTGCTGATAAAGTCTTTAAAGGACGGGTATTTGGCACTATTGAAGAGATAGCCGGAAATGAAGAAAAAGAGGGGCATGTGAAAAGCATAGATGAAGCGGTGGCTCCATCCTATAACTAAAATATGTGCCCATACGACAGCTAAGATGCCAAGTCCTTTAGCTATGTCAAGGTATTCGTAGCGAGTCATTAGGAGGGTTTATGGGTTATGGGTTTATGGTTTATGGTTTATGGTTGATGGTTGATGGGTTAGGGTTTATAGTTTATGGTTTATGGTTGATGGTTGATGGGTTAGGGTTTATGGTTTAGGGGTTAGTTGATTTTTGAATGAGGCGCGTAATCCTGAGAGAGGCTTGGCAACATTGGTGATAGTACCTTCTATTAAGCATAAATCTCCTTGTGTTATATAGCCTAAATCATGAGCAATGTCCATTTGGCTATGTACCTCCATAAGGGAGCCATATGCAATTTCTAAAAAGTGGATTTTGTCAGGGTTGGTACTTCTGTTTGTTCCTTCTGCAATGTTCGATGTAACAGAAACAGCAGCTCTTCTTAATTGATCACATAAAGCATATTGTTCCTCGCGAGGAAATTTCTTAAGAAGACCATAAACCTCGCTTACCAAAATTTTAGCTCTTTGATATGCAATTAATTTCTTGTAGTTGAATAGTTCTTGTTCCATTTTTGGTTTAGGGTTTAGGGATTAGTTTAGGGTTTAAGGTTTATGGTTTAGGGATTAGTTTAGGAAGATTGGTTTAGGGAGATTGGTTTAGGGTTTAAGGAACTTGGTTTAAGGAACTTGGTTTGGGGAGATTGGTTTAAGGTTTATGGTTTATGGATTAGTTTATGGTTAAAGGTCTATGGTTTAGAGATTGGTTTAGGGCTTAGGGATTAGTTTAGGGTTTAAGGAACTTGGTTTAAGGAACTTGGTTTAAGGAACTTGGTTTGGGGAGATTGGTTTAGGGTTTAAGGTTTATGGATTAGTTTATGGAACTGGAGGGTATGGTTTATAGTGTTTAAAAGCACTTACTTTAATCTCCACCTTCCACCCTCAACCCTCAACCATAAACCCTCAACCCTCAACCTTAAACCCTCAAACTCCTTTCTTAGCCCTCCTAAATTCCGGATCAAACAATTTCTTGATATTATTCCAGGTGCCGGAGAGGAAGGGGAGAGGGTCAGTCCAACCACTCATATCCTGATAGTGGAGATTACGTCCGAGGAACTTGAACCAGTTGGGATGGGTGTGCCATTTGTTTTCTGCATGGAGGAACCAGAGAATATCAAGCCCGAGGTGGCGGAGATAGACTCCCGTTTTGTAGGTGTATGTCTTCTGGGGTAGATTGAGGTACCCGTTTACGATGACCTCTCCCCAATCAACGCCAGCTTCTATACTTCCTTTAATACAGGCGGGGAGACGCGGATTGATTTCCATAATAAGGAGTTCTCCCGTGTCGGGATCTTCTATAGTATCGAAATCGGCAAAGCCCAACCAGTCAATGTCCTTGAGAATCTGATAGCAGATATTCACGATGTGCTCATCCTCGATGGATACTGCGCAGCAATTGGAGCCCGCCTTGTTGGGGTACCAGCGAAGTTTCTGTTGTACGGAATGAGCCACAAGGCGTTTCTCCTCATCGATGTAGAGCTGCACTTTTACTTGTCGGCCCCCGGCTTTAATGAAATGTTGGAGGTGATATTCACCATAGGTCTTGTGAAGGTCTGGGTACAATTGTACCAGTTCTTCGTAACTCTTCACTTCCACCATGCCGCGGCCGCCAGTCGTACAGTTGGGCTTAAGCATAGCGGGGTAGGGGAACGTCTTAGCCTCTTCGCTCTGGTAATCCACAATGGACAGGTCAATAGTCTGGGGATGAGGATAACCTTTTTCACGGCACAATGCCATCAGTTGGTTCTTGTCATATCCACGAAGGAAATTGGGATATGATGGTAATTTGATGGCAATGCCCTTGAAATCGTTAAGGTGCTTGGAAAGGAATTCTGCGCCATCATCTCCCATCGGAATTATCACATCAGGATGTTCTTTGTTGATGACTTGCAACAGTGCTTCCAAAGTGTTCGCTTCCGTTTCGATGTTATAGCGATATACTTTGTTCACGTAACGCGACTTATCACCATAATTAGGATGGGAGCCCGTGAGCATTACAATCCTATATCCAGCCTTATGTAGAGAGGGTAATATCGCCAGACTCTGGGTGCCTGCACCATATATAAGAATAGTGGCCATTATTTTACATTTTCAAGGTAGTACTGCAGCCAGCATTGGGACATATATTCACCAGAAAATTTCTCTTGAACATATTTGGAGCCATTTCTGCCTAATTCTTTGCGTAAGTCGGCGTCTTCATATAACTTCCTCATACAATTAGCCAATGTTTCCACATCGTAGGTTTTGCAACGCAGTCCAGTAACATCATCTTGCATAGCATCCATAACGCCGTATGTGTCACTGCAAATTACAGGGATACCCACACAAGATGCTTCTAATACAGATAGGCCGAATCCTTCACGATATGTCGGCAAAACAAACACATCTGCCGCATTAAGTAAATCTTCCGGTTTGGGGGTTCTACCATAGAAGAGGACATTCTTACCTTCTTTGAAATTCTCGTATTCGCCAAATCGTTCAGCGCAATGTTCTTCGTCAGTTCCAACAAGGAGTAGCAAGGATTTGGGGCATTGAGGGAGAATTGTGTTGTAGGCATCATATAGCTCGTTGATGCCTTTTTCGCGCTTTAGTCTTCCTAAGAAAATATAAACGCAGGTTTCGTCTGCAATATTCAGTTCCTTCCTTATTCTTTCTCTGGCTTCATTGTTAGTCTTGAAACGAACAGTATTCGCCCCACAGATAGAACCATTCCCCAGTACATCAGATTGGCCTGGCTTCAAGACCTTATGTTCCTCAAGGTATTTTTGTTGCGAGTAACCATCCACCAAGAAGTGATTGTCTCTTTTCACCATCATTACATCAAGATAGCGATAGAACCACCTGCGGAAGCCTGTCATGGTACTCCACATTTGTCCTGTGAAATGATGGATGCGACAAGCAACCTTTGCTCTTTTTGCTGCAATGCAGCATAGCAGACTGGCTTTTTTAGTAATAGAGTGCGTGGCGTCAAAGTGTTCCTCTTTGAAGTATTTTGTAAGAAGCCTTAAGGCTTTGATGTCAGCTCCAATACTTGGCCTGCGCTCAATGGGTATATGTTTCCACCCTGCAAGTTTCATATCACTCACATCATCATTGTTGCTGAAATTAGCTGCAAGATACACATCAAAGTGTTCGGACAGTAATTCGATTGGGCCTTTGAGGAAGGAACGCGCGGTGCCTGGCTGTGCAACCACGAAACATATTTTTTTCTTTTGCATATTTGTATTATTTTCGGTGAAGTTTGTTATAGATGCAATCAGGGAGGAGGTATGTCAGTATCGGGCGAAGAGCATATATTTGGTAATACCATGGCAAACCAATTTTTCTAAATCCTTCGCTCATAACGAAGAAGGCATTTCTTCTTCCTTTCCATTTTCTTCTGGCTTTGGCATTTCTGTCGTCTCTCATTTTATAGAGACATTCGTCCATCATATATAATTTATGACCGGCAGCGAATACTTTGAACCAAAGGTGATAGTCTTCTACGCGTAAGAGTCTCTCGCCGACAGAATAGCCTCCGACCTCTTTTATTACGGATGCTCTTGCCATACAAGGTGCATGGCAAATTGGGGTGCCATGAAGGAAAGACTTCTTTGTCACTTCTCCATTGCCTCTACCGCGTCGAAAGTCTCCGTTCTCATCAAAGTATATCATAGGGACACTAACAACGGCGTATTCAAGATGTTCATCAAGAAACTGCACTTCCTTCTCAAAACGTGTTGGCAAAGATATATCGTCACCATCCATACGTGCGATATATTCCCCTTTGGCTACGGCAAGGCAGTTGTTGAGTGTCTGGTTAAGACCGAGGTTATGGGGATTTTTTAACAGCACTATATTTGAATGTTGTCTCTGGTTTTCCTCTGCAATTTTATATGTATCATCGGATGAGCCATCTTCACAAAGGATTATTTCAAAATCTTGAAATGTTTGAGCATATAGAGAGTCAAGAGCTTCCTGAAGAAAAGGGGCACAGTTGTAGATGCCCATTATTACGGATATTTTGGGGGCGCGTGTCATAATATTAGTTATAGTAAACTACTTCCATAAATATAGTAAATGCCAGATGCGCATATATGACCTTTCGTGCAATTTTGTATTGGTTGTTTCCCCATTTCTCTTTTAAGAAGGGATATATCAGCACAATGGGGTATTGAAACCAACTAAGGTAGGCTATTCGGTTTGTAAATTCAGCATACATGCAAAGCATCCAGATTGAGTTGGTGATTAGGTACAAACAAAGTACAATATTGTACGCTTTTGATTGTATTTTCTTTTTAAAAATAGCATAGTATCCTACAAGAACAGGCATGGCACTATACAGGATGAAGTCAATGCGGAAACCTTTTCCGTAGGATTGCCCTTCCAAATAACTCTGTCCTTTTTCATCAGCTAAGGAATTAAATATCTCTTGGAATGTAGTGATGTGTAATGCAGCAAAAAGCACACTCATAATCCATAGCATGAAATACCATTTAGGCTTGTTGTAGAATAAAACTATTATATAACTTGCAACAACCATTACCATTGAATGGTGAAAACCCCATGAAATCAGTGCAAGCGGTATCGTTATTTTTAAATTATCACGGTAGGCAATCGCAAGGAGAAAGATGGACGCTGCTGAGCCTGCCTTAATTCCGTTAGTCGCATAAGTGAATGTTGAGAAAGCCCCTAGACATACGAGAAAGGCAAGCATCGTATCATTCGGAAACATCTTTCTACATGCTGCAGCCATACACGAAAAATAGATTGAGGCAATTAGGAAAATAAATAATTCTGCACTCAATCCTATTGTGGCCATGAAAATTCGAAGATTATCAAATAAAATGTTTTCTACTTTTATAGAGAAAGAATAATGTATTTGTGCCCACACTTCCCATTGGTCAACATACCCATACATATCTGCAAAAAGGTGGTCAGCCGGACGGGTTCCTATGAAAGCAACGATAAGCATTGCCAAAAAAAATGTTGGATAGAGAGTTTCCTTTCTTCTATTTAAGTTATATGTTATATAGCGAGAATTATAATAAAGAGTATAAACAGAGACAATGCAAAGATAGATTATTTGATAATATTTAGGAGCAAACATTCAATATTAATTTTTAATAGGATTTGATAATTCTTGTACGATTCTTTCACACGCCTTTCCATCTCCATAAGGATTAACAGCCGTGCTCATTTTATTATATGCACCTTCATTTTCAAGAAGAGAGCTTACTTCATTCACAATTTTCTTGTAATCGGTACCCACAAGATGAACAGTTCCGCTTTCAAGAGCTTCGGGGCGTTCTGTGGTATCACGCATTACAAGCACAGGCTTGCCAAGCCCTGGGGCTTCTTCTTGAATGCCACCTGAATCGGTAAGGACGATATGAGACTTACTCATAAGATAGACGAAGTCAAGATATTGAAGAGGTTCTATAAAGAAAAAGTTAGAGGCCTCTCCCCATCCCTTATCTTTAGGAAGAGAATCCAGACCTATGAAAATCTCATGAATGGGACGTCGCACATTGGGATTGAGGTGCATGGGATAAACGAAGTCCACATCTGGGTATTTTATAGATAAATCACGCATGGCTGACAGCATACGAATGAAACCATCACCAAAATTCTCTCTACGATGTCCGGTGATGAGAACGAGTTTCTTTCCGTTAGCAAGACGCGTCACATCATAGCCGGCATCAAGCAGGACCTTTTCTTGTTCTGCTGCAAGTGTTGAGTTGTTTTGTAGTTTGTTGACCACCATGTGAAGAGCATCAATCACTGTGTTGCCAGTGACGAAAATCTTGCCTAAGGCATTCTCAGTTTTGAGGTTGCTTTCAGAGAGAGGGGTGGGAGCGAAGTTGTATGTGGCAATACGTCCTGTAATCTGGCGGTTCATTTCTTCGGGCCAAGGGCTATAGAGGTTGTAGGTGCGGAGACCGGCCTCTACATGACCTACGGGTATTTGTGCATAGAATGCTGCAAGAGCGGCCGCAGTAGAGGTGGTGGTGTCTCCATGCACAAGGACAACATCGGGATGACATCCTTTAAATACATCGCGCATTCCAGTAAGTACTCGAGCTGTCACGTCGGTGAGATCTTGACCTTGCTTCATAATGTTGAGGTCGTAGTCAGGCGTAACTTCAAATATTTTGAGAACTTGGTCAAGCATTTCACGATGTTGACCAGTTACACAAACAATAGTTTCAAAGTCGTTGGGATATTTTTGAAACTCTTTTACCAAAGGGCACATTTTAATTGCTTCGGGACGAGTGCCGAAAACGAGCATTATTTTTCTCATAGATAGAATTATTTCTTTGTAAATGCACGGCCTGTAACAAAATTGGAGAGGCTTTTTCCTATATTTTCGCCTACGATATTAACAAGTAAAACTTTAAGTTTATGTCTCGTTGAATCCCACCATGTGTGATTGACCCAACTTCCAGCGAAATGATGGATACAAACAGTCTTGTCTGTTATATGAATCTTTCCCGTTGTATGGTCTTTCGGACAGAAATATTCAGCGGGGTACATCGTACATAGGTCTGGGAAATCTTGATACTTGTTATTTAGGATGAGCCCCTTTGTTAACATATAATTGGTAATGACAGTTGTATTGGTTGTCATATCAAAGGAACCGTCATCTAGTACGAAGTGACGAGTATCATACTGGTCAAGAAGTTCTTTTGTCCAGATACTCCCTTTCTCCGCAGCCATCATGCCTGTTGGAACATTGCCGTCAGTTTCAAAGCCTGAGAACATCGTAAGGTGTAGGAAAGGATTATATGTCTTCAAAACTTCGACATCGGTATCCATATACACACCACCCTCTGTATAAAGAGCATACAGACGCACTACATCTGTTACGAAAGCGAACTTGCGGTTCTCCAATGCCTCTTTAGCGTAGGGATACAAGTTTACATCAAAGTTATCTTCATTCCACTCCTTAATCTCATAGTCAGGAAGGAACTTTTTCCAACTTTTTATACACTTGATTGCTAACTCGTTTTTCGGACCTCGACCGAACCAACAGTAATGAATAGTTTTAGGTATCATTTTGTTTGTTTGTTTGTTTTATATCCTACTATGTAATTTCCATAAGGTAGCAAACTAATCATATATGTCATTATCCAACTGGCTGCAAATGTGATAATTACAATTACTCCCCATTGAACTATATAGTTATTAAT
>JAGHRT010000038.1 GCA_018066245.1 Candidatus Equimonas faecalis | reverse complement strand
GAAGGATCTGCCATTCGATGCCTACCGTCCTGCCTTCAACAAGCAGTCGATGCTGTTCCTTTGCGGAACAACGGCCGGGACAAGCAACTGGGCTATCTTCGTGTCCATCCTCGCACGTATGACAATGGTCGATACCATTGATACAAGCAGCGGTCGCAGGGTTGAACTGAAGGTTGGTCAGGCTAACTGCTCTCTGTCGCAGTTGGAGAAGGAATGGGGCATTTCCCGCAAACTGCTCCGTAAGACCTTCGACCGGATGGAGGCTCTTGGTCTTATCGAACGTGCCCAGAGCCGTGAAGCCTCTATCGTGACCTTCACCAGCATCTGGGCTTGCGAGCAGCTGGAGCCTACCTTCAGCCGTTTCAGCAACCGACTGTTCAAGAGTCCTTCGGTGCCCAAGCAGGTCAACCCTTCTGCAAAGCCTCAGGATGCGCCAAAAATCGCTTCTAAGCCTGACGGCAATGTTCCACAGACTAATTCATCTGCCGATGGCAAGTAAGGCTTCTAATCGCATCCCAGAGGTGGTGCATCGGACTTCTTCCTTGTACCACCATGCAGGGATGTCTTCGCTCAGAGCCGGAACGACGAGCTCGCTCGGGCCCATGAGCGTAGAGAGGGGGCTTAACTCAATAAGTCCGTACTTCCCGGAGGAAGCAGGACGAACCCAAGGGTTCAGGCAGCAAGCTGATACCTTGGTCTTGTGCCTCGGTATATTGGGAAGCCCCCTCTCTATTGTGATAATAACCCTATGTCTCACCCTATAAACCATTCATGCCTATGGAAGGACCAAAGCAGGTCTTACACATGAAAGGCTCCAGTCACATCAACGCGGCTGAAGCCAATGAGAACCAGCGCAACTGGACCAAGGAGCAATACGACCGTCGCAACGACCAGGGCGAGAAGTTCTATGACTGGTATCGCCGTCATCTGAACTTTGAGATTGACCGAGATGGCAACGTCCATGAACTGGGCTACAGCGGCAAGATCAACGAACGCTTTGACAGACGTGTCGCTGAACTTGGTGCTGCACCTCTTGACTTGCGACTTCAGGAGAAGTATCTGCCGAACCGCATCGTCAAGTTCATTATCTCAGGTGACACGGAGGTCATGAGAAGGATGGCGTTCGGTAATCAGGACGTGAACTTTCTCTATGAGTCAGAGTCCAACAGTCGGGTCAAGCGAATGAAGGCTATCGAGGATTGGGCGAAAGCTGTTCACCGCTACATCTGCAAGAAGTATGGTGCCGAGAACATTGTTGGGTTCGATGTTCATTTGGACGAACATTCTCCCCATATCCACTGTTCAATCATTCCCGTTGGGCAACGGCTCAACAAGGAAACTGGCGAACTGGAGTCTGTCATCTCGTTCAAGCAGCACTTCGGACATTCCCTTGCAGAGGGAAGCCTTGTCTATCAAGCCTTGCATACGGAGCTGTACGAACAGGTCAACAAGGACTTCGGTCTTGTGCGCGGTGACAGCATCCGTGGAAGAAATGTGAAGCATCGTGACCGTACGGAGTACAACCGCCTCTTGGCTCGCAAAGAGGCTTCGCTTCGTACCATGATTGCCAATGCGGAACAAGAACTTGCATCTTTGAAGGTTCAGATGTCAGACATTGAGACTGCGATCCGTCAGGGGACTGGAAACGTCGATAAGCTCAAGGAGGAGTTCGCTGATCTGGAGAGAAGGTACAAGGATGTCAAAGGCAAGCGTGACAATCGTCTCTGGGAACTTGTCAAGATCGACAAGGAGCGTGCCCAACGGAATGTCGAGCTGGAGAAGATGGATGACAGGTGCAAGGAACTCGAGTCTCGTGAGAAGGATTTGATAAAGCAGATGGCTGTTCTTGTGGAGATGCCCTTGGCAAGTGCCGCACTCAGATTCATCCTTCCTGCCTTCAAAGCCTTGTGCCTTGAAGCTCCTGAAATCCGCGAACACTTGGCTGATACCATCTTCGAGGATATTGATGAGGATAATTTCGAGGGAATCATGAAGACTGCTGCGGAAGTGTTCATCGCTGGCATTCTTGGACCTCAATATCCAGTTCAAATCAGCGGTGGCGGGGGTGGATCTGAATCCAGGATGCCTTGGAAGGACAAGGATGAGGATCTTCGGGACTATGCGCTTCGCTGTCTGAAATATGGTCGCAAACTGTACAAGTCTGCGAAGAAGACTCAGAAGTCAGGTGGCTATCATGGTCATCGTTGACCGATGTCTTCTATGAGTTGAGCAGCATTTCCTGCTCCCATTGCTTGATGCAGGGGAAGGGGGCATATACGGTATACAGGCCCAAGCCGTAAACGACCTTTTCCCCTTTTTCCATCATTGTGCGTGCCAAGTCTTCGGCATCGATTTTCCTTGCGGCTTCAAGGAGTTCGTTTCTCATTCGTCTTTGGACGTTGTTGAATGCGTAGATTCCTGCCTGTCTTACTGTTTGGGCATCCTCATGTCTGTCCATGCGCTCGTATATCTCTATGAGTGCATAATAAGGTTCTGGCTCCCAGTATTTGTTCATCAGCAGATTCTGGTAGAGGTTCACGGCTCCGTGCCAGTCTTCCTGACGCATAAGGGCATTGGCTCTGTCCAGAAGATTCTGCGCTTCTGCCTTTATCTTCTTCAATGCTGTTACCGCATCTTTTGGTAAGTCAGATGGTGTACCAAACATATCAAAAGGGGGTAATGCTTTCTTGGCTTGAAGGTATTTCCAGTATAATGTTTCGGACTTTGGCAAGGTTCCTACATAACGGAAAGGCGTGACGAAAGTCTTCATGTCCTCTGGCTCGTCCTCTTCGTCATCATTCCATTTCGGCACATGGGTTGGATGGTTCTGCCTGGTAGGTTCTGACCCAAGGGACTTTGGTTCTTTGATTGCTGTTTGTTTTGGCGTTGGCTCTGAGGTAGGCGTTTCTGCCACCTCTTCTTTCTTTGCTGACGGCAAAGCTGCGATTTCCTTGAGCTTCTGATACCTGTGCGGCTCGAAGCCTGGTTCATGCTGATGCTGGATGAAATACTCCTTCTCGGCTTTCGCATCCCTGTAGTCTATGTCTGCCTTTTCCTCGCGTCTCTTCTTCTCGTCTTCCGGCATTCCTTCCCAGAAGGTAAATGGTGGATGCGTACCCAAGGCAATCCTATCGACAGTCACAACCGAGTAGGCCTTTCCACGGAACACCTTCTGCGCCACATTGGATGGCTTGATGACAGGAAAGACCTTACGACCATTGAAGTCTCCGCCCATTACAAGGATTGGATAGCCCCTGTCTGCATGGCTGCGCAGGCTGTCGATTTCTTCAGCGTTTATTACGGTAATCTGAGAAACAGCCTTTGGTACCTCCGTTTTGACCACAGGTTCAGCTGTTTCATTTTCCCTTTGCTTCTTGCTCTTGAATATGTAGTCGAGAATATTCATGACAGTATATCAGTTTTTATGACGGATAGAACCTCAGAATGTCTTTGTCGAACCGTCCCTTTTCAGCCAGTCCGCTCTCATAGCCGAAAGACACACGGCACATGTCGAAGCAGTCGTAATGGCTCATCACACCCAGATGGGAGTTTACCTTTTCTTGAAATTCCTTTCCGGACAGTTGCTTGTCGGCGGCATCTATGTACACCTTCTTCATGCGTTTCCAGCTGGAGGTGGAAGGGTATGTGTGGTAAGGCTTAACGAAGGGTTCTTGTTTCGTTATGGGAAAACAGTGGTGACAAACGAAAGTGATGAGACAGGGCGCACACAATACCATTGTTCGGATTGTTGTTCATGTTCAGATTGCCGTTGTTGAAGTTGGAACACCTTTCGTTGTCTGTCGACCAATAGTAACCATTGTTGCTATGGTTGTTAACATTGCTGCTAGCATGGTTATTAATACCAGCGCCAGGGAGGAAAAGTGTCAAAGTTTATAGTTTGGCAGTCATCTTGCCTGGAAACTAAGGAAGAGTGCGCGGGCAATCATCGTTTCATTACTCATTGACCCGAAATGGTCAGTGGAACCTTAGTGGGGATGTGTATAAATTTTCTTACCATTGATGATGTATATCTGTCCTTTCTGCATAACAGTGACTTGCTGACCCTGAAGATTGTAGATGCCCGTAGCAGCGGAAATCCCACCTGTGACATTATCATGGATATCCTTCACAGGGGTATCGTTACCTCCTATCTCAATAACATATAATTTTGCATTTTTCAATAGGTCGTCAGCATCGGCATCGTCACCAGAGGCATTTGTCATGTACCAGCCATATGGTTTGAGCAACTGAGGACTGCTGAAATAATCAAACCCTTCCTTATCGTTAAGCACCCACCAGCCATTGCTGGTATATGTATGCAATGTTCCAGTAAAGTCGAAGTTGAAGTGTCCTGCCGTATATCTCTTTGTCTGTTCTGCGGATGGCATCATCTGAACATCGTGGAAAGTAAGTTTCGCACCTGCATGTCGTGGTCTGACGAGAGCCAGAGTATTGGCAGGAATGACATAATCCGGTTCAACCATTTGGGCAGTTACAACCAGTGAGCAACCTGGAACATAACCATCAATAAAACGTCCTTCGCTATCTGTGAACCTCAGATTTTGGACAATTGCAAATTCACAGTGGGAGAAAAGATTGTTTTCAACATTGATGTCGAATGGCAGATAGAGAGGGCTCCATATTTCCTTGCTTGTGGAATCACATGAGTAGGATACCATCGGAGCAGAGAATTCAATGTCGGAATTGTATTCATTATCACCGTTCAACTCAATAGGGATGGTGGCAGCAAAGCCGTCTTGTATATTGCCTACAAGCGGGATGTCGGCAGTTCCGAGTCCTTGGTGTATGCGAGGTGATTCCATATGGTTGCATCGTGAGCATATTCCGAGAAGTGCACCAGGGTGCTCATCTTCCAGCATTACGTGGGACACGACATACTCAGCGGTGACATTAATATCAATGTTCTCATAGAACTGAAGAGGATTTGTCATAATCCTGATTTCAAGCGGTTCGCCTTTCCTTACGACTCCAAGATTGACGGTGCTTGTCATATGATCGTCACGCGAAGAGTTAATTTCTGATGCAATGACAGTAGCACCCCTCAGTACCTCTATATTAAAACTGTTATATAAATCCCCAGGAACAGTCCGTGAATAATCAAAATGCATTGAAAGACCTGCATAATTCTGAGCCGGAGTATAAATACAGCTATAGCCTGAAAGGGAAATATTCTCCTTGATGCGTTCTGATTCTGAATCCAGTTTCTGATGATACAGAGTTCCCAGGTTCTCTTCTATCACATTTGGTCTGATACGGATAGTGCTGTCAGTCGTAATGAATCTGTCGGTCGCAGGATCTCCGTCCGTAAAGATATTGTGGCAGTCGGCACATGCCCAATGCTCTTCATAGCCACCATCGAGACAATCATAGCTGGAAGATACTTTCGTCATGTTGTGGTTGTGAGGTTCATTTAACTGGAATTTGAATGTTTCGCTGGCATCTGAAACCTTATAATACTGGTCGCATATCCTGCAGTGCCAATATTCATACGGATGAGGGTTAAGGCAAGTGCTGACGGTACCGGTAGCCTCGTGTTTCACAAGGTCGTGCGGTATCTGCGGTCTTGTGCAGTAGTGAAAAGCCCCATGATCGCCTTCTCTTATTGGTTCTCCACACCAGTCGCATACCCAGTGCGCATCGTATCCCTCGGCATAGCATGTAGCCTCTTTTTCTTGGACGAAATGGGTTGGTGTGACCCATCGGGAGTCTCCTGTAAGAGTTGGTACGCCTGTGCATTTAAATGTAGCCTCAGGGTTATAAGTATACCACGGAATACAATCCCCGTATCCACTCTTATTAAGCGAATCCAAGAAGGCTGTATCTGTTATCCTTTTTTTATAGGAAGTACTGTCCAGAAATGCCTCACAATTGTATATGCACGAATTCTCACTGGATATATTGACTGTGTTTGCCACCATGTAGCAGTTCTCCACAGATGCAGCACCACCTTCATTAGCCCCTACGATGCCACCTAATTTGGTATTTTCAGACTTCCTTATCAGTTTACCTTGAAGAACAAAGCAGTTTGCTACCGTTCCTGTGTTGGTTTCTGCTATGAATCCTATCTGTTTGGCATTAGCATCAGATGTGAAAGTTGGCAGAATCAGTCCGAGATTGGCAATTTTTCCACCATTGTGTGCAAAAAGTGCGGATGTCTTGCATGAAAGACCTTTGATGAGATGCCCCATTCCATCGAGTACCACACCAGATGGAATACTGCGCACTGGCAGGTTTATATCTGTATCAAAGAGTACATCATCTGTCAGGAACGCACTGGCACCGATAGAATTGGGATTATTGGGAGAAGTAACTCTTTCCAGATATGCCATCAGTTCGTCAGCATTGCTGATGGCATAGTGTCCGTTTTTCATATCCCAGTTTTTGTCTGTAAAACCGAATTCTTTGTAATTTGTGCTATTGACCTGTATCAGTGATTCTGCTGGTTTGCCAGTGTAGGGTGTGACATACGATCTCTCCGTTCCGCAGTGGTTACATTTAGATAAATATCCGTAGTCGTGTGACAATTTAGGAAGCACCACTATCTGACTTATACCATTCTTATTTATAATCATCGTACCATAAGTACTGCAGGTAGGTTGTTCAATGACAGTTTCCACCCTACTTCTAATACCGTCGGCATACGACACAACTATCGTATGGACGGCAATCAGAATAGTAAGAATTCGTTTATTATTTATGTTCATTTATGCAAGTTAAGTTGTAATATTTTCTTTCCGTGTCGTATTATGATTCCGCGATAAGCACCGTTCACCTGAGAGCCTGTTATGGTAAACGAAGGTTGATGGTTGTCAGTTGAAGGTTGATGGTTGAAAATCTCAGGTGCATCGATACCTGTCGGGAATATAGTCTGGTCAGAGCCATCATGTAGAACAGGCAGATATGCATCTCCCTCATAAAGAATTTTATCGTATGGCGCAATTTCGAATAAGATGGTATTTAATGCCTGATCATACTTCATGATATAGATATCGTAGTCAAAGCCTGTTTCGGCACGCAGACTATCAGATAGTTCACCGCATGTCCACTGGCGTATGACACCTCGAAGGTCGTTCTCTCCCACCAGCGAACCTTCCTTGTTCGGGTCAGTATCGAGGAAGAAGATATCGTCATCGGAATCCATGAAATCCTCAAACCATTCTGGATCGATGGAAATAATCACTGCACAGCCCTTAGGAACAAAACCACCATAGATTTCCGACATATCGAAGGTACGGTCAGGATTCACCGTTACCGTATAGGCTTTCAATCCGGATGGCAGAATGAGTGCCTCGCCACTGCGTATGCTGAACCAAAAATAAGCAGGATCAATTTTGGTAAGTTGTCCGTTGCGCAGTTCCACATCATCTTCCGTATCTGGAACGATAAAGGCACCCTGACCATAATCCGTCTCTTCGCTGATATTCTCATTGTTGTAATAGTCGAAGTTGGTAGGTGCAACACCTCGGTTGCCTTCATAGACTGCTACTGGATTCTTTATATCGTTAGGCGAAGTGGTTCTGACGATGAAGAAAGGCACTTCACTGCCTACGACTCCGTATTCAGGCATTATCACACGGTAGTCCCTTGCATTTTCGCTGGAAGCAGAAATAAACTCGTCGCCAACCATATAATCGTCGGACGACGGAAGATTACTTGCCAGTGCCACCTTGCGACCAGTGTAAAGATTGATTTCTGTATTTCTGCCAGGCATCACAAACTGGTAGTACATCTTTCCCGAACCGTCAACAGAACCAGCAGTCCTGACAGGGACCTGTATGTCACGGTTCAGCAAGACGTCGAAGTAGGTCACGGTGATATTGTTCTCATCAAAATCAGGGCAATCAGATTCTACGGCAAAACATACCACATCGTTGTAGCAAGCAACGAGAGTGTCGGTACTGAAGAGATTCTTCTTGCCTTCCGTCGATAACTCGGTGAAGACATCAGGTGAGGCATCAGTGAATATCTCGCTTATATTTGCATGGTAGCCCATATCGTTGTGATGGTTGATGACAATCTTCTTGTTTACACGCTTAGTCCATACCACCTTGACATGAGTCTCCTTTGCCTCGACGATATCATAGACATAGCTTCTATACACCCTGCCACCATATATTTCATTCTTGTCCCAAGTGTGGTCATCGTATTTATCATTTCCCTTGTGCACCTGCACCATCGGACGGAACTCATACTCCTGTTCATCCGTCTCAATCATGCTCTGGTCGATTTCAGGAATGACGGTGATACGTTCGCCCTGATAAACGGCAAGGTCGTCTAGTCCACCTCCGAGAAGACTGTCGGCAAAGTGGAAATAGTCGTTATCGTCGGTATAATAGATGCCCTTCGGGTCTTTTATTGCAACCTTTGTAGCATACTTATTCGAGATTGACGACATAAGTTTATAATGCGCCTTTACGAACCGTGCATTCACCGTGACATCACTTCCAGGCATGAGGAACGAGAACACCGAATCGTTCTTTTGTGTTAATGCAAGGGCATCTCCTGTCAGATTGTTGACGACACTGATATTGCTTATGCGTGTGTCACCTACAAAGTGAGCGAGGATGTCAACTGGTTCCTGATATGCTATGTCGGTAAGTTTGCTGCAGGTGATGTCACATTCTGTATCTGTTTGATCCACATTCTGGGTAATCAGGTAGCTTGCCTTGTTAATGCCATCTTTCAGTACAGCCTTCACCCCATTTGCTGGCATGGTTCCCTGAAGTCTGGAAAAGTTGTCTAATTCATTCTGCCAATAGACGAACTCTATGTTCTTGTGTCGTTTAAGCTTCGGAGGAATAATCTCCTGTCCGTATTTCACCATTCCAGACCGAGTATATGTATCTTCGTTCTCAAGAAGAGCATCAAACTCTTCATCGGTAAGCATGCTGCTGTAGTCCCACTCAAGTGGATATGACTTTCTGTCATAGATAAGGCTGGCTTTCACTATTGGCTGTGTACCGTCCAGATACACCAACTCATCCCGGACTCCAATGTAGTAGAGGCTATCCCTGCCATCACCAGAAAAGTCTAAGAGATTGCCATGAACATCATGGAATGCTTTCACAGTGAATGTGACAGAGGTTCCACTCTGCACATTCAGTACCGTATCCTCCGAGAAAACTGGAGCATGGGAAGAATATCGGTTGTAATTGTCGCCTGCACTGAAATTCGGATCTTCTATATAGTGGCTGACAAAGAGTCTGACCGTATTCTGCCTGATTTCATTCAGTGTGATGTCAACGTCTGAATTTATGAACCATTTTTTGTCGTTTGTCGCTACGTAAGGGAAAAAGTCGGCATTCTTGACGATATCAAGTTCTCCCTTTTCATTATACACCTGATTACCATACTGGTCGGCATAGCCTGCGAACTTGTGAGTATCGGAATGTGCGGTTGGGAGCACTACCTTTGGAGCAGCGGCACTCAGCGACATTCCACTGTAAAAATCAATGCTATTGGTAGAGCCCCAGACAGCTCCTCTTATTTGATGAATATCGCTTACAGGGAGAATTTTTAATATTTCTTCCTTGCTCAACTCGTTTAGTGATGTGGCAAAGTCCTTTGAGAAACATTCAGCATCTCCGCCATTGAATGTGCATGTCATTGAGTAGTAAACCTTTCCGTTGTCACCTGCCTTTCCGCATTTTCCACCATCTCCACCGTAAGCGCCTCCTGCATCGAATCCATCCTCGCGCTTACCGTTGCCGCCATTGCCGGCTGTGCTCTTTCCGCCTTCACCGCCACGGCCGTTGAACCAATCCAGATTCCTGCGCCAGTACTGATCATCAACACCGCCAGACCCACCGGCTCCACCGCCTCCTGCACCTGGAGCACCAGCTCCAATGCCATATCGAGCTCTGGCAGCAGCACCGCCCTGACCACCACCTCCTCCTGATCCGCAAGAGAAATAGTCGCGGCAGCTTCTGTTGTGTTCATCAAAGGTGCTTACTCCATGGTCCGCATTTGTCTGAACGAATCGAGGGACACTTCCCGGAATACTTTTCACAGTAAGGTTGCCAAGAATTATCAGCTGTCCCATTGTACTGGTGCTTCCGCCATCTTTTCCATTACCGCTTTTCTTGTCGCTCATTCTGTTGTATTCCAGTTTTTGAGGGCACAGTGCATTGCCTTCACATTTACCGCCTTTTCCGCCTTTTCCGGCAGGAGTGCCAATGCCAGGAGCACTGCCGTAGCCACCTTCACCGCCTTCGCCGCCAGGACCGCCAGCCGCCCAATTATGGCAGCTATAGTCACCATTTCCACCAGTACGACCGTAGCTGTTACCCGAATCTCCGCTTCCACCAACAGCATTCAGTGTGCCAGCTCCTCTGAGGATGAGAGTACTGCTCGACGGCAGTTCAATTGCAGGATAGGCCTTCGTAGGCTTGTAATCACCCTGCCGCGCATTTCTGCCAACAAGGCTTAGTATTTTACCTGCGGGTATGATAATCGTAACCGTTGACTTCTCTGCAATCTTGATGGCAGGACCATTTATATTAACTCCGTATGAGTTCATGTCAAGGGATAAGTCGGACACGACGATGTATGTTCCGCTTTTAAGGACATTTTGTTTTTCCACTGAGAGATTCAGTGTGTCTGAATCATTCTGAGCAAAAGCTCTCAGACTTGCACTACAAAGAATCAGTGCTGATAAATATTTTATATAATTCATAGTTACTTTCGTTTAATCCTTAACCTCATTTCACCATGTGCTTCTTGCCATTAATAATGTAGAGACCATTAGGAAGATTTTTCCTGTCGGTGCCAGAAATCTTCTGTCCGAGAATATTGTAGGTATCACTCACTCCATGCTTGATCTCTACTGTCGCAATTCCAGAAGGATTATTGTCACCGAGAGAAATATAGGCATCCTCTTCCGGCATGATGAATGTAATCACACGCCTGCGGATTTTGCTCTCACCTTCATCCCACACATACCGGTTCATACCCGACATTGCCACTGACGATTTCTCACAGTCAATGTCAACAACTTCTCCGTACCTCTCGCCATTGATGTAGAGGTATTGGTCATCGGGAACCTCACATTTGTCGGTATTGTATTCTATTATACAAGGAACTTCATATCCGGCCACTGCTGAAGAAGGGGCGAGAATAGAATAGCCTTCATCGGAGATTTCCGACAATACGTTGTATTTCGTGCCTGTTGCAAGTGTCAGCCTTACGTCACCTTCTGGCATGATAAATGTGTATTCCAGACTGTCGTCTTCCTCCGAATAGGTTCCGGCAGCGACGGTAGTCCAGTCATATCCGTCTTCATACTGGAGTATGATATTAGTATGGTCGAATGTGGAATCATTCGTTTCCACCCTGAAGTTCACCTGTTCATCCATGTATGCTACATAAGAGTCGGATATGTTCCTGCCGTTGGCATTTATCGACACAATCCTTGCATCCTCTGGATTGTTGGTTTCGATACGGAACTTGTAGCGTGGAGATGTCCAGAGAATCTGTACCGGAATGTCGGTCTTGGTCATCATTGAGTCAACGCTGAATGAGAAGAAGCAAATCGCATCTTCACCCTTGCCCTTCAGACTCATATCTACTTCGTCCATGATGACATCCTCTTCGCCAAGATTCCTTATGACGAACAACCTTCCCTGCCGTGCGCCATCATCACCACGGAAATCGGTGTGAATGCTTATGTTGTCGCCTACGGTATAGTTCATATTCGATATTGCACCACCGAACGATTCTTTGTCGAACTTGTAATAGTCATTATCATCTGTATAGAATGTTATCCAGTCCTTTGTGGCATAATATACAATGGAATCGATCTTTGTCTCTGTTTCCGTAGCCTTGATGACCGAAAGGGCACAGAATGGATGATATTCAATGTCGGCCTTGACCACTACGTCCTCGTCAGGCATAGTGAAGGTAAAGGTGCTATCCTTAAACTCCACTTCCACGATGTTCATGCTTTCTGCACCGTATGCACTGATCTCGTTGCATCTGAACGATTCGTCACAGTGCACTACACCCGTGACTTTGGCATGGTATGGAATTGATGAGGTCATGTTCATCTTGATGGTTGCACCCTCTTTCTGTTGTATTTCGGCATTGAAAGTCACTGTGCGGAACACCGGACGGAGGATGATGTCCATGTCGGGCATCAGTTCTTCATCGAAGGTAGTATATGTCCCGTCTGCGGATCTTATTTCCCAATGGTCGAATGTATTTCCTTCAGCCTGTCGGAATATCGGATAATTTATAAACCTGCCTACAGGGATACTGTCGGCATGAGTGTAGTCATCTATGTTCGTGCAGAGACGGCTCATCATTTCCTCGTCGAGTTCATCCCAAGTAAGGGTGTGGCGCACTGCATCAAAATCAAGTTGCACGATGACTGCCTCACCGGCATGTGGAACCTCGACAGTGATTGTCTCAGCATCCGGATTCTTGTTGTAGAGGTACTTGTTCCTGTCAACTACTACATTACCTTCACTGTCTTCGTAGATACTGATATCAACAGTCTTGCCGTCGTACCCAACAGGGAGTGAGAAGTGTTCATAATTGTAGAGATCGGAGTCCTTGTATCTCTTTATTCCAGTCTTGCTGTCAAAGAGGTTAGGGTCTTCCTTGTATCTTGTAACGTAGATATTGCGTGAACCGCTCCACTGAGGTATCAGCACCACACTGTCGGGGCAGACCACAATCCATATATCCTCCTTGTCGTTATATGCAAAGTTTCTTGAATAGTTAAGGGTGTCGAGTGCCAATGCACCGTTACTGTCATATACCTTCTTGCCATACTGGTCGGAATATCCGAGGAAATGTCCGAATTCATTACTGTCATCCAGAGGACGGACGTTCCGTTCTGTCATTTGCTGACCATAGTACATTGAGATTTCCGTATCAGTTGTTTCTTCATCCTCACTCACCCATTCCGCGCCTACCAGCTTACGCTCAAACATCCAGAGTAGATCTTCTGGTAGATCTTCAACCGATTCCACAATTTCATACGATAGGCTGTCGAATGTGAAATTCAGCTTGGCATAAGGAGTGAATTGCAGATAGCCATTTTCACCATCTTTACCTGGTTTTCCTTCATCACCACCGGATATTTTATCCTCATACTGCAGACCTTCACCGTGACGGCCTGACAATACTGCATCATTTGCAACTCCTCCTTTTCCTCCTTTTCCGGTGATGTATCTTAACTCATCGTAATCTGCACTTTTCTTGCTCATGAAACCTCCGGCACTGCCGCTCCCTCCGCCACCAGCACCTGGAGCACCGCCACCAATGTCGTACTTGGCACATCCACCGCTACCGCCATTGCCGCCACCACCACCGTAACCGGCTCTGAAGGCGCACGAGAGCAGGAATGCTCTTTGTCTATAGTTGTCGTTGGCTCCATGTGTTGCGTATCTCCTGATGATTTCTCCACTTTTTCCTGCCACTGCCGTAACATTGATGTCGCCAAGCAGTATCAGGGCTCCCATGTCTTCTCCATCAGTTCCTTTACGCCCATTAATACCCTTGATAGGACTATAATAATAGGTGTGATCCAGATTAGGATTTTCCTTGATTTCAGGCATGACAGTTGGAGTGTTTGTTCCACCTATGCCGCCACGTCCACCAATACCAGGAGCGCCACCTGCGCCACCTGCGCCACCTGCGCCACCTGTGCCACCTCTGGCATAGAATCCGTCCAGGAATGCGGAACCACCGTTCTCTCCCAGCATTCCGCTCGTGGCATTACCACCCATTGCAATCACCTCACCGCTTCCAAACACAATCAAGGTTGATGTCGAAGGAATAAGGATGCCTGGACATGCCTGAGCATAGATTACAGAATCGAGCATGATGTTCTGGGCATTCGAGCCGCATACCACGAGTTTCTGGCCATATCTTAGTTCTATCGCCGTTGTTGCATCGGGAGCGATGCTGATAGGAACGGCATCACGACTTTCGTGAAAGTCGAGTACTATGCTATCGAATGGTATTCTGTATAGTTGTCCATCTTCAAGTGTCTGCTGCATACCTGTCTTCAGGTAGTGTATTTTCTCCTGCGCTGTAATAGTCACTAACGGCAGACACATCAGTGCTAACATGGATATAATCCTCTTCATTTTTTCTTCATTTTTTAATGTTGCCATAATCAGTTAGAGTTCACTTCTACATGATCTTGAGGATTCTTCGTATCCTTCCAGTATCGCCAGTTCTGGTGGATCACCGCCTCCAGAGCAAGGTCACCCGACACGGTATAGCCCCAACTGGTGCCTTCTCCCGCATAGTCCATCATCACCATTCCTGTGTTCACGTCAGGATTCTCTGCAAGATACTTGGCAAACACGCGGTTGGTGGTTCGGGCAAGTACGGCTGAGTTCGGTGCTGCAGGTTGGTTGGTGTAACCTGACAGATGGTTGACACACCACACTCTGTTTCCTCTGTTGATTTCGTTAGTCAGTTTCTCGCAGCAAGGTTTCACATATCTCTTGAACTTATATTCCATATTCCATTCCATATCATCTTCATGGTAGGCATCCTGACACAGAAAGCTGCCCCACGGCATATTTTGGATATCTGGATTGCTCGTGAAACTGCCAAGCAACGGGCCAGCCATCGGGTTCTCAGGGTCATCATAATTGTACGAGTTACGGAACAGCAGGATGACCTTTCCACGTGCATAACCAACCCTCATGTCAGCACTGAATTTCGCCCACTTGTTCTTAGCATAATTGTATCCTGCCTCGTCGTTTCTCCAATACTTATGATTCCAGGAGCTTTCTGCCCGACCTATTCCTGTCTCCCAAACTGTATATATTTTAATATCCTCATCATACGAATGTCTGAAATAGCTTCTGAATAGTGGATAAACTTCAGTATCGCCATCTTGCACCCCCTCTTTTTTTATGATTACTACGCAGAATTCACTCGGATGATCATCTAATTTGCTATATAGATCATCCATCACTCCGCTGAAAGTCCGTGCAAGGTCAACAAAATTATGGTACATTCTTAATGGCATGAATGCTGATGGCATTGCAGTTCTGAAATCAAATACGCGCACTCCGGCATCAAACAGTTCATTGATGGTCTTGGTCTGTACACTCGTGCCATAGACATGCGTCTGACCTGAAGCGGCATCGTGTGCTCCAGGAAGGCACAGGTCACTCACGAAGACATCATCCCTGAGATTCTGCATCCAATCTGCCCTATTGGCTACATGGACATTATCTGCAACAGCACTTGTTGCAATAAGTAGTGATAACATTAATAACAATTTCTTCATGATTTTATGTTTTTTAATCAAGTCCTTTTTGATTCTTCTCAATTAGTACATTCGCTTTATTATCTTTCCCAACTTCGTGCGGATTATGTTCACCTTACCCTTCTGTGGTGCAGATAGTTTTCTGCCATTGAGGTCGAAGACAGCTTCAAGTCTATCAATGCTACTGTCGCTCTCTGTAACTTCCACTCTGTTCAAGCCACTACTCTCCGTAGGAATAATATCGGTTTCAAATCTGAAATCCTGCCATACTGCTGCCGACCGATAGGCATCCAACACTCCATTCTGAACATGTAGCGTGCAGTTGCTTGTTTCCACTCCATCAAATACATTTTCGTTTATCTCGATAGGAGTGCTCCATCTCACCCATAAATCCTTCAGACTGATGCAAGCAGAGAAGGCTTCCTCTTCTATGTCAGCCACACTTTCAGGTATGGTTGCCGACTGCAAGGCGGTACAACCTTTGAATGCCCCGTTGCCTATGCTGGTAACACCTTCAGGGATTACCATTGACGACAACGCTGAGCACTTGCTAAAAGCATACTCACCAATATTCGTCACACCTTCAGGGATAGATATTGACGGCAAGGACGTACATTCACAAAATGCATAGTCACCAATGCTTGTCACACTTTCCGGTATGGTTATCGACTTTAGCGAAGAACAACTATAGAATGCAGCTCGCTCTATATTTTCCAGATTGATGAAGTACCGCAATTCATTGAAACTTGTGATGCTGGTTTCATTATCGAACACATTTCCCAGGTCAGTAACGTTCATTGCCTCCTCTTCCGACAGTTCCCCATCTCCGTCAGAATCCCAGTTCTCGACGCAGATATCCTTTACCCTCTGTTCTGCAAATTCTATGACAGCGGACTTTATGTTGAATTCCTTCCACACATCCGCTTCACTGTATTCCGGAAAAGTTTCTGATGGGATATGGAGATTACAATCACCTAATCTCACTCCATCGAACACCCTGGCATCTACCACCAACGGAGTCTCCCAACCCACCGTCACATCCTTCAGGCTGCTACAGATAGAGAAGGTATAGTTGCCTAATCTTGTCACTCCCTCAGGAATAGTGACAGACTGCAGGGAAATGCATCCATAGAATGCCTGCGTGCCGAGATTTTCCAAGCCTTCAGGAATGTATGCCGTTCGCAGGAAAGTACAACCAGAGAAAGCCATGGCTCCGATGCTCGTCACACTTTCAGGAATAGATACCGACTTCAGCGAACTGCACCCGAAGAATGCTGCATCCTCTATGGCACTCAACTTCTTGAAATATTTCAGTTCGTCAAAACTGGTTATCTCGGTGTTCTTCATAAAGATATCGCCCAATTCCGTAACATCCAGCGCCTCGGCTTCTGACAGTGTTCCATTCTTGTCGGCATCCCAATGCCGGACGCATATCTCCCCAACCTTGGAATCGGCAAATTCAATGTCAAGGATTTGTATGTTAAAGTTTTTCCATACGTCTGCATTCTTGTATGCAGTCAGTGTCCCCAACGGTATATTGAGAGCACAGTTCCTGAATGTGCTTGTTGACCAATTCTTGAATACATTTTTATTTATTGCCAATGGTGTTGTCCACCCCACAGTTAAATTCTTCAGATTCCTGCAATTACTAAACGTGTTGTTCTCTATTATATCAACACTGGCAGGAATAGTTATTGAGTTCAGTTTTGAGCATGTGCTGAAAGTGGCCTTCAGGCTTTTCACTCCCGTGAAGTATTTCAGTTCATCGAAACTGGTGATGGCTGAAGATTGGAAACTCTTTCCTAAATCAGTAACCATCTCGGCCTCAATCTGAGAGAGATGAGTATCTCCGTTCGCATCCCACTGAAGACATATCGCTTTCACTTTCGGATCGGCAAACACTATGGAGTCCGGTGCCACATTGAATTCCTTCCATACCTCTGCGGAGCGATAGATTTTCTCTGTGCCATACGGATGATGAAGAGTACAGTTTTCTAACTGAATCTCGTCGAATGCCCTGAATCCCGGCTTCACTGGTGTCGTCCATCTCACTGTAACATCTTTCAAGGCACTGCATCCGCAGAATGCTGCAACATCAATCACTGTCACACTTTCGGGAATGACCACCGATTCTAAGGCTGAATACTGGAAACCATCAGCATTCTTCAATCCCTCTGGCAGTATTACTGATTTCAGAGATTCACACCATTCAAATGCACGCGATTCCAACTTCCCCAGTCCGGTAAAGTATTGCAACTCATCGAAACTGGTAATAGGTGTCCTCGCAAATTTATCTCCTATATCTACCACCAGTGCGGCTTCCAGTAACGACAGTTCTCCATCGGCATCTGTGTCCCAGTTCTCTACACATATTTGTTTCACTTGCGAATCAGTAAACAATATCATATCAGGCAGGAGAATGAATTTATTCCACACATTAGCCGACTGGTATGCTGTCTCGGTTTCGCATGGGATATGAAGAGTGCAATTTGCTGATTCTACACCCTCAAACACATCTGAGTCTATCGTCAGTGGAGTGCCCCACATTGCCGTTACGTCCTTCAACCCGCTGCAGCCCGAGAATGCTTTCGCGCCTATACTGGTGACAATAGTTGGAATAGATACCGACTGCAGGGCGGCACAATCCTGGAATGCACTGACACCTATTCTGGCAATGCCCCTCGGGATGGATGCCGACTGCATGGAGGTGCATCCATGAAAAGTACCATCCTCAATACTTCCAACTCCCTTAGGAATGATTATTGACTGCAAGGACTTGCAACCCTTGAATGCTTCTGCACCAATGTTCTCGATACTGTCGGGAAGAATTATCGACTTCAGGGAAGTACAGCCCTGGAATGCGGCAGCCTCGATATTTCTCAAACCGATGAAATAACGGAACTCGTTGAAACTGGTGATGGACACATTCCCATTGAAGTACTGTCCGATATCCGTTATCACGATAACCTCGCTTTGCGACAGTTCGCCATCACCATCGGTATCCCAGTTTCTAATGCATATCTCTTTCACCTTAGCATCAGCAAATGAAATCAAGTCTTCCTGTAAGTTGAAATCCTTCCATACATCTGCCGCCTGATACGCAGCTATTGTTCCATTAGGGATATGAAGTTTGCATTGGCTAAGGTCTATCCCTGAGAAAACATCATCCTCAATTTCCAGCGGAGTAGTCCATTTCACTGTTACGTTCTTTAAGCCAGTACAATCGCTGAAAACACTGTTTCCCAGATAAGTGACGTTTTCTGGGATGGTTATTGACTTCAAAGATGAGCAATCTTCGAATGCACCATTATAAATGCCAGTCACGGTATTCGGAATAGTGATGGTTTTTAATGAACTACATTTCTGGAAGGCATAATAGTCTATAAATGTAAGCCCAGTGAAGTATTTCAGTTCATCGAAGCTGACAATGTCGCTCTTTCCCTGAAAGATATTACCGATATTAGTTACCGCCTTTGCTTCCTCTTCTGACAGTTCGCCGTCCATCCTGCCATACTTATCTTTTGTGTCCCACAACTTGACGCAGATTTCCTTCACCTTCGGATCGGCAAAATGAATGATTCCTGCCCATGCGCCACTAGAGCACATCGTCACCACTGCGGAAAGTAAAAGTCTTGTGATTTTTGTTTTCATATACTGAAAATTCTAATTCGTTAAACTGCAGCAAACTATTCGCATTTATCGTGCAAAGTTACCATGCTGAATGCCTCCAGAGCTGTAGTCTTGCCATACTGTCTGCCTCGGTTGATGCAGAAATAGTCGCCTTGGGCTATCATCTTGCGGATGATTTCCAGACGTTCGGTGATGTCCACCATGTAGTGCTCATTTGGGTGACATGTGCCCGCAGTATTGAATTTCTTCATGATTTCCGTTGTGAAAAGTGTATAATTTGCGATGCAAAAATACGAAAATAATCTCAAATATCTGCAAAAACACCTCTGAATCGATTTATTTTTATGAAATTTTATAAGTTGTGTAATACACAACTGACATTTTCTCATCAAACAAGTGATTTTCTCCGCATGACAAACCAGAACATCGGCACATACATTTGCTTTTAGCCCACCTTACTTCTTGCAGTATTATAAACCGCATGCCGAGAAATTTTGGTCGAGTAACAAAGACAGTCATTATCACTCCGAGTAACAAATAAGTTCCCCAGATTTCTCATCGCTTCCCAACTGTTCCAATAAACGACCTTTTTTGTTGCGTATTTGTTTCTTATAATTCTTTCGCCAATATATCATGCATTGATATTCAATACTATAGTCATATTTGTAAAGTTAAGTGTATAATGTCTATAACATCTGCCAATACATCAATGGGCACTGTCTCTGGCGGTGGTACATACGAAAGTGGCCAGACGGTAACAATCAAAGCGACGCCTGCCAGTGGATACAGATTCGTAAAATGGAGTGATGGCTCAATCCAGAATCCCTATACCTTCACGGCAACAAAGGATGTTTCACTGACAGCTACTTTTGCCAAGATAACTGCTCCTTATGTGCTTGGAGCCTCTGATGTGAACCCCAACAAGAGTTATATCATCTATACTGACGCGCGTGGTGGCCTTACCGTAAAAGACCAGAACGATACATGTATATGGGGGACGGGTGAAGGCGAGGTAAATCAAGAGGTTAGTCCGGAGAATATCTTCCAGCATTTTGCCTTTATTAAACAAGGTGACAACCTCTACCTCTACAATGTGGCTACGAAAAAGTATGTGAGTGCCGATTTGCAAGGAACTCTTACCGACCAGCCATCCGCACCCATTACTTTTGCCGATGCATCAAACGGAACCGTACGCCTTGCTTTTGACGCTTCCCACAATATCAATCTAGGAAGCAGTAAGCAGGTGCTTATTGACAGCTGGACATATAAGGATGATGGTAATAGTTTCCGCATTATGGAAGCAGTTGACATTATAGAAGGCAATGCCGTCAAGAGCTACGATACGAAGGCTGCAACCATTCAACCCTTTACCTGGTATATACTCATACAGAAGCGCAATGGTGAAACTCCTGCCTACGACAGTGGTCTTGGTGAGGACATCAAGCGTGCCGCCGCAGGCTTCAACATACCGAAGGGAGCCAAAGCCGAGGAATACTCCAATTATCTCATCCGTCTCCTTCCCACCGAGAACGAAGGCGTTTTCCGCATGCAGTGGGGCAACGGCAATTTCTGGGGGGCAGCCCTCAAGACCGTGGCTTCTATTGAGGATGCCGGTTTGTATAAAGTTTACAACATCAATGGCGAAGATACTCACTTCGGTATCAATGTCACTACAAATGGCACAATACTCGGGCAGCCCGTTGATAACAACGGAGCAGGAAGCACTGTCGTTTTCTGGGGCAGCGGTCAAGTGACCACTCTCAACGGCAACAATGACTGGTGTTTCTATCCCGTAGAACTCAGCACTTACGACTCCGAGCAACTTGCCCGTAATGAGCAGATGGCCAATCTCATCATTCAGGTAGAACAGACAATGGCCAAGAACAATCTCAACCAGATAGGTGACAACCTTATCACCGAGGCGAAACAGCTATCCTCTGATTTCTCCGATTCATCTGAAGGTGTCAATATGGATGCTCTCATAGATGAATCCCCCACAACCTTCTGGCATACCAACTGGCACAGCACTCCCGCTGCCAACACCCATCCCACGTTGAATATCGAACTGGCAGAACCTATTAGCGGTGACATACAGCTTACCTTCCAGCGTCGCAACGTCGTTCACGACCATGCCGTCGCTATGCAGATTCTCTGCAGCACCGACGGTACCGACTACATTGAAGCGGATCAAGTTTCCCTTCCCTTCACAGCTCAAGGGGAAGTGGTGCGCGCTGTATTCAACCTCCCCACGCCAGTGAAATACCTCAGCATCTATTCACTCTCCAATGTTAATAACAATGGCGAAGCAGAGGACATGGCTACCCGCAACTACTGGCACGCTGCTGAAATCCAACTCAACAAAATTAGTGGCAAATCTCTCAACGAAGAGCATCCAGAGGAGGCGGCATCCCTCTCTGAAGCCCTCAATGCAGCCAAGGGTGTGGGAAATACCACCCAAGACGACATTGATGCCCTCCGGATAGCTTACGATGCCTATTTAAGTGTGATAGGCCATAGCTACACCATAACCCTTACGAACGCTCCGGATAATGCGGCAATTACCGTAGCTGGCAATACATATTCAAATGGAGAGACCATCGTATGCGATAGGGAGCTTTCGGCAGAAGACGTGGAACCCCAGAGTGCAGGCTATGTTTTAGAAGTCCGCATAGAGGGTGACGAGATAATTGCCTCGTTCCATAAGACCGGCGATGCCAATGGTGACAGCCATGTGAACGTGCAAGACTATATAGGAGTAGCCAAGTACATCCTGACCGGTGCTTTTGGTGGCTTTGATTTCTTATCCGCCGATGTCAATATCGACAAGACCGTCAATGTCCGCGATTATATAGGTATTGCCAAGATAATACTTGGCGGTAGCCTCGGGGCTCCCGCCCGCCGCATCCGTTGTGTCGCATCCGATGTAAGCCAAGACAGAATCTCCGTTTTTTATGCAGACGGAGACCTCGGTATAGACCTTGACAATGTGTCAGCCTATACGGCGTTCCAGCTGGACGTCACCCTTCCAGAAGGCGTCACTCTTCTCGGCGTGGACGGCAGTAATCGTATGAGCAGCAGCCACATTATAGAATATGCTCCGCAGGGCGGAAACACCTGGCGCATTCTTGTAGGTTGTCCTAAACTGTCCACGTTCTTCGGCAACAACGGAAACCTTCTGCGTCTGCATCTTTCCGACGGAAAGGGCGAATGTACCATCAACGATGCCCTGTTCGTAACGCCTGACGACGATGCCCGCTTGATGGACACTGTAAAAATCAACATCAGCACATCAGGCATTGACCGCACCATCTCTACCGACGATACACCAGAACGATACAACCTGCAAGGCCTTCGCATCAATGCTAAGACTCCGCAGAGAGGTGTCATCCTTGAATCCAGAAATAAAGTAATCTACAAATAATTAAAGACAAACCATTTAAAACAGTATTCTATGAAAGAAAAAGTATTGCACTTCGTACTGTTTCTCTTTGCTTATGCAATGAGTACATTCAATGCGCAGGCTCAAGAATACCGCCTTTACATCAACGACTTTGAAATACAAGCCGGCGAGACGCAGACGGTCTCAGTCATTCTGGACAATGGCACAAAAGGGTTTGCAGGATTCCAAACAGACATTGCGCTTCCTCAAGGCCTGTCTCTCGTTGAAACCTATGATGAGGAAGAAGAAACCACTGTGGCTTTCTTTCTCAACGCAGGACGTAAAAAATCAAAACATGACATTAGCTACGCCCTGCAAACCAATGGCGCCTATCGCGTATTAGGCGGTGGCAATGGCACACAAACCTACACAGGAACCTCTGACACGGAATTATTCAACTTTCAGGTCACGGCTTCTGCAAACTTCACGGGAACAGGCACAATTCGCTTGTTCAACACCCTCTTTACTGATCCTGATCTGGCAGGCTATAATTTCCCCGATGAGGCTTGCACAGTCAGTGCCAAGTCAGTGCAGTACACTATCACGGCTGTTTCTTCAGACGAGACGATGGGTTCAGTTACAGGTGGAGGCTCTTATAAAGAAGGGGCCAGCGTTACTTTGACCGCCACTCCCAAAGAAGGCTATAAGTTTGTGAAGTGGAGTGATGACACCACTGTTAACCCCTACATATTTAACGCAACGAAGGATATGACCATCACAGCCTTCTTCGCTTCTAATAAGGTTGTTGTAAGCAGCATATCCGTTACCCCCTCAACAGCCTCACTGACCGTAGGCGACACGCAGCAGTTGTCAGCAACGATAAGTCCTTCGAACGCCACGAACAAGAACGTGACATGGTCATCCGGCAACACCTCCATTGCCACCGTTTCATCTACGGGCCTCGTAACGGCCAAGGCCGCTGGAACGGTGACCATCAAGGCCACCGCAGCCGACGGAAGCGGCGTCTATGGCTCCTGCACCGTGACGATAAAGAATAGTACGATAGCCGTGAGTAGCATATCCGTTACGCCCTCGACGGCCTCGCTGACCGTAGGTACTACGAAGCAGTTGTCAGCAACGGTAAGCCCTTCGAACGCCACGAACAAGAACGTGACATGGTCATCCAGCAACACCTCCATTGCCACCGTTTCATCTGCAGGCCTCGTAACGGCCAAGGCCGCTGGAACGGTGACCATCAAGGCCACCGCAGCCGACGGCAGCGGTGTTTATGGCTCCTGCACCGTGACAGTAACAAATGTAATACCCCCTACTAACACCTATACCATTACAGTGACATCTTCCAACACATCGATGGGCACTGTCTCTGGCAGTGGTACATACGAAAGCGGCCAGACGGTAACTGTCAAGGCGACACCTGCAAGTGGATACAGATTCGTAAAATGGAGTGATGGTTCGGTCCAGAATCCCTATACCTTCACGGCAATAAAGGATATTTCACTGACAGCTACTTTTGCTCAGACAACGCCTTCTGATGTGCTTGGTGCCAATGATGTGAAACCCAATAAGAGTTATATCATATATACAGATGTGCGCGGAGGGCTAACCGTACGAGCCCAGAACGATACACGTATATGGGGGACGAGTGAAGGGGATGTGAATCAAGAAGTAAGCCTTAGTAATACTTTCCAACATTTTGCCTTCATCAAACAAGGCGACAACCTCTACCTTTACAATGTGGCTACGAAAAAGTATGTGAGTGCCGATTTGCAAGGAACTCTTACCGACCAGCCATCCGCACCCATTACTTTTGCCGATGCATCAAACGGAACCGTACGCCTTGTCTTTGACGCTTCCCACAATATCAATCTAGGCGGCAGTAAGCAGGTGCTTATTGACAGCTGGACATATAAGGATGATGGTAATAGTTTCCGCATTATAGAGGCTGCTGATTTTTACAATGGCTTAGTCACTAATGTTACCGTCTCACCCTCAACGGCCTCGCTGGCCGTAGGCGACACGCAGCAGTTGTCAGCAACGGTAAGTCCTTCGAATGCCACGAACAAGAACGTGACATGGTCATCCGGTAACACCTCCATTGCCACCGTTTTATCTACGGGCCTCGTAACGGCCAAGGCAGCAGGAACGGTGACCATCAAGGCCACCGCAGCCGACGGCAGCGGCGTCTATGGCTCCTGCACCGTGACGATAAAGAATAGTACGATAGCCGTGAGCAGCATATCCGTTACGCCCTCGACGGCCTCGCTGACCGTAGGTACTACGAAGCAGTTGTCAGCAACGGTAAGCCCTTCGAACGCCACGAACAAGAATGTGACATGGTCATCCAGCAACACCTCCATTGCCACCGTCTCATCTACGGGCCTCGTAACGGCCAAGGCCGCTGGAAAGGTGACCATCAAGGCCACCGCAGCCGACGGCAGCGGCGTCTATGGCTCCTGCACCATTACGATAACGAATGAGGACGACAAATACAATCGGGAACCTTCCAGCCCTACTACGTTCAATATAAATCAATTTGACAATGTTTATGTAGAAGAAGATTCATCGGATGGCAGATCGTATTCTTGGATTAGCTTGGTTTCAAGTGATTATGTAATATATCTCCTTGCCTTTACCTCGTCCCAATCTGACACGGGCATAGCGCCTGGAACTTACCCGATTAATTCTTCCTATATGGAGGGTACCATACTAGCTAGCCCTGGTAGAAACGATGGTGGAGACTCCCCGTCCGCCATTGTTACAGACTTTGTAGAGGGAGAGGATGGCAATATGCATTACCAAACGGTATATTATATTGTCAGTGGTACATTTACTGTTGCAAAGGAGAAAAATGGTGTGAGGATGACACTCAATGCCAAGACTTTCTATGGTTCAACCATTAACGCAAGTTTTGTGGGAGGTAATGCTGACGGAATATTCAGTGCCTTCACCCCCAAAGACACTCCAACGTCAACCAAGAAAGTACTCAATGGTCATCAGCTCCTCATCAAGAATGGCAGTCGTACTTGGGATGTACATGGACGACTTTTAAATTAATTGTCAATGTATTATAAGGGGACGTGCCAAAGTCGGTTTGTGACTTCTGGCACGTCTTTTTGTATTCATGTTATTGCTTCTATATAAAAACGCGGCCATTTGCTGTCTCAGTGCTTGGCGGCGTGTGCTTTTGGGCGTGCAGGGGCACGCACGTTTTGTCATGAGGGGGAGTAGGACCCCAGCGTCCTGAATACTTGGCTGCCGTAACGGCACTGCAGTGCGGCGGTGGGTACGTCATTCTACTATGTCCCTTACTACTCCCTTCGGTCGCTCAGCCGCAGCTAGGGTTAAAAGCCAAATGCTAAGAGAATTCCACTTTTACGCCAATAAGCGCATAAGAAAAGCCGGCGGCCATAAGGGTCGCCGGCTTTGGTGGGGAGGAACTGCTTTTAGAGGATGATTCGCCTGCCGTCCTTCACGATGATGGTGCCGTGGCTGCCGTTGGCTGCTGGGCGGCCCTGAAGGTCATAGGCGGGGGCACTCGGAGCGGCGGGCTCGGCGAGTACGGTGCCGATACCGGTGAAGAGGGGATCGTCGTCGCTCACCTCTGCATCTTCCATGCGTACCTGGGCGGCGTTCACGATTTCCATGCTCTCGGCATCCAGCAGGA